>JBBEEK010000108.1:0-24755 GCA_040880825.1 Chthoniobacterales bacterium
GCGGTTGATCTTTCGCGCATGCGTCCCAAAGTGGGGACGACGACCAGATCGGCTTGGGCTGGATCGTCGGACACGGTCAGTCCGCGTTTGGACAGCGCCGTCCGAAGATCGGAGGCCAGACGCTGCTCGATCGCCTCGTTCTCGCCGTGCAGGTTGCCGACCACGGCGAGCGATTGACCGTAGGCTTGCTTGGGGTTGAGGACCTCAAGGCTGCCGGTTCGCGTGGCCAGGCAACCGGGCAGCAAAAGGAGCAGGGGCAAGACCAGGACGGCGGCAAGAGGTGGCGGTTTCACGACTCGGAGGGGGTTGACGATGGGGCTTCGGCTTCCATCGGAGCCGGCTCGTTCGGTGTTGGTTGGGGTGCGGATTCGGAGGGAGCGGGCGTCTGGGGAAGTTCCTCCCAAGGAGGCATGTCTTCGGGGAGAAGATTCAGATCGGGCAACGGAGGCTCGACGGCCGGACCGTCATAAGGCGCGTCCAAATAGGAATGACTACCGCCCCCGCCGCCCCCGTAGCCGTAAGCAGGAGCCCGCGCGAAGAGCAGATTCTGCAACGCGATGTCCTCCCGGGCGATGAGGCGTTGCTTGAGGGGATCGATGAGGACGTCGTTGTTCGGGTTGGTCGCGCAGCCGGCCGCGCAGCAAAGCAGGCTGAGACAGAACGCGCGCGCCGGCATCCAGACATCAGGTCGCGATAATACGTTTAGCTTTGTCATAGACATCGCAGTGTCTTGCATGGTGGCACCCGCGCCGACTCAGGCGGGAGGGGTTTCCTCGGGTGCTGCGGGGGCGGAGTCGGCGGGAGTTTCCACGGGGGCTTCCTCCGCGGGCGGGGCTTTGGGGGGATGTTTGGGGGGCGGGACGGATTCGAGGCGGCCGTCGGCGAACTCTATGACATAGCCTTCGTGGGTGAGCCAGAGGAGGTCATTGACGATGGCTTCGCGGGCGGGGTCGGGGGGAACGACCGGCGCCGGGGCCTCTGACTCGGAGGGACTATGGGTCGGAGAGGACGGTGGGTCGGACGGAACGGCCGGCGCCGGGGACGGCGCCGCTACATTGGAGGGAGGGGGATTCGACGGGGCGTCTGGCTCGGTGGGCGGGCTGGCCGGTTCGGAGGTTGTCGGGGCGGCGGGAGGGAGGGGTGGCTCGGGTGCGGGGGAAACGACCGGCGCCGGGGACGGCGCCGCTACAGGGGGCGGGTTGGGATTGGGGGGGGCGAGAAGATTGACGAGCTGGGCGCGACGGAGGGATTTTTTGCTGCGGATGAGTTCGAGAATCTTTTTGATGCTGTCACTGACCGGGACTTCTTCGAGGTTGAGGTGCCGCGGGCGGGCGGCGGAGACGAAGGTGGTGCGGTTCGGGGTTTTGTAAAAACGTAATCCGGCTCCGCTGAGGGCGCGGCTCAGGCTTTGGGCGAGACGCAGCGGGAAGCGTTCCTCTTCGTCGCGGGCGTGGTTGAGCAGTGGGGCCAGGGCAGGATCGACGGCGGTGGTCTTCGGATTGCCCGGCACGGGGGCCAGGTCGACGAACTTGATGTGCGCGGCGGCGTGGTGGGTGTCGAAGTGGCGCTCGACGGCGGCCGGATCCATGAGCTTTTCGGGATTTTCGCCTTCGCGCGGGAAGTATTCGACCGCCCGGGAGGCGGCGGCGCGCCATTTTTCGATCACTTCCGGATCGCGTTCCATTTTGAGGCGCGCGCGGAAGGTCTCGAAGTCGAGACGGGCGAAGCGCTCGCGATGAAGATCGCGGAGTTTGCGCTCGAAGTCGTGGTGGTTGGGCGGACCGAGGAGCGCGCCGGACATTCCGCAGACGGCGACAACGGGAAAATTTCCTTTGGGCGGTTCGATCTCGACGGTCTCGGCGCGGTAAAGTTCGTCGCGCTTTTTGTTCAGCAGGTGCCGCACGGCGGCTTCGCGCTTCAGCCACACGCTGTGGTCGACGTCGACGATATAGAAAGGACCCTCGGTTTGTTTCGGGGCGGAGGTGAGGTCGATGGTGTAGGACGCGGGATTGCGCAGGAGGATGCGCGCGATGTCGAAAAGGCTGAAGGTTTTGCCGGTGTGGCGGATTTGCTGGGCCACGGTTTCGACGGCCGGGACGGTGGCGGTGAAGGCGATGCGGAGCCACGGGAAAGGATTGGGCGGAGGGGGCGCGGGTGGACCATCGTCACGGCGGGGGCCGTCGAATTTCTTGCCGTGCGGCTTGGGTCCGCCGCGGCGCGGTCCATCGAATTTCCCGCCGGGTTTGCCCCCGCGCGGGAAGCCGGGACGCTGGAACGGGCCGCGCTCGGGGCGGGGTTCGCGAAATTCCTGCGGGGCCGAGGGCGCAGCGGACGGATCCTTGGCCCAGGCCGGACGGAAATCAAGGGCGCTGAGGTCCAGCGTCGGGGCGTCTTCGGGCATGGTCACTTCGCCGCAGTCGGCGGCCGGGAATTACTCGGTGATGATGTCTTTATACGTCTTGCCGGTGGGAATCATGGGCAGGACGTGCTCGGTGTAAGGTGTCATAACGTCGAGGACGTAGACCCCTTTGGCATCGAGCATGCGCTTGAGCGCGGCATCGAGGTCTTTTTTATGGATGACGCGCTCGCAGGGCACGCCGAAGCCTTTGCAGATTTCCACGTAATCGGGGTAGATGCGCGAAGTGTCGTCGGGGTCGCCGAGGAAGGTGTGACCTCGGTTGCTCTCGTAAAAACGGTCTTCCCATTGCACGACCATGCCGAGGTGCTGGTTGTTGAGAATGATGGCCTTGGCGCCGATTTTTTCGACGTGGGCGCAGGCCAGTTCCTGCACGTTCATGAGGAAGGAGCCGTCGCCGTCGATGTCGATGACCTCCACGTCGGGGCAGGCGACTTTGGCGCCCATGGCCGCGGGGTAACCGAAGCCCATGGCACCGAGGCCGGCCGAGGTGATGAAAGCGCGCGGTTTCTCGAAATCGTAAAACTGCGCGGCCCACATCTGGTGCTGCCCCACCCCGGTGGTGATGATGGCTTGGCCTTTGGTCAGTTTGTAGAGCTGCTCGATGACGTATTGCGGCTGGATGGCGTCTTCGGTGTCTTTGTAGCGGAAGGGCTGGGCTTTTTTCCAGGCGGCAATTTTGTCATACCACGGCTTGAAGCGGTCGAACTTGTGGCCCTTGACGCGCTCGAAGCCTTCCTTGGCCAGGAGTTCATTGGTGCGCTTGAGGGCGTATTTGACGTCGCTCAGGATCGGCAGCGCGACGACTTTGTTTTTGTTCAACTCGGAGTCGTCGATATCGACGTGCACGATGGTGCCGTGCTCGGCAAATTTTTCCACCTTGCCGGTCACGCGGTCATCGAAGCGCACGCCGATGGCGAGGAGGAGGTCGGCTTCGTTGACGGCGTTGTTGGCGTAGACGGTGCCGTGCATGCCGAGCCACTTGAGCGAGAGCGGATGGGTCTCGGGGAAGCTGCCGATGCCCATGAGCGTGGTGGCCACGGGGATCTGGGTGCGTTCGACGAACTCGAGGAGTTCGGGTGCGGCATCGGACGTGATGATGCCACCCCCGCAATAAATCATGGGATCGCGCGACTCCTTGATGAGGCGGATCATTTCGAGCAGCTGCTCGTCGGTGGCGCGCTTGTCGGGATCGTAACCGCGCAGGGTGATTTTTTCCGGAAAGACGGGCTCGATTTTCTGGTTCTGGATGTTTTTCGGCAGATCGATGACGACCGGGCCGGGGCGGCCGGTGGTGGCGATGTGGAAGGCCTCTTTGACCACGCGCGGGATGTCGTGGATATCCCAGATGAGATAGCTGTGCTTGACGATCGGCAGGGTCA
This sequence comes from Chthoniobacterales bacterium, assembly GCA_040880825.1. Taxonomy (GTDB): domain Bacteria; phylum Verrucomicrobiota; class Verrucomicrobiia; order Chthoniobacterales; family JACTMZ01; genus JACTMZ01. The sequence continues at coordinate 3,799 of JBBEEK010000108.1, forward strand.
TGCCGAAGAAGTCGGTTTCCTGGAAGGCGCCACGGCCGATCATTTCCTGCGGCACCTGGCCGGTGACGGCGATGACGGGGACCGAATCCATGAAGGCGTCGGCCAGGCCGGTGACGAGGTTCGTCGCGCCGGGGCCGGAAGTGGCCATGCAAAGTCCGACTTTGCCGGTGGCGCGGGCGTAGCCTTCAGCGGCGAAGACCCCGCCTTGCTCGTGGCGTGGGAGAATGGTGCGGATGATTTTGGAACGGGTCAGAGCTTGGTGGATGGGCATGCTGGCCCCGCCGGGATAAGCGAAAATGGTGTCGGCTCCCTCGAGTTCGAGGCAGCGGACAAGGATCTCGGCGCCGTTCATCAGCTTGGCGCTTTGTTGCGCTGAAGCGGGTCCGCGGGCGGTGGCGGTGGAAATACTCATAAGACGGTTATAGCGGAGGGGCGGGCGGGGTGCAACTGCGGGGAAGAGGTCGGGCCGGGGCAAAGCCCAAGGCCGAAACGGGAGAAATCGGCGGGTTTCCGGGCGGCTTGATCAGGGGGCCTGGGCGTCTCGCCTGTGTTGTCTGGTCATGACGGGCGAGACGCCCGTGCCCCGTGGAAAAAGGCGGCGGCCCGCGGGGCCGGCGGGCCCGACCGGAAAATCGATCGGCCTGAGCCGTGACTATTCAGCAGGTTTTGACCACGGATTTCACTAATGGCACGAATAACAGAGAAAGCAGGAGAAGAAAAAACAGGCCGGATTCGAGAAAGGCACCGACGGCGGGGACGCCGCCGCTAGACCGCGTTGGATGATGTAGTGGCGGCGTCCCCGCCTCGCATCCTTTTTTCGTTGGTGCGCAGGCGCGCTGACCAAGCAGTGAGTCGACTTTGGCCGGTGGGCGCCTCTGGCCGAGTGACGAAAACGGCAGCGGGCCCGACCAAGCGGGGTGGGTTACCTCTTGCGCGCCGCCATATCGAGCCAGAGGGCTTGGCGAAAGAAGGGGGTGCGTTTGTGGCGGAAACCCCACCAGCCGGAGGCGGTGGCGAGTTTGCGCAGCTCGGGAAACGAGAAGGCGCGCTCGGCCGAGAGGCGGGCGTCATGGCGGGTCATGGGCTCGCGGTAGACGAGCTGGGTGACGGCAAAGATGGCCGTCTGGGCCAGGCGGGAGCGACGCAGATCGGTGACGAGGACCGCGCCCTTGGTCAGTTCGCGGCAGCGGCGCAGCAACCGGATGACGTCGGTTTCGTCGAGGTGATGCAGGACGAGGTTGCAGAGGACGATGTCATAAAGAGAACCTTCGGAAAAGGTGAGGAAATCGGCGCGTTGGAAGCGGATCTCGGGAAAGTCGGCGGAAAATTTCTCCGCGATATCGAGGGTGGGCTGCTGGCGGTCGATCGCGGTGATGATGATCGGGCAGCCGAGTTCGCGGGCGCGGCGGACGAGGACGCGCGGGATGTCGGCCGCGCCGGTGCCGAGGTCGAGGACGCGCAGGGGTTGGCGACGCTCCAGCACGGGGGTCAGGTAATCGAGGACGAGCTTGTGCGCGCCGAAGCGGCGGTTGAGCGACTCGAGGTTGGCGAGGTCGCGCTCGAGTTCGGGCGAAGCCGTCTCGGCCACGTCCATCCATTCGGGGCGGGATTCTTCGAAGTTCCGGATCATGAAGCGAGGGCGAGCACCGCGAGCATGCGGCCGGTGCGGCCGCGCTCAACGCGGTAGGAGTAATAACGCCCGACCTCGCGGCCGGTGCAAATGCCATGATCAACAATCTCCCCCGCCCCGGCGGCGCGGGCTTGGGCGACGATTTCGGCGGCGAAGTCGGTCTCGTAAAGCGGCGGGCGGATGCACGGGCTGAGGTGGACGACAAGGTCGGCCGGATCGACCCCGAATTTTTCCCGCAGCACGCCGATGGTGCGGCCGGTGATATTCAGCGCGGTGCCGGCGCGGCCGGAATGAACGAGACCGACGGCGCGGCCGCGACGGTCGGCCAGGAAGACAGCGGCGCAGTCGGCGACATAAATACCGAGGGCAACGCCGCGTTCGGCGGTCACGAGGGCGTCCGCCCCGGCCTGCACCCCGGGGGTTGCGGCCACGGCGACGGTGTCGGCGTGGATTTGTTCCGCGGTGGCAAGGCGCGCGGCGTCGAACCCGCGGTCCTGGAGAAATTCGGCGTGGGCCGGGGCCAAGCGGGCCAGCGCGGTGGCGCGGTCGGTCCCGACGTCAAGGCCGGGCAGGCGCGGGATGAAGGTGGCGCGCACTCCCGGAAGGCCCGCGAGGGGCGTGAAGTTCGGCGTCGCCACGGCCACGGTCAGCGCTTTTTGACGCTTTGCTTCTGGTTGGCGGGCGTCGGGGCGGGACGGACTTTCTTTTCCTTGGCCGGTTTGGCGCCGCGGAGGGTCTCGTTCTTTTTCGGCATGGTGCCACCGAGGACGCCGGGGTTCGGGTTGTCGGTGGCGTTGAGGAGGTCGTTGCGGCGGCGATCGTTCGACGAAAGCATCGGGTCGTCGTAGGTGTCGGCGTAGACGGTGTCGAGGGAGAGGACGCGGTTGTATTCGGCCATCGCGATGATGTAGCGGTAGCGGGCCTCAAGTTCCGTCGTCTGGGACTGGAGGAGGGAGACTTGGGCGTTGAGGACGTCGAGCTGGGTGCCGGCGCCGGCGTCGAGCCGCTCGCGCGAGAGGCGCAGGGCCTCGGTGGCCTGCACCACGCTGGCGCGCTGGCTGTCGATGACTTCCTGCGCCTCGATGAGGTTGGACACGGCACGCTGGACGTCGAGTTCGACGCCGCGCACGGAATTGTCATAGTTGATGCGCGACTGCTCGAGCGCGGCGCGGGCGGCCTTGGTCGCGCCGACGGTGGCCAGCCCGTCGAAGAGGTTCCAACTGCCGGTCACGCCGAAGAACCAGCCGTTGACCGTCTCGTCGAGTTGGCTGGCCAGCGGGATGTTGAAGGTCTGCCAGCCGGCGGTGGCGTTGAGCGTGGGCTGGAAGCCGGACATGGCGGCTTTGAGGCGTTCGGCGTCGATAAGGATACTCTGCCGCTGGACCTTGAGTGAGGGATTGCGGGCCAGGGCGGCGAAGACGGATTCGCCGAGTTTGATCTTGATCGGGTTGTATTCGAGTTGGCCGAGGACATCGACGGGCACAAGCGACGGGTCGCTCGGGTAGTTGAGGCCGAGTTGCTTGACGAGGGTGAATTGGGAGATGCGGAGCTGGTTGCGGGCCTGGATAACGGGCGGGATGGCATTGGCCAGGGCGACCTCGGCCTGCAGGACGTTGAAGCGCGGGACGGTGCCGGCCTCGAAGCGGCTCAGCTGATCCTGCAGCTGCGTCTGCAGGACGGCGACGGATTCCTCGCGCACACGGATGAGGGCGCGGTTGAAAATGATGTCATAAAAGAGCGTTTTGGTCTCGGCCACGACTTTGTCGATGGTCTGGCGCAGGGCGTAGAAGGAAACGTCGTTGGCCAGCCGGGCGGCAGAGAAGTCGGCCTGGTTTTTCCAGCCCGACCAGATGTTCTGGTTGACGGCGATGGTGACATTCCACGACTCGTTTTGCGGCACGGGCCCGAAGGTGCCGCCGCGAACGGACTTGTTCGGGTCGGCGAGGTCCTCGGACTGGATCTCGTAGGAGCTGGAAGCGGTGAGGGTCGGCAGGAGGGCGGCGCGCACCTGGATCATCTGGCCGGTGGTCAGGCGGATCTGCTGGATGGCGGCAAGGACTTCGGGATTTTTGGTCAGGGCGGTGCTGATCGCGCCGTCAATCTGGAGCCGCTGGGCGTCGGGCGTGAGGCGCAACTCCATGGAACTGGCGGGCGGTAATTTGATGCTGGTGACCGGATCGGGGCCGCGCTGGACGGACGGGCTGGGAATTTCCGGCTCGGTCGGGAAAGTCATTTGCATCGGATCGGGAATGCCGGCCTCGATCTCGCCGCCGAGTTGAGGGTCCAATCCGGAGACATTCGTGATGGCCGGCACTGGCGAGGCCACGGGACTGGGCAGGGGCGTGGGTAAGCCCGCTGGCAGGGGGGCGAGCGGGGTGGGCTGTTCCCCGGCCTGCGCCGGGGAGGGCGTCGGGCTGGCGGAGGCGAGTTGCTCGGCGGTCGGAAATGTCTCCTTCATGATTTGCGAGACATTGGCTCTTCCGGCCGCGGGCGTCGGAGCCGGGGAGCCGGCCGGTTCTTGGGCCCGGGCAAAGTTTCCCCAGGAACAGAGGGCCGCCAGCAGGCCGACACTGGAGAGAAACTTCTTCACAAGTCGCTTATTAAACCCCCGTTCCCGAGCCCGCGCCAAGTTTTTCCGGAGTTACTCGGCGGGAAGGGCTTCCGGCGGCCGGCTTTCATCGAGCGCCACGGTGTCGCCGATGGCGGGCAGGCCCTCGGTGATATCGGCGGCGAGGTAGGGGGGGCGACTTTCCGCGGTCAATCGGAGCAAAGCGGTGCGCCGGCGTTCGCGGAAGGCCAGCAATTCCACATCGGGGGCCATGCGGCCCAGCATGGTCCCCTCGATGAGGACGAAACGATGGATGGCATCGACCATGACGATTCTGCCGACCCACGTGGGCAACGTCGCTTCCGGCGTATCGTCGGCCTGCTTTTTGCCGAGCAAGCCGCAGGCCGGCAGGAGGCCGGCGGCCACGGCGAGGAAAATGAGACCGGCGCGTTTCATGGACGATGAATCAAACGTCGGCCCGGTCGAGGAGAGAGGAAAGCACTTTGACCGCTTCGAAATGCTCGCGCGCGATGGCCGAGGCGGCGCGGGCGTGTCGCGCATAATCGGCGCGGATGGCTGCCGCGGCTTCGACGATCTCTTCCATGGTTTCGAAGGCAAAGAGACCTTCGTCCCCGCCGTAAAATTCCGTGAAGCCGGTCTGCTGCGTGATGACCGGACGGCCGGCCGCAAGATAGCAGGCCGAGCGGTCGCTGAACCATCCGGTGCGCAGACGCGTGTATTGGTCCTTGGCCACGGTGAACTCCCCTTTCGAACCACGAATGTAGTCGCGGTAGCGGTCCCAGTCGATGCTCAGCGCGTGCGGATCGGCCAGCCTCCAGTCGTTCTCCTCGAAGCGCCGCTTTTCGCCCGCGTCCTTGATATCGGTCGCCAACTCGAAAGTCTCGCCGCAGCGGCGCGGGGCTTCGACGAATTTCAGAAATTCGAGCGACTTGCTCCAGAGATAGTTGTCGCCGCGCCAAGTGATGTCCTTCTTGCCGCTCGTCGACCAGTTGCAGATCGAAGTGTAGAGGGCCGGATCCGGCGGCGGCGCTCCGGTCGACCAAAGGTCGGTCACCACCGGTTGACGCGTGGGCAACCATTGCCGTCCGTGCTGCGGCACCGGGAAGCGGTCTGTCCCGACCAGCTCGCCGAAAGTGAAAAGTGCCGCATGCCGCGCGAGATAATCGCGCACGGCAGCATCGCCCAAGTCGATCTTGATCTGTTCGAGGCCCGGATCGCTCTCGACATAGATCAAACGGCGGATGGTCAGGAGGTCTTCGTTGAGGTCGTGGCTGCCGCAGATGTTGAGCGCCGCGTCGCACTCGCGGTAAAGGGCGCGCAGTTTTTCCAAGCTGAATCCCGCGGTCCGGGGTTGGTCGCCATAGCGCGCGCAGAAACACCAACGGTCCTCGAACCCGTATTGCGTCGCGAGCCGTTGCAAGGTCCGCGCGGCATAGGAAACATCCTCCGTAATGGTATAGGCCTCGGGGTCGTAAGGATAACGCAGGCCGTCCTCCACATACCAAACGTCGTGGCCCAACCGCTGCAGACCGACGATGTAATGGATATGCTGCCAGATGACGCCGGCGATGGGACAGCCGCCCATGAAGCCCAGCACGATAATTTTGCGGCGTTTCATGATTGGTAATGTCCGGCGGCGAACATCGCGGCGTAAGCCCCGCCGCGGGCCAACAGCTCCGGACCGGTTCCCTCCTCGACCACGCGTCCATGTTCGAGGACCACAATGCGATGGAAGCGGTGTGCCGTGTTGAGCCGGTGGGTCACCATTAGCGTGGTGCGCCCCTTCATCAACTCGGCGATGGTGGTCATGACGGCTTCCTCCGTCGAAGCATCGAGAGCCGAAGTGGGTTCATCGAGGAGCAGAATCGGTGCATTCTTGAGGAAGGCGCGGGCGATGCCGATGCGTTGGCGCTGGCCGACGCTGAGTTGACCCCCGCGCTCGCCGACTTGGCTGGAAAAACCTTCGGACATCCGCGTGATGAAATCGTAAGCCTGCGCGCGCTTGGCCGCTTCGATGATCTCCTCCTCCGTGGCGTCCGGACGACCGTAAGCGATATTCTCCCGCACCGTGGTCGAAAAAAGGAGGGTATCTTGCAGCACCATGCTGATGTTGGAACGAAGGGATTTTTTCTTCACCTCACGGACGTCATGTCCGTCGACGCGGACTTCCCCGCGCGTCGGGTCGTAGAAGCGCGGCACGAGGCTGAGCAGCGTGCTTTTGCCCGCGCCGGTGCCGCCGACGATGGCAATGCTGTCCCCGGCCTCCACCGCCAAGGAGACATCGTGAAGAATCGGCCGTGACTCTTCGTAGCCGAAATCCACGCCCCGCAAGCGGATGGCTCCCCGCACTTTTCCGACGTCTTTGGCCTGCGGTGCGTCGCCCACATCATCCTCACGGTCGAGAATATCAAAGCACCGGTTGGCCCCCGCGGCGGCGCCTTCCATGGCCCAGGCCGTGTAGGTCAGTTGCTCGAGGGGGGCGTAAAGCATGAGCAGGTAGGAGGCGAAGACCAGCAAGTCGCCCAAGGTGAGTTTTCCCTCGAGGACGTGCAGCGAACCCACGTAGTAGAGCACCGCCGTGCCGGCCGCCATGAGGGTGCCGACGACCAGCGCGCTGGTCACATTGGTGAAGGTGAGACGGAGGTTGGCCTGCAGACTTTCGTCGGCCCGGTCGCGGAACTGCCCCACCTCGCGATCCTCCTGGCCGAAGGCGTGCACCATGCGCACGGAGGCCAGCCCCTCCTGCAGCGTGGCCAAGAGCGCGCTTTCGCGCTCACGGATCGTCGTGCTCTGCGCGCGGATGCGTTTGGCATAATAGTGAATGGAAAAAACGATCAGCGGCACGACGGCCAGCGAAAGCAGGGTCAGTTTGGTATCGAGCTGCACCATGATGACGAAAGTCGCCACGAGCATGACGCCCGAGGAGAAGATATTGGTGAAGCCGCGGTTGTAGATGGTCTGGATCGACTGCGTGTCATAAGCGACGCGAAAACTGGAATCGCTCGAGCGGCGTGTGTCGTGGAATTTGAGCGAAAGCCGCTGGAGGTGCGCATAAAGTTCCGTGCGGATGCGCAGAAGAGACTTGAGGCCGACCTTGATCAGCAGATAACTCGAGCCGAGGTTGGCCAGGCCGGCCAGCAAGGTGATGGCCACCAGCGCCAGGCAGAGAAAGAGAATGAGCGACGACGGCCCGGCGGCACCGAACCACGCGGCGAGTTGGGCTTTGGATTCGGCGGATCCGGGAGGCAGGACGCCGTCGACGATGTATTTGAACGGCCAGGGCTTGAGGAGGCTGAAAGCCGTGACGACCAAGCTCAGGGCCAAAGCCAAAAGCGTCTCGCCCAAAAATGGACGGTAGTAGGCGAGCGTGCGGCGGTAGATTCCCATGATGCTGAGGCGAAGCCCGATTCTGGATCTTCGGCCCGAGGACGTTGTCAGTCGATACCGGTGCCGCGCGCCGCAGCAGCTTTGTCCGGCCGGGCGTAAACCTCGATGCGTTCGAAAAATTCCCCGACCAGCTCGTAATCGCGCGCAATGACCGCATGCAACGGCGCCGCCCAATTGTGGAAGCGGGAAACCTCGCTGCGGTTGATCGCACGGTTATTGATCACAATGACCGCCGGACGACGTTCGGCCAGGTGGGCCTCTTCGGCCTTGAAGAACTTCGGCGACGCCGTCGCGTTGTCAATATACAGGCTCCACTGATAGGTCGGGCGGTCACACATGACGTTGACGATGGGGACGTAGGGATAGGTAATGACAAAGTCACCGGGAGCGGAGTGGGCCAAGACCGAATCACGGAGGCCCTCCCAATCGGCGAACTCTTTGGCCTTCACCTTGGCCCGAACTCCATTGAGAGCCTGGAAGGGAGTGTCCATCCCTCGGCCGGCGCGAATGCTGCCCGATGACTCACGGCTGAAGAGGGCGTTGAAAGTGACCAGCATCTGCAAGGCCACGAGCGCAGCCACGAACCAGCACCAAATCGCCGTCCCCCGCGAGGGATAGCGCCGCGCGGTTTCCCAGACGGCCCAAGCCGAGCAAGCCGAGGCCGGCCAGAAGACGAGAAGGAATTCCGTGAGGTGTGTCGAGTCGGGGCGGAAGAAGAAATATTGCGGGAAAAGCGAGAGTGCGCAGCCGGTGGTGGCGAGGATGATGAGCGACAACCGCTTGGCGGGAGCATCAAACTTGGCCAGCGCGAAAAGCAACAAGACGGCGCCGGTCAGGACCAAAACCGGCGCAAGCAGCACGGGAAACCACAGGCCGGCGGCGAAAAAGTAGATGCCGCGCGGACCGATGATGCGCGATGGGGCGGGCAGCGCCCGGCGGCCATCACGACCGCCGACTTCGGCCGCGGACTCCTCGTCGCCAACCTCCTGAACCATCGGCGCCCGGGCGGTTTCCTCCGCGGGCGCCGGCGTGACCGCGGGTGGCGCAGGTGGAGCTTTCGTCCAGTGATCCACCTCTCTTTCAAGTTCGCTCTGCAGCATGTGGGCATACGTGGAGTATTGGCCGACGAACTGCGGCCCGAACCCGCGCTGATACGCATGAATAACAAAAGGTGCATGCACCGCCGCAAAAGTAACCAGCCCGAGCAAAGTGCCGATCATGACCGTCCGCAGGCGGGTGCCAAATTCACCGTGGGCCCCGAACGGATAGAGCACGACAAGCCCGATCCAGACCACGGCAATGAGCAAGCTCGGCTCGATGCGGATGAGGAAACATAGACTCATTCCCGCGCCCGCCACGGCCATCCACGCGATTTGCCGCCGCGCGCCGCCGGCATCGAGCACATAACCGCGCAGCAGCACGGTGGCGGCCAGCACACCGAGAAAGCCCAAGTAGTTGCGGAAAATCGCTCCCGGCATGAGCACCATGAACAAACCGGTGATGAGGGCCAGCCACGCCTGCCCGGTGACCCGCTGCACGAGAGCGTAACCCATCAAACCTGTCACGCCGGCCAGCACGAAAAAATAAATCCTCATAGCCAGCCAGTTCGGGCCGAGAACATCGAAAATCCAGACGAGTGGATAAAACCACATCAGGTTGTAGCCGATGAACATGTCGGCGATCGGCCGCTCTCCGCCGAGGATGCGCATGGCGATGAGCGCATTGCTGCCTTGCTCCCCGGTCAGCTTGAGGCCGGTATTGACATAAAGCGCGTAGTAGACGACGGCGAAGGCCGCCAGCAGCCAGAATCCTCGCTTGGCGAGAAACATCTCTGTGGCAACGCCCCAGGCGCGCCACGGGACGGCGGGGGCAGTCTGGACACTGGTCGGCGGATTCATCGGAAACGGGACGTTAGCCAGCCATGCGCCTTGCGACCAAATCCTTTTCTCGCAAATGCCGGATTGCCAGCGCGCCCCCTGCGGTATTTACCGGCGCCGTGCTGGACAAACAGCCGGTTCTGGTCTCCTTCGTGGCCACTTTTCTGAAGCGGGAGATGCTCCACGTCTACCGCCAAGTGACGGGCATCGAACGCTACGAAAATTGGGTTATCACGCGTCGCCTGGAGAACGAACGCCTCTTCCCCTCCTCGCGGGTCGTCTGCCTGCACCGCCATCCCATGCGCTTGCTGCAACGCGTCTGGTGCCGTGGGTAGCTGCACCGCATCTGCCGGGACCGCCGGGCGGAAGTTTTTCATGTTTATTTCGGCACCGAAGCCGCGCGCTGCCTGCTCTTCCTGCGCGAGACATCAATGGCCAAAATCGTTTCGTTCCACGGCGTCGACCTCTCGGAGAAAATGGCGCCCGACGAACTCAAAGCCGTGCAGGACTGGGTGGACCTGTTCCTCTGCCGCAGCAAATCGCTCGCCGCCCTGCTCTGCGAACGCGGCGTCGACCCTCGCTCATCCGCCTCAATTACACCGGTGTGCCCGTGCCGGCCAAAGCCCACCGCCCCTCCCGCGGCCACCCCGTCCGCCTGCTGCAAGCTTGCCGCTTCCTCGGCAAGAAAGGCCTCGATACCACGCTCGGCGCCGTCGCCATTCTGCGTCGCGAGGGGAGCAAAGGCGCCCGCGCGGTGATTGGAGCGTGGACTTTCCCGGCCGGGGCCGGTTTATTTGGTCGGCGGAATCATCCATGCAGGTCCGGTCGCGCTTGCGGCCATCCGCCGGTTTCCCGTGAGCGAGCGCATACCCCTCATCTACATCGCCGGATCAAGTTACAGCGGGAGCACGCTGATGGACCTCCTGCTCGGTTCGCATCCCGGCATCGAAAGCCTGGGCGAGGCCAAGAAGATCGCCGCCGTGCAATCGTCGGACGGCGGCGCCCCGGCCACTTGCAATTGCGGGGATCCGGTTTCCTCCTGCGCTTTCTGGCAGACCGTCCTGCCCGGAAACATGGCATTCCGCGCCGACGAGCCCGAGGCCAATGAGGACTTGTGCCGCCGTGCGCTTTCCTTCCGCGGACGGCAGGTCGTGCTGGATAATTCGAAAAACATCGGCCGGGCTCTGATGCTCGAACGTTCCGGGCGGTTCGACTTGCACGTGCTTCATATGGTCCGGGACAGCCGGGCCGTGGTTTTCAGCCACCGCCGCAAGGCCGAGCGCCGCGCGCGGGACCATGGATACCGCTTGGCACCAACCGCACGGCAATGGGAACGGCTCAACCGGCGGCTCGCGCGCGCGTTCCGTCCGCGTGCCGGCACCAGCTACCTGCACGTCCGCTATGAGGATCTCGTGGCACGTCCGGAAGAGGAAGTCCGTCGTGTCCTGCACGAGGTTTCCCTGCCCTGGGACCCGCAGACTTTGAAGTTCCGCGAAGGACTCCACCACGGCATCGAGGGCAACCGCATGCGATTGGAGACGAACCGGGAGATTGTCCGCGATGACGAGTATCTCATGGGACTGGGACGCTTCGAATGGTGGGCCATCACGGCCCTGACCGCCCGCGGATTGCGCAACTTCGGCTACCGCTGGAGACGGGAAGCGGCGCGGTCGATCAACTCGCGGTAAAGCGCCGTGTAGGCATCGCGCACCACGGGCCAGCTGTAGCGTCCGGCCGTCGCGCGCCCGGCGGCGGACAGACGCTCCCGCAGGCCGGCATCGGTGGCAATGCGCTGCATGGCTGCGGACATCGCGTCCGGCGAGCGCAAGGGAACAAGGAGGCCTTCGTGGTCATGGGTGACCACGCCGCGGATACCCGGCGCGTCGGTGACGACGAGCGGCAGCCCCGCGGCCATCGCCTCGACAAGCGCGGAACTGAAACCTTCGAGCAAAGACGAAAGAACGAAGGCATCGGACGCGAGGTAGACTGCGACCAGTCTGGGCGGCGGCATGGACGGCACGCCGTGCGTGGAATCTTCCGGACCGAACTGGCAAAGATGCACGCTTCCGGCGAGATCGCCGAGTTCCCGACGCAGCTCCTCGGTGTCGCGGCCGGCGATGACCAGATGCAGAGCACGATCCGCGAGAGCGCCGCGCAATTGGCGGAAGGCGGCAAGCAGGGTGGGAAAATCCTTTTGCGGGTGATGCCGCGCCACGCAGAGGAAGACGAACGCATCTTGGGGAATGCCGAGTTCCTCGCGCGCGGTGCGGCGCAACACGGGCGACGCGACAAAACGGTCCGCCTCGACGGCATTGGGCACGATGCGGATTTTCTCCGGAGCCACGCCGAGCGCGGATAACTCGTCCGCCATTTCCCGCGAGAGCGCGACCAACGCACCGGCCGAGGGAAGCTTGTCGCGCAGGGCCTGTGCCACGTGCGTGCTGTGCCCCTGCGAAGGCAGACCGGACACATCATCGCCGACCGCGCGCACCAGGCCCGGCACACCCGAGCGGCGCTGCCAGTCGGCGAGGACGACACCCGCCGGATAAAGAACAAAGGCGTGCCAGACGTCGAACCGGTGCCGGCGCTGCAAGGAGTCCAACGCGCGGCGGTTGAGCCAGCAGGCGAAACCGAGTTGGCGCTTGAGCCAGTTCCATCGCTTGTCGGGATAGGACGCGAGGGCGTAGGGAAGATCCCAGCCCCGCGCACGGAGTTGCCGCACCCGCGCGCGCGGCGCGATGACCGTCACCCGGTGTCCGGCCCCGACCAATTGCACGGCAAGATTGTGGTGGAAAACTTCCGCCCCGGAGCATTTGGGCAGGAACGTCGGCGCCAAAATGGCGATGTGCAGCGGCTTCACGGGAGGAGCGTGCGGTAGATGTCGGCCAACTGCCGCGCAGACCGGTCGCTCCACGGAATATCCACCCGCCGCTGGCTTTCGTGCAGCTGCCGGAGAAAACCCGGATCGCGGGACGCGACGAAAAGTTTGGCCAGCCACGCCGCATCGCCCTGGGCGAAAAGCCCCGGATGGTCGCGTCCGAGCACCGCGGTATTGCCCTCGATGTTGCTGGCCAGCACCGGAACGCCGCAGGCCGCGGCCTGCAACAAGGCGAGCGGTTGGCCCTCCCAGACCGAAGAGAGGACAAACACATCCGGGACTTGCAGCCAAGGGAGCACGGGACGCTGCGCGCCGGTGAAAATGACCGCGTCGTCCACACCCCGTGCGCGGGCCAAGCCCTCGAGGTCCGCGCGCCGGGCTCCCTCACCGACGAGCACGGCGGTCACGGCGACGCCTTGCCGGCGGGCGAGCGCCACCGCCTCGATGGTTGTCTCGTGGCTTTTGTGGTGGTGCAAACGGCCGACGCTCGCGGCGAGCAGGACGCCATCCGGCAAGCCGAGTTGGCGGCGCAGGGCGGCGCGGTCGGCGGGCGGACAAAAAATGCTGCGCTCGATGCCGTTGGCCACCACGGAAATTTTTTCCGCGGGCACGGCGAGGGTTTCCCCCAGATCCCGCGCGGTGTGCGCCGACAGCGCCACGACATGCGAGGCCCGGTTTACACAGGCGCGGAAAATCCGGCGGCGGCGGGGGGAAAGTTCCCCGAGGGTTTTCTGCTGGTGCACAACCGAAGGGATGCAGGCAAGTTTGGCCGCCTTGGTCGCGAAGACATGCGCGTGGTGGGTTTGCGAATGCACCGCAGCGATGCTTTCCCGCCGCAACCACGCGGCGAACCGCCGGACCGCCCAGGGGGTGATCCAGCACGAGGAAAAGACCGGCACGAGATGGACTGGGCGCCCTTCCGCCCTGGCTTGCTCGCCGAGCCGTCCGGGTTCGCGCAGGCAGACGTAGTGCGCCTCGAAATCCGGCGCGAGATGCGGACCCACGCCGAGGGCGAAATCCTCGGCTCCGCCGACCGGCATAGAAGTGAAAACAAAAGCGATCCTCCGGGCGGCGGGGCGGGCGGCGGGACGGGCGGCTTCCATGGCGCGGCGTTACTGAGCGAAAAGATCGCCCGGGGCCGAGGGCGGCACGGCGCCGAGTTTTCGGTAGGCGGCCGGCATGGCCGTGCGGCCTTGCGGGGTGCGTTGCAGGTAGCCGCGCATGATGAGGAACGGTTCGTGCACCTCCTCGAGCGTGCCGGACTCCTCTCCGGTCGCCACGGCCAGCGAGCTCAAACCGACCGGCCCGCCACCGAAACGGTGAACAATGGTCTCGAGGATGCGCTTGTCCATCTCATCGAGTCCGTCGCCGTCGATGTCGAGCATGGTCAAGGCGGCCGCCGCCGTTTCCGCGGTGATCAATCCCTCGGCCCGCACCTGCGCATAGTCACGGCACCACTGCAAAAGATTGTTGGCGATGCGCGGTGTGCCGCGGGAGCGGTTGGCGATTTCCTGCGCCCCGCCTTGCTCGATGGCGACATTGAGCAGGCCGGCGCTGCGTTCGACGATGCGCATGAGTTCGTCGGCCGCGTAATAGTCGAGCCGGCAGGTCATGCCGAAGCGCGAGCGCAGCGGCGCACTGATCATGCCGGAACGGGTCGTCGCCCCGACCAGCGTGAACTTCGGCAGGTTGAGGCGCACGCTGCGGGCGTTGGGTCCCTGATCGATGATGATGTCGACTTTGTAGTCCTCCATCGCCGGATACAAATACTCCTCGATGGCCGGCTGCAGGCGGTGGATTTCGTCGATGAAAAGAATGGCCCCCTCGGGCAGCGTGGTCAGCAGACCGGCGAGGTCACCGGCTTTCTCGATGGTCGGCCCGCTGGTGCATTTGACCTCGGCGCCCATGGCATTGCCGAGAATGAGCGCCAGCGTCGTCTTGCCGAGGCCGGGCGGGCCGGAAATCAGGATATGCTGCAACACGTCGCCGCGCCGGCGCGCCGCATCGACCATCAGCTCAAGCCGCTCGACGACCCGCGCCTGACCGGCGAACTCGGCGAACATGGGCGGACGCAACGAGACGTCGAGGGGCGTCTCGGGCGCCTCGACCGTTTCACGCAGAAAGTCTTTGCCCACCATATCGGCCTGCAGGATGGACTTCAGGCCCCCACCCCGGCAAGCGCGCGCGCGAAATCATCAAGCGCCGCCTCGACACCCCGAGGATCACGCAGGAGGGAGGTGCCGACCAACGCGGCGTCGAAACGCCCGGCCAGCGGCGCGACGGTTCCCACAGCAACCCCGCTTTCGGCCACCCGCACGCAGCCGGCGGGCAGACTCTCGGCCAGCTCGAAGGCCGCAAAATCGAGGGTGAAATCTTCGTCGGTGCTGCGCCCGGTTTCAACGATACCCTGCCGGGATTTGAATTTCCGGCTGTTGATCCCGACCACACGCGCGGTGGCCGGCAGTGCGCTGATCTCGCTTTTCTCGTGCACTTCGAAGAGTGCTTCCATGCCCAACTCGAGGACGACTTCGTGCAGGTCGCGCAGTTGTCCGGCGGAGAGCACATTGGCCATGAGCAGCACGGCATCGGCGCCAGCGGCCCGCGCGGCGTAGATCTGGTAGGGATCGAGGATAAAGTCTTTACGCAAGACCGGTTTGGTCGAGGCGGCGGCGATCTCCCGCAGTTCATCCATCCCCATGCCAAAATGTGTCTGGTGGGTCAGCACGGAAACCGCGCGCACCAGCGGACTGCTCTCATAAGCCCGGGCGGCCGCCGCGACATTTTCCACCCGCATCTCCCCCACGCTCGGCGAGCGGCGCTTGACCTCGGCGATCAGGCCGAAGCCATGCGACATCAAGGCCCCGGCGAAGTCTCTCGGCGCAGGCGCCTCGGCCGCCCGGCGCTTCACTTCGTCTAACGGCATGGCCGCCCGTGCGGCGTCGAGCTCGCGGCGCACATCCGGCAAGATGCGATCGAGGATGGTCATGCGGGGAATGTAATACGGGGAGCACCCGGGCGAAAGGTGGATCGCGATGTCTCAGCGCGATTTTCCCGCAGCCTGTCGCGCCGGAACGGCGCGATCGACCGACATCCTGGTTGATTATACCAACGTCCCCAAACTTTCAGACCTTTGCCCGTGTCGGCTTCCGAGGTCCCGGGGACCACACGCGCCTCTCCGAGCCGTAAGCCTCTACGAGTTGGAGGCCTCGCGTGTTGCGCCGGGCGCCCCGCGCGGCGCCGTTATCCGGCAAGAGTCAGCAGCGAGGTCACCGCTGACCACGGCCGGGGGCGGCCGTGCTCCCCGGGACCGGAAGGAAAGACTGGAGTAGCACCGGCGCGGACGTTGGTCTTATCCCTTGGTCGCATCGGCCACCCAGGCGGCGTAGGCCTTGGCCGCCGCCCCGGCTTCGAGCGCCACGATCTCCGGCGTGTCATGGGGATGAAGCTTGAGCAAACGTTTCTCCAGCTTGGCGTAGGCCGGGCCGGTGGTTTTGAAGACCACCAGCACTTCACCGACATCTTCCAGCTTGCCCTCCCACGCGTAAATGGAGCGCACGCCGGGGATAATGTTGCCGCAGGCGACAAGTCGCTCCTCTACCAGCGTCCGTGTGACGGAAGCCGCGGCGTCGGCATCCGGAAAGGTGCAGAAGACCAGCAGGATCATGATTCTCCGCCGGCCCGCTTTTCGAGCTTCCGCACGCGCTCGTAAAGCTGTCCGAGCTTGTCGATGCGCACAACCGCGCGTTTCCAGTCGCCGATCGGGCGGGGCGGACTCCCGACGACGATGGCCTTCGGAGCGAGATCGTTGCTCAAGCCGCTCTGCGCGCCGACGATGGCGCCATCGCCGACCTTGATGTGGCCGACCAGCCCGGCTTGCCCGGCCAGCACGACATAGTCACCAATCTGGGTGCTGCCGGAAATGCCGACTTGTGCGCAAATGATGCAGTGGCGGCCGATGACGACGTTGTGGGCGATCATGACGAGGTTATCGATCTTGGTCCCTTCGCCGATGACCGTGCGGCCGAAGCGGGCGCGGTCGATCGTGGTATTCGCGCCGATCTCGACATCGTTACCGATGACGACACGGCCGCTTTGCGGGATTTTGCAGTGGCGGCCGTCTTTGGTGTCATAGCCAAATCCGTCGGACCCGACGACCACCCCGCAATGGAGAATGACACGGTCCCCGACTTGGCAATCCTCCCGCACCACGGCATGGGGATGCAGGAGGCAATCGGCCCCGAGACGCGCGTCGCGCCCGACGTAAGAACCCGCGCCGACGATGGAGCGCGGGCCCACCGTGGCACCGGGCATAACCACGGCATATTCGCAGACCGAGGCCGAGGGGTCGATGGAGGCGCCTTCGTGAACCTGGGCCGCCGGGTGCACGCCCGCTGGTGGTGACACGGGCGGGCGGATAAACAGCGCAGTGATCTCGGTGAAAGCGCGCGAAGGGTTGTCCACACGCACAGGCACCGAGGCGGTCTCACCGGCAAAATCGCGCGGCACCAACACGGCTGAGGCGCGGGTGGTGCGCAGCTCGCCGACGTAGCGCGGATGCGCAAAGAAGGAGACCTCACCGGGCCGGGCGTCCGCCAGAGAAGCGGGGCCGGTGACGGAAACCGCCGCGGATTCCGGCGGGTATTCCCCGCCAACGCGGTCGGCCAGTTCGGCGACAGTCAACATGGGCCAGCAACCGGGAGCTCCCGGCGCCCCTACTCGGCGGCTTTTTTCGGCGCGCTGCTGTTCAGCGCCGTGATGATGTTGTCGCTGAAATCCATCGAAGGAGCGGAAAAGAGCACGATTTTCACTTGGCTGATGCCGAGGCCGGACGAGTCGAGGACAAGGTCATAGCCCTCGGACTTCACGCGGGACTCCACGACTTTCATGATGTCCTGCACGATGTCGCCCCGCATGCGCATGAACTGCTCCTGCAACTGGCGCTCGCGGGTTTGGCGGAACTCCCCGATTTCACGGTCGAGATTGCGCACTTCGTTGATTTTCTCGTCGCGCTGCTTGATGGCGGCCTCGCGTTTGTCGGCGGTCAACTCGGGCTTTTTGGTATCGGCCTCGAGTTTGTTGATTTGTTCCATGTTGCCCTTGAGGGTCTCGAGGCGGCCGTCGAGATCGGTCTTGGCCTGCGCGCGGGCGTCATTGAGGCGCGCTTCAGCATCCTTGGTTTTGTAGTAGCTGGTGAAAACTTTGTTCATGTCGACGATGCCGACTTTCATCTGGGCCGCGGCCGGAGTGGCGCCAAGGAAACTGGCAAGGGCGGCAATGATCAGGAACGGAAGCAGTTTTTTCATAGAAGGAGGTGATAGTGTGTGGTGTTGGTCAGGAGTAAAGCCTTTTGATCAGACGGCGTCGGGCCGGGAAACGTTCAAAATTGGTAGCCGATGTTGAACTGAATCTTGCCCGGCGGGCCGTTGTGTTTGTCGTAAACGAAGGGAATACCGTAATCGATGCGGATGGGACCGATGGGCAGGTCCAGACGAATACCAAAGCCGAAGTCCGCATTGTAGTTGCCGCTATCGAAGTCCCAGGAGCGTTCGTTGACAAAGCCCCAATCGGTGAAGAAGGCGCCGCGGACGCGGCTGATGATCGGAAAAGTGGCCTCCAAGGTCATGTAGCCCAGCGAGTTGCCGCCATAATAGTCGCCGTCCTCATTGGGACCGACCTCACGGAAGTTGAAACCGCGGAGGTTGTTGGCACCACCAAGGAAGAGGCGGTCGAAAATGGGCACCTCGCCGTCCCCGCTCCAGGCGTCGACCGTGGCCAGCTGACCGCGGAACAGGAAGATAATGTCCCACGGCAGCAGCACGTGCTGGGAACCTTCGAGCGAAATGCCGTAGTTGTCGGTGTCCTGCTCGCCGGTGATGCCAGCGAGGAAGCCGGTCAAATTGACGAAGGTCCCGCGCCGTGTCAGGAAGAGGTTGTCGCGGGAGTCGAAGGTGATACCACCGCTGACGGCGTTGCGCACATAGTAGCCTTCTTGCGAAGAAATCTGCACGGGGGCGCTGTCCTTCACGTCATAAACATCGATGCCCTCGAGGCGGTATTCGAGGTTTGCGGAGACAAACTCGGTGAAGGGCTTGCGCAGTTGGATGGCGCCGCCGTAGTTGGACTGCTTGTAGAGCGGACTGAGGAAGCTTGCCTCGCGGTAAAAGAGTTCCGTGCCCAGAGAAAGCTTTTGCCCGAGGAACCATGGCTCGGTGAACGAAATCACCGCGTCGGCGCGCTCGATGCCGTATTGACCGCGGATACGCAGGCGCTGGCCGCCGCCGACGAAGTTGGGCCAGCCGAAGAGGTCGAAGTTCGTCTGCTGCACTTCGGCGAAACCGACGAGGCTGTCGACGGTGCTGAAGCCGACGCCGAAGTTGAAAGAACCGGTGCGCTTCTCGTCGACAATGACGTTCAAGTCCTTGCGTCCCGGCATCATGGTGTCGGTCGGCACGGTCTGAACCGTGTTGAAGTAGTTCAGGTTTTCCAGACGCTGGCGGCTCACGTCGACCAGCACCGTGTCGTAAACATCGCCGGGGGTGACAGCCAATTCGCGCCGGATCACGTGGTCCTTGGTGCGCGTGTTGCCTTGGATGTTGACGAGATTGACGAAGCTCTGCGTGCCCTCGTCGATGCGGTAGGTGATATCGACCAACCCCGCGCCGGCTGGCGAAATCTCCGGCACGATGTTGGCGTCGATGTACCCCTCCGTGCCGTAGAAATCGCGGATCGTCCGGAGATCGCCGCTCAACCCATCCGGCGTGTAGAGCGAGCCTTCGATCATGCCGAGCTTGGCTATCAATTCTTCGGGCGCGGCGACGAGCACGCCGTCGACGTTGAGGCGGTTCACGCTGTATTGGATGCCTTCGGCAATGGTGAAAATGAGTTCCACCGCGTCGCCGTTCAGCGGCGCCACCTGGACGTCGGCCACCTGGACGTCGGCGAAACCGCGGTTCTGGTAGACGTTGCGGATGGCCTCGCGGTCCTCGCGCAATTGCGAAGGTACGAGACGCCCGCTTTTGTTGAAGATAGACAGCAAATTTTGCGTTTGGGTCTTCATCGCCTTGCGTAAATCTTTGGCCAGCACCGAATCGTTGCCCACAAAGTCGATGCGCTTGACGACCTGCTTGGCTCCCTCGCTGACGGTGTAGATGACTCGCGAATCGCCGGTGCGATCGTTTGTGTCGATGCGGTAGGTGATCTCCACGCCGCCGAAATTCCGATCCTGATACATCTGCAGCATGGTCTGGCGAGAACGCTCGACCTGTTCTTCGCTCAGACGATCGCCGACCTTGAAAGTGAGGTCGCGACGCAAACGCTGGGGGCTGATCGAGGTGGCGCCTTCGATAAGAATCTCCGTGACCACGGCACGGCCCTGCAGCAACACCGTGACCTTGACGCCGTCGCCCTCTGGTTCGGCGAAAATGCGCACGTTGGCCACGTCGCCGGTGGCGAAGAGCGCGCGCACATCGTCCTCCGCCGCCCGCTCCGAATAGGGATCACCGACCTTCGTTTTCAGGTTGGCCAGCACGCGCTCGCGGCTGATCGTTTCCGCACCGACATAATCGATGTTAAGCGAGCGGACGATGGGACCGCTGCCAGGCGGAATCATCTGGGCAGTGGCCGGGGCGATCAAGACCGCCAGGAAAAGGAGAGGTAAGATGGGGCGAAGACTCATTGGTGGATGGCTTGCGGCACACCGGGGACGGCGCGCAAAGGTGTTTAAGTGCTGGAACACCGGCGCAGGGTCAAGCCGGAAACAGCCTCGGCTTGGCCTCGCACCTCACCCTTCGCTATACTCCACCCCATGTCGCCCGCCCTCAAGGAATGGGATGTTGTCTGTGAAGCCCTCGGCGCCGGACGCCAAGTAATCGTCATCCGCAAGGGCGGCATCGCCGAGGGTCCGGGCGGACTTCGCTTCGAACACACGGAATTTGCCCTCCTGCCCACCTTCTTTCACGAGCAGGCCGAGCGGGTTGTGCCCGAGGCCGACTTCGCCGCGCGCCAAGCCGGATCGGAGGGGGAACGCGAGTCCGTCGAAATCCGCCACGCCGCCTCTCTGGTGTGGCATAAGGTCGTGACCGACCGCTCCCTGCTCGCCAAATTGCAGGCCTTTCACATCTTCACCCCCGAAGAAGTCGAGGCCCGCTTCGACCAAAAACCCGGACTCGGCGTGCAGATCGCCCTCCTGCGCGTCTACCGCCTCGACCCGCCGCAGCGCATCGCCTGGCAAAAATCCTTCGGCGGTTGCCGCTCGTGGGCCGAAATGGATACCGACCTCGAGTCCTGCTCGCGCGTCACCGTGCTGAGCGACGAACGCTTCGCCGAACTGGAGCGCGAACTCCACGCCATCTTGGGCTGACCTTCTCTATCATCCCCCAACTCCTCCCGGGCTTGGCCCCGCCGCGCCCTCTCGAGTAACCTCTCGGTCCATGGAAAAACTCGTCATCGTCGGCACCGGCTGCGCCGGACTCACCGCGGCCATTTATGCCGGGCGCGCCTCGCTCGCGCCCCTCGTCCTGCAAGGGCTGCAGCCCGGCGGCCAACTCACCACCACCACCGCCGTGGAAAATTTCCCGGGCTTCCCCGAAGGCGTCGACGGCCCCGACCTCATCATGC
>JBBEEK010000109.1:0-3814 GCA_040880825.1 Chthoniobacterales bacterium
ACAACGGATTCGTCTGGTCCATGAACTGGCTCAACTGCGAGCGGCCGAAGAAATCACGCACGACGCCGCTGAGGGCTTTCGGGTTGATCAGTTTGGACGGAGTGATGTGCTCGAGTGCGGAGTCGAACAAGGTCATGCGCTCCTTGACCACGCGCTCGGTGCGGGCCAGGCCGGTGCGGCACTGGTTGGCCAGAAGCTCACCGACGGTGCGGACGCGGCGGCTGCCGAGGTGATCAATGTCGTCGACCATCCCCTCTTCGCGCTTGAGCTCAAGCAGGTGACGGACCGCGGCGATGAAATCCTCGCGCGTCATCACGCGGGTCTCGTCCGGCACGTTGAGATTGAGCTTGATATTGATTTTATGACGACCAACACGGCCCAGGTCGTATTTTTTCGGATCGAAGAACATGCGCTTGAGCATGCTTTTGGCGTTGGCCACGGTTGGCGGGTCGCCGGGGCGCAGCTTGCGGTAGATGTCCTTAAGCGCCTCCTCTTCGTTGTGCGCGGGATCTTTGCGCAGCGACTTGATGATGGTGTCATCAGCCGAGACGTCGACCACCGAGACCTTGGCGATGCCGGCGGCAAGGAGACGGGCAATCGTCGCCTTGTTCAACGGCTCGAAAGCGTTGGCCAGCACGATCTCGCCATCCTTGATATCCTCGACCAAGACCTTGCTAGCGAGGTCGTCCTCGTCGAGGCGACCGCTGAGCTTGAGGTCTTGCGGCGTGTAGAAAAGACCGACGATGTCCTTGTCCGAAGGATAGCCCATGGCCCGCAGGAAAGTCGTGGCCAGGAATTTGCGCCGGCGTTTGCGGCGATCCATGTAGACGTAAAGTAAATCATTGGTGTCGAACTGGACTTCGACCCACGAACCGCGGTCCGGGATGATGCGGAAGCTGTAGAGGACCTTGCCGTTGGCGTGGATGGTCGACTCGAAGCAGATGCCGGGCGAGCGGTGAAGCTGGCTGACGATGACGCGCTCGGCGCCATTGATGACGAACGTGCCCTGCGGGGTCATGAGCGGGAGTTCGCCCATGTAGACTTTTTCCTCCTTGGTCCCCTTCTCATCTTTGAAGCGGAAGGTCACGTGCAGCGGCGCACTGAAGGTCTCGCCTTCGCGCTGGGCCTCGAGCGAGCCGAGCTTCGGCGTACCAATGTCATAGCCCGTGTATTCAAGCACCATCTTTTCGTCATAGCTCGGGATGGGGAAAACCTCGCGAAAGACGGCTTCGAGGCCGGTGTTTTTGCGTTTGGATGGTGCGACGCCCTCTTGCAGAAATTCCTTGTAGGAATCGACCTGCAGTTCGATGAGGTTGGGTGCTTCCGTGGTTTCCTTGAGTTTGCCGAAGTAGAGACGATCTGACATGGATGCGATGGTGGTGTTGTTGCGCGGAGCGCTGGTCTAATTCCCTTCCACAACGAAAAAGTCGGCGAGACAAAACATCCCTACTCCAGCCCAGCGCGCGCACAAGCGCCACGGTGACTCAGAGTAGGGTGTCAAGCTTTGGACAATGGTTCGACGGGATTCCCGGGAAAGACCTTGCACTATGAGAGGATTCCGGGCGGGGGTCAAGGGAATATTTACCCTTTTCCCCGCCCGGAACACAGATTTACTTGATTTCGACCTTGGCGCCAGCCGACTCGACCTTTTTCTTGATCTCTTCGGCTTCTTCCTTGGTGACCCCTTCTTTGAGGGGCTTGGGAGCGCCCTCGACCAGGGCTTTGGCGTCGGCCAAGCCGAGGCCGGGCACAGCGGCACGGACCTCTTTGATCACGGCGATCTTGTTGCCGCCGGTTTCGATGAGGATGACGTCGAAGGAGGTCTTCTCCTCCGCAGGGGCAGCGGCTCCGCCAGCGGCGGGCGCGGCGACAGCGGCCACCGGGGCGGCGGCACTGACTCCCCATTTTTCCTCGAGGGCTTTGACCAGTTCGGACACTTCTAGAACGGTCAAGCCGCTCAGTTGGTCCACGATAGTTTCGATATTAGCCATACTGTCTTTTCAGCGGCCGCTTCGGCGATGCCTCGGCGGCCTGCTTCCTTGGTTGTGGTGTTGTCGCCCGCCGGGGCTCCGGCGAATTTGAGGCGGACTGCCGTCCGACCGACAAGGAACCGTTGATGTTTGGTTTCTCCCGTGCGCCCGCAGAACGGACGCGCGGGAAAATTGTTCAGGCCGCCCCTCCCGCGGCGTCGACTTTGGCCTTGAGCACCCGCGCAAGGCTCGCGCCGGGCTCGTTGAGAGTGCGCACCAGCTGGCTGGCCGGCATGTTGAGCAAGCCCAGCAGTTGGGACTGCAACACCGGCAGCGGCGGCAGATCGGCCATGACTTGGACCTGCGCGGCGGTGAGGAGGGCGTTGTCGAGGATACCTACTTTGACTGAAGGCTTCTGGAACTCGGCAGCGAAGGTTTTGATCACCTTGGCCGTGGCGCAGATGTCCTGCTCACCGGTGACGATGGCGGTCTGGCCACTCAGCGATTCGGCCATGTCGGGGAGGCCTAGTTCGTTGGCGGCAATGCGCAGCATGGTGTTTTTCACCACGTGGCACTCGGCGCCGACGGCGAACAGGCGGGTGCGAAGTTCGGCGAACTGGTCGACTTTGAGCCCGGTGTAATCGGCGACGAGCAGGAACGGCGAAGCGTTCAGCTGGTCTTTGAGATCCTTGACGATATTGGCTTTTTCGGGGCGCATGGCGGTCAGTTCTTGCTGAGGTTGGAGAGGTCCAGCGGGATGCCGGGGGTGACGGTGGCCGCGAGGGTCACGCTTTCGATGAAGACGCCTTTGGTGGTCGGCGGGCGGGACTTGGCTACCGCATCGAGCACGACATCAGCGTTGGCCACGAGCGCTTCCTCGCTGAAGGAAAATTTGCCGACCGGAACGGCGATGTTGCCGTTCTTGTCGAGTTTGAACTCCACGCGTCCGGCTTTCACTTCGCCGATCGCCTTGGCCGTGTCGTCGGTGACCGTGCCGGTCTTGGGATTGGGCATGAGACCGCGCGGGCCGAGCACTTTGCCCAGCTTGCGAACCTCGGACATGGCAGCCGGGGTGGAAATGGCCACGTCGAAATCAGAGAAACCCTCGGTGCATTTTTTGATCATGTCCTCGTAACCGACGAACTCGGCGCCAGCGGCTTTGGCTGCTTCGGCGGCGGCCCCGGTGGCGAAGACAAGCACGCGGACATTTTTGCCGCTGCCGTGGGGGAGCGGCGTGGTGCCGCGGACCATCTGATCGGACTGCTTCGGGTCCACCCCCAGGTGCATCGAGAGGGTGACGGTCATGTCATATTTGGCCGCGGGCATATCCTTGAGGACTTTGACTGCTTCAGCCAGCGGATATTTCCGCGCGGGATCGACGGCTTTTTTGGCCGCCTCGTAACGTTTACTTCTGTTTTTTGCCATGGTTTTTTTGCAGTGCGAGCGTCCGCCGCGGCAGACTCCTGCGGTTGTGTCCCGCGCTTGCACGCGGGACGGGTTGAAATTTCTTAAGCTTCCACTTCGACGCCCATCTGGCGGGCGGTGCCGGCGATGATCTTCATCGCGGCCTCGTCGTCGCGGGCATTGAGGTCATTCATCTTGATTTTGACGATTTCGAGGAGTTGCTTCTTGGTAAGTTTGCCGACCTTGGTTTTGTTGGGCTCCTTCGAACCGGCGGCGATGCCGGCGGCTTTTTTGATCAGCACAGAAGCCGGGGGCGACTTTGTAATGAAGGTGAAGGACTTGTCTTTGTAAACCGTGATGACGACCGGGAGAATGTCGCCAGCCTGCTTCTGCGTGGCGGCGTTGAACTCCTTGCAGAAGGCCATGATGTTGACGCCCTT
>JBBEEK010000110.1:0-3724 GCA_040880825.1 Chthoniobacterales bacterium
CCGTCCGAGTGCCATTGAAGAAAAGAGCAGTCGGTCCGCTGCGGCCGGCGGGGCCTCCATCCCTCGAGTTAGTCGGGAGGCAAACGCCCGTGCCCCTTGGTCACGCGCGACATTGTTCAGCAAAAAGTGGTTCGCCGTGAACCGGCGCTTGCCTCGGCCAGAGCTGGGAAAACACTACGGCTTCTGGATCGTTACGGCTCCGGGTTACCGGGTCCGCCCACTCCAAGGCGCGCAATCTGTCCTTCGACGTCGCGCTGGATCCTCGAACACATCAGCTCGCACAATGCAAACAGGGCAGGCTCCGCGATTTCATACCAGACCTGGGTTCCCTCGCGGCGGCGGGCGACAAAGCGGCTGGCGTGCAGGATGCCCAAATGCTTCGAAACCGTGCCTTGCTTTATCCCGGTCAGCGCGACCAGCCTCCCGACCGGAGCAGCACCCGCCATGAGCGCGCGCAACAAATAGAGCCGGGCCGGCTCGGAGAGCATCCCGAAAAGCCGCGCGGCCTCCTCCACCTGCCCATCCGACATGGTGATTTTATTTTCTTTTATAGCTTGCATATCGCGATATCTCGATAAAGTATGTCCTGAGAACCAACATATCCAAGAAAAAAATGAAAACGATACGTGCCAAGGAACTGAACGAGAATTTTAACGATGGCATTCTGCTTGATGTGAGGACGTCGGCGGAATTCGAGGAGGTGCATATTCCGGGGTCGCGCTTGATGCCTTTGCATGAGTTGGATCCGCAGAAGGTGAAGGAAATGGGCGGTTCGAGGGTGGCGTTGATTTGCCGGTCGGGGAACCGCGCGAAGCAGGCGGCGGAGAAGTTGGAGGCGGCAGGGCATGGCGGGTTGGAGGTCTTGGAGGGCGGTGTGATGGCCTGGGATGAGGCCGGATTGCCGGTCAATCGCGGGAAGAAGAGTATTTCCATCGAGCGCCAAGTGCGCATCGGGGCCGGAGTCCTCATTGTGGCCGGCGTGGTCTTGGGCACGGTGGTGACTCCGTGGTTTCTGCTTTTGAGCGGCTTTGTGGGGTGCGGGCTGATTTTTGCCGGGCTGACCGATTGGTGTGGCATGGGGCTGATGTTGGCCCGGATGCCTTGGAACAACCGCGGGGGAAGCTGCTCGGCCGAGGGCGGAGCGACCTGTGCCCGATAACGAACCACTTTCCTGACGCCTTATGTTTTTACGACAAATTTTTGATCCTTACCTGGCCCAATACGCCTACCTCGTGGGGTGTCAGCGCACGGGCGAAGCCGTGGTGATCGATCCCGAGCGGGACATTGCGCGCTATGAGGCCTTGGCGGCGCAAAATGGTCTGCGCATCACGGCGGTGGCCGAGACCCATATCCATGCGGATTTTGTCAGCGGCAGCCAAGAGTTCGCCGCGGATCCCCAAATCAAATTGTATCTTTCCGATGAGGGCGGGAAGGACTGGACTTACCAGTGGAGCAAGGGCCGTCCCAACACCTTTTTATTGAAAAACGGGGACACCTTCAAGGTGGGCAATATTTTGCTCGAAGCGGTTCACTCCCCGGGGCACACCCCGGAGCACATGAGTTATTTGGTCACCGATCTGGGGGGAGGGGCGGATTCTCCCATCGCCTTGGCCACCGGGGATTTTCTTTTTGTCGGGGATGTGGGCCGTCCAGATTTGCTCGAGAGTGCGGCGGGACAGAAAGGCGTGATGGAGCCCTCGGCGCGGACGCTGCAGGCTTCGTTGGTCGGGCGTTTAGCTTCGCGGGAAGATTTTCTGCAGATCTTGCCCGGTCATGGTGCCGGCAGTGCCTGCGGCAAATCTCTGGGGGCGGTGCCCACCACGACTCTGGGCTATGAGCGCAAGTATAATGCGCCTCTGCGTCAGGCGGCGGGCGATCCCGAGGGGTTCGTCAAAGAAATCCTGCGAGGCCAACCGGAGCCGCCCGTTTATTTTGCGACCATGAAGAGGGTCAACCGTGATGGGATTCGCGTGACCGGCGGCGCGCCTCCGGCTGTGGCCTTGTCTTTGGCCGAAGCGAAAGCTTTGGTTGACGATCCTGCGGTCAGCGTCTTGGAGAGCAGGGATTCGCGGGATGAGTTTGTCCAAGGTCATGTGCCGCGCTCCATCCATCTGCCGCTCCATGGGCCGTTTTTCAGCGCGGGAGCCGGTTCGTATGTGGGGGAAAACGAAAGAATTCTTTTGATCGCCGAGGACCAGGCGTCCGCCGACTTGGCTGCCTTGCAGTTGTATCGCATTGGCTTGGACGGTCTGGTCGGCTGGATTTCCGGCCGGCAATGGCAGGAAGGGGGAGGGAAAATCGTTCCGGCGGAACGCACCATGTTTCCGGATTTCGATGCCGCCAAAGCCGCCGCGGAGGGGGTCATCTTGGATGTACGCACGACCTCCGAGTTTCAGGAGGGGCACCTGCCGGGTGCGATTTCCATTCCTTACACCAGACTGCGTGACCGGCTGGCCGAAGTGCCGCGAGGCAAAACGTTGTTCATCCATTGTGGCAGCGGGAAGCGCGCGTCGCTCGCTGCATCTTATTTGGCGGCCCAGGGATTCCCGGCCGTTCATATTGATGGCCTTTGTGCGGAGTGTGAGCGCATCGCCAACGCACAGAACATCTCTCACTAATCGTGATCGACGCGGTCCTATGCGGGGCTCTAGTCGGGATCTCCTTGGGGCTGACCGGCGGAGGAGGCTCGATCTTTGCCGTTCCTCTCCTGCTCTATGTGCTGGGGCTGCCTTTGCGGGAAGCGGTGGCGGTTTCCTTGGCGGTGGTGGGATTGACCGCTCTTTACGGGGCACTTTTGCAGCGCGGCTCGGTGGTCTGGGGAGCAGGTGCTCTGCTCGGGGCTGGCGGGATATTGGGTGCGCCCTTCGGGGCATGGCTGGGCATTGCGCTGCCTGATGCTGTCACCCTGTGGCTGTTTGCGGCTTTGATGTTGCTGATCGGCGCCAAGATGTGGCGGAGCACCGGAGCGGCGGAGGTGCCTTTGACCGCTTTCTCCTGTCGCCGCGACCCGGATGGAGTGCTTCGTTTTCGCTGGTCCTGTGCCGGCAAGTTGGTCGCGGCGGGGGCCTTGACCGGAGTGCTTTCCGGAGTGTTCGGGGTGGGTGGGGGATTCCTCGTGGTTCCCGCCCTGCTCCTCGTTACCGCCATGCCTATGGATCGGGCCCTGGCTACCTCGCTGGTCGGCATCTTCCTGATCAGCGCCGCCGCTTTTTCCGCCAACCTCGTTGCCTTGGAAACTTTTCCCCTCCCTGTGGCGGGATGGTTTCTCCTCGGCGGGGCCCTGGGCATGTCTGGTGGGGCCGCCCTGAAGAGCCGCCTGTCCGCCCTCTTGCTCCGCAAGATTTTTGCCGTGGCCATGGTCGGGGTGGCGCTCTGGATTTTTGGAAAGTCTTTGCTCGCCGGAGAAAGCGAAAGTCGCGAAGCCGGTGGGTCTGGTCCGGAACGAAAAGTGGTGGAGTTGGGAGCTGAAGCGGTGGGCCTGAACGGAGTCAGGTGGTCCATGTCGTCACCACGACACCCAGATAGCTTGTGGCCGCCAGAGTCCGAAAAACACCACAGCTGCTGCATCTTTACGACGTAGGCAAGCCAGCGGGCCCGGTTGGAGCGGGGGTGGAGACACGAGCTATTTGCCACTCGCCCCGCGAAGGCGAGGGGGCTAATTTGCACGGCTCATGAAGAATCTCCTGCCTGCCCTCCTCGTTATCGCCGCGCTTCTGCTTCAAGC
>JBBEEK010000111.1:0-3706 GCA_040880825.1 Chthoniobacterales bacterium
GGGGCGGTTTGACCACGCGGTTTTCGACGAGGTGGGATTCGATGTTCTGGCTCATAGGGAAATTGGGGGAATAGGGAAAAAAGGAGTCTGCCTAATCGGCGCGGCGGGTCACAGCCGAAAAAGCTCCGGTTGGAGCAAGCTGTGCTCGAGGGATGGGGCGTTGCCGGGGAGGAAGCGGAAGCGCCGGTCATAGCTGCCGCGGGCCTGCGTCTTGCAACAGACCAAGCAGGCCTCGCTGCGGCGGAAGGGGCGCACGCGGGCGACTTCACGGCGGCACGATGGACAGTGGTAAAGGTATTTGCGGACCATGCGGCGGGGCGCGGCCAGCGGGAGAGTGTGGCAGCGTTTTTCTTCCCCGAGACCTAGGTGGCGGCACGCATCTTTCCACTCGGGGCCGTGCGGATCGATGAGTCGTCGCGGATTGCGGGCGTGCGCCACGAGATGGGCCAATTCGTGGAGGAAGGTGCGGGTCAGTTCATCCGGAAAGGCGAGCAGGCGCGGATTGAGGAGGATGACCGCGCAGTCGAGCCGCGCCACCCCGGCGGTGGTGCGCAGGCGGGCATGCCAATGCAAAGTGACGCGGGCGGCCAAGCGTGGAAGTTCCATGCGCAGGGCCCAGGCACGCGCTTCATTTTCCAATTGGCGCAGGGTCTCCGCCGGGTGGATCGGACCGGACTGGAGGGCGCGGGCGGGCATGGGGGTCAGATCGAGTAATCGACGTTGTCGCCCTTGGCCGCCTTGTTGACCACGCGGACTTGGGCCTCCTCGTTGTAAACGAGGGAATTTGGCGGCACGCTGTGCATGAGGAAGACGTTGCCGCCGATCGTGCTGTTGCGGCCGATGACGGTTTCGCCGCCGAGAACGGTGGCGTTCGGGTAAATGGTGACGCCGTCTTCGACATCGGGGTGGCGTTTGCCGCCTTTTTTGATGCGCCCGCTGTCGTCCTTGGCGAAGCTGCGCGCGCCGAGGGTCACGCCATGGTAAAGTTTCACCCGCGCGCCGATGCGGCAGGTTTCGCCGATGACCACGCCGGTGCCGTGGTCGATGAAGAAATGACTGCCGATGCTCGCGCCGGGATGGATGTCGATGCCGGTTTGGGTGTGGGCCCATTCGGTCATCATGCGCGGCACGAGCGGGACATCGTGGCGGTAGAGAAAGTGGGCCACGCGCTGGATGGCGATGGCCTCGAGGAACGGGTAGGAGAGGATGATTTCGTCGCGGGTGCGGGCGGCGGGGTCGCCTTCGTAGGCGGCTTCGACATCGGTTTGCAGCATGGCGCGGATGGCGGGCAGCTCGTGGAAAAGTTTGCCGACCGTCGCGGTGGCGGCGACGTCATCTTTGCCGGGGAGGACGGCTTGGAAGGCGCGCCGCAGGTCTTCAACCAAGGCGTTGACTCGGTCCAAGGTGAGGGCGGACAACTCCAGTTTCCCGATCGGGCCGACATCATGGTAGCCGGGGAAGAGCAGTTGCATGAGTTGCATGCTCAGCGAAGCGATCTCCGGTTTGGACGGCAAACCGGGTTCGTCGCCGGCGTTCACGCCACCTTCATCCCGGTAGGAATCGATCAAATTTTGGGCCCAACGGGCTATCGCGTCGTCCATACCGGGGAAGCATGAACCCTTTGTTTCCCTCTGTCCAGAGGGCAGCTGCGCTCGAGGGCGCACGAATTATATTGCCGTGGCGCAGTCAATATAGAAAATGCACGCCGTTATGGTAACTCTGACTACATCCACACTACGTCGCGCGCTCGATCTCCAAGAGCGCATTGAAAGCCTGCAAGGCGAACTGACCCGCATTCTCGGCAAGAATGTTTCACTGACCGGTTTCGTGAGCGAAACGGTGAGTGGAGCAGGTCCGCGCCGCCGCGGCCGCAAGCCGGGTCGCAAACCCGGCCGGCCCGCGAAGAAGGCCGCCAAAGCCGCCAAGGCCGGTCGTCCGGCCAAAAAAGCCGCCAAGCGCCGAGGCAAAAAGCGCACCTCGCCGTTCAAGGGCAAGAAACGTCCTTCCTCGCCGAGTGGTCCGTTGGCTCCGGCCGTGCAGAAAGTGATGAAGCGCGTGGGCGGCCCGATGAATGTCGATGCCATCCTGCAAGGCCTCAAACAGGACAAATATGTTTGGAAAGTTTCCGAGCCGAAGAAAAATCTCGCCGCGCGTATTTATACGATGCCGGGGGTGAAGAAAACCGGGCCGGGGATGTTTGCCTTGAAGAAGTAGGGCGTAGAGACAACAAATTCACGAAGGGCGGGGGGATTTTTTCTCCCCGCCTTTTTTGTTTGCACATTTGTAGCGGCGAACTGTGTCTGCCGGACCATGTGGAAGGGAAAAGGCACCGGCGGTCATAGACCGCCGCTACAAAATCAGGTTATGGCAGCGCGGCTTTGAAGCGTGCTTTGAGATCCTCCCATGGCTCCGTGCCGACGGCGATGCGGAGGAGGTGGGGGTCGATGCCGCACTCGCGGGCCCAGGCGAGTTCGTGGTAGTGGGCGAGTTGGACGTAGGGGCTGACCAACGAGTATTTCGTGCCGAGGCTGATGCCGTGGCTGAGTCGCAATTTTTCGAAAATGTGCGGCGTGTTTTCTGCGGCATGGTGCGGCAGGAAAGAAACGACGGCGCCGTAGCCGCCGTGCGGTTTGCGAAGTTGTTCGTAGACGGGCGAGGGATCGAGTCCGGGATACCAGACGTGCTCGATGGCGGGGTGGGACGCGAGAAAGCGGGCGACGTGCAGGGCGTTTTCGTTGGCCATTTTCATGCGCTCGGGGAAATCGCGGGAGTTTTCTTCGAGGACTTCGAGGTCGCGGGCGTAGATGCCGCCGGGGGCGGTGGAGGGAAGATGGGCGGCGAAGAGGCCGTGCGGATTGACGGTGAGCGCGCCGGCCATAACGTCGCCCTCGCCGGAGATGGCTTTGGTCAGGCTGGTCGCGATGAAGTCGACCCGGGGGAGAAGGTCGACGTTGAAGAAGGTGCCGATCGTGTCGTCGACGATGACGGGAACGCCGCGGGCGGCGGCCATGGTGTGCAGGGCGGGCAGGTCGGGGGTGTTGAGGAGAGGGTTGCTGGGAAATTCGCAGAAGATGCCGGCAATTTCTTCGCGGGCGAGCAAGTTGCGGAGGCGGTCTAAGTCGGCGGCATCACCGCGGGCGAAGAACTCCACGTCGGGGCCGAATTTTTGGAGAATCTTCAGCGTGTCGGTGTAGGGGAAGCCGAACATGACGGTGCGTTGGGCGGGTCGGCGCGCGGTGACGGCTTCGAATGCGGTGAAGATGGCGGCCATGCCGCTGGGGTGGAGGCTGATGTTGGCCACCGGGGCGCCGCTCCAATCGGCGAGACGTTGGCGGAGGGTTTGTTCGCGTGGCGCGTCGGGCGAGGCGAGTTGGCGCGACTTGAGCCAGTCTTCCGCGGCGCGCGAGGAGAGGATGCGTCCGGCGTGTTGCCAGTAGGCGCGGGCGATGGGGAGATTTTCGGCGGGGAAATAGGCGGCCCAGAGTCCGTCGACTTCGACGGCTTGGCCTTGCGCGAGTGTGGCGCATTGTTCGGCGGCAGCTTGGTCGGCCAAGGGGAGGACGTCGCGTCCGGGTTTGGGTTCGAGGGCGGCGCGGACTTGGTTGATCAGTGGATGGAAAAAGAAACGCGGATAACCGGTGCGCATGGTGTCGAGGACGCGAGGTTCTTTTTCCTCGTAGCCGATGATGTCGGCCCACGTCGGGAG
>JBBEEK010000112.1:0-3693 GCA_040880825.1 Chthoniobacterales bacterium
GAGAAGTTCGGACGTCTGCCCGAGCAGCACGGCTTGCGGCAGACCGGTGTGCCCCTCGCCGGTCGCCTGGGCGAGGATATGCTGCAGTCCGCCGCGGGCCCGCAGGATGGAATCGTGGCCGAAGCCGAGTTTCTCGCCCACTGCGTCGGCCGATTTGAAGCCGATCCCGGGAATGTCGCGCGCCAGCAGGTAGGGATTGGCCCGCACGCGCCCGATGGCGTCCTCGCCGTAAAGTTTGAAAACCCGCAGGGCCCGGCTTGTGCTGATGCCGTGGCTGTGGAGGAAGACCATGATGTCGCGCACCACGCGTTGTTCGGCCCAGGCGGCCTTGATTTGCTGACGCCGCCCTTCGCCGATGCCCTCGATTTCCTGCAGGCGGGCGGATGACTTTTCAATGATGTCGAAAATTTGCTCCCCGAATTTGGCCACCATCTTTTTCGCGTAGACCGGGCCGATCCCCTTGATCAGTCCGCTGCCGAGATATTTTTCGATCCCCTGCGCCGAGGTGGGAGCTTGGCAGCGGATCTCGGTGGCGCGCAATTGCATCCCGTGATCGCGGTTGCTTTCCCAACGTCCCTCCGCGGTGATCCACTCCCCGGGCGAAACCGCCGCCACCGTGCCGACCACCGCGACCAGCTCGCGGCGCTCCTGCACTTTCACCTTGAGCACGGCAAAACCAGTGTCCTCGTTGTGGAAAGTAACACGCTCGACGAGGCCGGACAGACCGTCGGAAGGCGGGTTGCTGCGGTCGGTCATGACGGCATCATGGCACAGTCGGCACGACGATCCAGCGGCTTGCTTGCGGGGGGCTTATGGTTCATTGTGTCGGTTCGATGTTCAGGCTGACGCGCCAAGAACGGCAACTCGTGGCCTTCATCCTTGCGGCTTTCCTCGCCGGGCTTGGGATCAAGCACTGGCGGGAGACGCGAGCGACGGAGGCCTCGGTGGCAGAAACGGCGCAGGCTCCTTGACCCATGCAAAAACCCGCTTTTCACGAGACGCTTGACCAAGTGGTGGCGCAGGATCCGCGCTACAGCAAGGAAGCTTACGGCTTCCTGCGCGAGGCCCTCGAGTTCACCCAGAAGAGGCGCCGCAAATCGCGCGCTGAATCGACCCACGTCTCGGCCAACGAACTCCTCGGCGGCTTCCGCGAGTATTCGCTCCAGCAATTCGGTCCGATGGGAATCACCGTCCTCGAATACTGGGGCGTCTGCTCGACGGGTGATGTGGGCCGCATGGTTTTCAATCTGATCGGGGCCGGCGTCTTCGGACGCGCGGACGATGACCGCATCGAAGATTTCGAAAATGGCTTCAGCTTCGAGGAGGCGTTTCTCGCCCCCTTCCGTCCGATCGAAAAGAAATCGTCCCGCCGCGCCCCGCGCTCCCGCAAAGTCGCGCAGGAGGCCAACTGACGCGGCCGGCCGCCGCGCCGCCCCGCCATGCAAAACTTCCTGCCCCAAACCGACCCCGCCGCCGCCGCGCTGGCCCGCGGACGCACGCAGACCCGCGTCCTGCCCAACGGCTTCAACGTGCTGGTCGAACCCGATCATTCCGCCCCGGTGGCCAGCGTGCAGGTCTGGGTGCAAAGCGGCAGTATCCACGAGGGCCCATGGCTCGGCGCCGGATTATCGCATCTGCTCGAGCACATGATTTTCAAAGGCACGGAAAAACGCGGACCCAACGAAATCGCCCGGGCCGTGCAGGAGGCGGGCGGCTATGTCAATGCCTACACCTCGTTCGACCGCACCGTCTACTGGATCGACGTGCCGTCCGACGGTGCGGCCACCGCCATGGAGTTGCTGGCCGATGCCGCCCTGCACTCGACGTTGCCCGCCGGAGAATTTGCCAAGGAACAGGAGGTCATCCGCCGCGAATTCGCCATGGGCTTCGACGATCCGAACCGCATGAGCACGGAGCTGATGCTTTCGACGGCTTTCAGCGCCAGTCCTTACCGGCATCCGATCATCGGTCACCTCGAAGTGTTCAACCGCCTGACCCGCGACGACCTCGTGGCTTACTACCGCGCGCGCTACACGCCGGAGAACATGTTCCTCGTCGTGACCGGCGATGTGGAGGCTGCGCAGGTCTTCGCCGACGCGGAAAAACATTTCGGGTCCGCCCCGCGCCAGGCCCAACCGCCGCTTTTCATCCCGCATGAGCCGCCGCAACTCGGACGGCGCGAGGCCCACGAGGAATTCGAGACCGAGCTGACCCGTTGTTCCCTCGTCTGGCATATCCCGCCGGTCACCCACCCCGACACCGCAGCGCTCGACGTGCTGGCCACCGTGCTGGGGGGCGGACGCAGCACGCCTTTGCACCTCGAACTGCGCGAGAAGAAAAATCTCGTCCATCACATCTCGGCCTATTCCTACATGGCCGGGGAAATGGGTCTCTTCGGCATCGACTTCCTCTGCGAACCGGAGAAACGCCTCGAGGCCGAACAGGCCGTGCAGGAAATCGTCGGGCGTTACCGGAAGCAAAGCGCCACCGCCGCCGAGGTGCCCAAGGCACGCAAGAGCATCCTGGCCGACCAGTTGAACAATCTCTCGACGGCCCGCGGTCGGGCCTCCGATATCGGAGGCAGTTGGCTGCTGGCCCGCAATCCGGACCTCGGGTCGGAATACCTCTCGCACGTCGGGTGCGTGGAGGCCGCCGACCTGCAGCGGGTGGCGCAAAGCTATCTCACCGAATCGAAAGCCACGGTCACCTCGCTCAATCCGAAAGGCTCGCTGGCCCGCACATCCCGCGAAGCGCCCGCCGCGGGGGCGCGGCAAATCGAAAACTTCACCCTGCCCAACGGCTTGCGTGTGCTCGTCTGCGCGGACCACAAATTACCGCTGGTCAATCTCGTCGCCGTCTTCCGCGGCGGCCTCCTCGCCGAGACCGCGGCGACCAATGGGGTCACGGCGCTGGCCGCGCGCACGCTGATCAAAGGCACCGAGCGTCGCAGGGCCGAGCAGCTGAACGACGAAATCGAGGCCGTCGGCGGACAGATCCGCGCGGACTCCGGCAACAACAGCTTCAGCGTTTCGGTCGAGGTGATGAAGCCGGACCTGCGTCTGGGCATGGAGATTCTCTCCGACGTGCTCATCCGCGCCGCCTTTCCGGAGGAAGAAATCGCGCGGGAAAAAGAAGACCAGATCGCCTCGATCAAAGCCGAAGATGAGCAAATCACCACCGTGGCGAGGCATGCCATGCGCCAGGCCATTTTCGGCGATCACCCTTACGGGCTGCGTTCAAGCGGAACCGAAACCTCGGTCGCGGCCCTGACCCGCGGGCAATTGCTGGCCCTCCGCGACGAATGTGTCACTGCCAAGAACGGCGTCCTCGCCGTCTTCGGCGATGTCTCCGTGGATGAAGTGCGGACGATGGCGGAGGAAATGTTCGATAGCCTGTGCGAGGGGGCCTTGCTCATGACCGATCCGCCGGCCGCCCCGGCCCTGACCGCCCCCGTCGAGCTGGTGGCCCACGAACCCAAACAGCAGGCCGTCCTCATGGCCGGCTTCCGCGGAGCCGATGCCCTCAGCCCCGACCGTGTCGCGCTCGAGTTGATCGACACGGCGAGCAGCGACATGGCTTCCCGGTTTTTCCACCGCATCCGCGAGGAACTCGGGTTGGCTTATTTTGTCGGCGCCGCACAAATGATGGGCTTCGCCCCGGGCATCTTCACCTTTTACCTCGGCACCGATCCGG
>JBBEEK010000113.1:0-3654 GCA_040880825.1 Chthoniobacterales bacterium
CTCGTTCCGGCTCAGCCGATCCATGCGCGCGCCCACGATAGCTCGCGGCTCGCGAGGATCCGCCACGGCGGACAGGCTGCTCGCCCTCCAAAAGTCCGGTGCCCTGGAGGACGGCCGTCCTCGGCCGCCGCTCCGTTGTTCAACGGCATCCTTCCGGCTCAGAAGCCGGCCGCAGGCTGGCGAATGAATGGTTTTTCCCCACCCCGCCACCGGCGGCCCCCATGGCAAGATCGCCGCATCTTTCCAGCATTCGGTTTTGACCCGATCCTCAGCTTTCGTTAAACCGCCCCTTGATGGGCGCGGACAATACAGAAGAAACAGTCTTTCAAGGCTTGGGCGTTTCTTCCGGCATTGCCGAGGGCGAGGTGGTGGTGCATTGGCAGGACGAGGACGAGATACCGCTGCGCGACATCAAGCCGGAGGACATTCCCGGCGAGATTGCCCGCTTCGAGGCAGCCCTCATTGCCACGCGGCACGAACTGCTCGACATCCAACAAAAAATCGCGGGCGCCATCGGGGCGGACGACGCCAGCATCTTCGATGCCCACCTGCTTGTCGTCGAGGACCGCACCCTCATCGACGAAGCCCTGCGCGGCCTCGAGCGCGATCTCCACAACATCGAATTTGTCTTCCATCAGGTCGCCGAGAAATATTGCCGCACCCTCGCCGCCATCGACGATCCTTACCTGCAGGAGCGCGTTGTCGATATCGAGGACGTCACCCGCCGCGTCATCCGTCACCTCCTCGGCAAATCCCGCGAGATACTCCACAAACTCGACCACCCCCACATCATCGTCGCGCGCAGCCTCACGCCGTCCGACACCGCCCTGATCAATCGCCAGCTCGTGCGCGGTTTCGTCACCGAGCAGGGCAGCCGCACCTCGCACAGCGCCATCATGGCGCGCTCCCTCGGCATCCCGGCCATCGTCGCCCTGCCCGGCATCTGCAGCGACCTCACCACCGGCGACCACGTTCTCCTCGACGGCCATAGCGGCAAGCTCGTGGTCAACCCCACGGAGCAGACCCGCTACGAATACGGCCGGATCGAGAGCCGCAAAGTCGAGGTCGAGCACCAACTCGAATCCATCCGGGAGACATCCTCCACCACACGCGACGGCAAGCACGTCGTCCTCTCGGCCAATATCGAACTGCCCTCCGAACTCGACGCCGTGACCCGCTCCGGCGCCGAAGGCATCGGCCTCTTCCGCACCGAGTTCCTCTTCCTCAACCGTCCTTCACCGCCATCCGAGGACGACCAATACGAAGCCTACAAACTGGTCGCCGAAAAATGCGCGCCCCACGGCGTCATCATCCGCACCCTCGATGTCGGCGGCGACAAACTCATGCACCTCGCCGACCAGGCGAAGGAAGACAACCCTTTCCTCGGCTGCCGCGCCATCCGCCTCTGCTTGGCCCAGCCGGAGATGTTCAAAGACCAGCTCCGCGCCATCCTGCGCGCCGGCGCGCATGGCCAAGTCCGGCTCATGTATCCCATGATCGGCCAGACCGACGAAATCCGCCGCGCCAACGCCTTGCTCGAGGAATGCAAAGGCGAACTGGCCGGACGCCAAGTCCCCTACTGTCATGACATCGAAGTCGGCAGCATGATCGAACTTCCCGCCGCCGCCCTCATCGCCGACCAACTGGCCCGCGAAGTGAAGTTCTTCAGCGTCGGCACCAACGACCTCGTGCAATACAGCATGGCCGTCGACCGCGGCAACGAACGCATCGCGCATCTTTATCAGCCGACCCATCCCGCCATCCTCCGTCTGCTGGGCATGGTCGCCCAAGCCGCGCACGACAACGGCATCTGGATCGGGGTCTGCGGCGAAATGGCCTCCGAAATCCACCTCACCCCCCTGCTCCTCGGCCTCGGCATGGACGAATTGAGCGTCGCCACCGCCGCCGTCCCGCGCGTCAAGAAAGCCGTGCAATCCCTCGACGCCAAAGAATGCGGTGAAATGGCCCGCCAAGCGTCCTCCATGACCGATCCGCTCGCCATCGAGGAGTTCTGCCGCCAATACGCAAAGAACTATTACCCCGAGCTGTTCGCGTGCTGACGCCCCGCGGCGTTCTGAAATCCCGAATTTTAAATCTTAGATCCTCCGCCCTTGCGCCCCACCGACATCCGCGCCGCGCTCGACGAGCTGGAAATGCGGCCGACCAAAAGCCTCGGACAAAATTTCCTCCACGACCAAAACCTCGCCCGCGCCATCGCCGCCACCGCGATCCCCGACCGCGCCCCCTTCGCCGTGGAAATCGGCCCCGGCCTCGGCTCCCTCACCACCCCGCTTCTCGAACGCTGCGACCGCCTCCTGGTCATCGAAAAAGACGCGCGCCTCGCCGCGTGGCTCCACGGCAAGTTCCCCGCCGACCGCGTCGAGATCGTCTGCGCCGACGCCATCGACTTCGATTGGCGTCCATTGCTCAAACACGGCCCCTTCCCCCTGGCCGGCAACCTCCCCTACTACGCCACCTCGCCCATCCTGCGGAGTTGGCTGGGCCCCGGCTCGCCCGTCCACCGCGCCGCCTTCGCCGTGCAGGACGAATTCGCCCAACGCCTCGCCGCTGCTCCCGACCACGCCGACTACAGCGCCCTGACCGTCCGCACGCAAAGACTGTGGACCGTTCGCCGCGAACGCTCCCTCCCGCCCACCGTCTTCCTCCCCGAGCCCGGCGTCGACTCCGCCCTTGTTGTGCTCGAGCGCCGCGCCCCGCGCGAATTTCCCCCCGTCCGCGCCACGTTCTTCGATGACCTCGTGCAACGCGGCTTCAGCCAGCGCCGCAAGCAGCTCAAATCTCTGCTCAAAACCGCGGCGCCCGCCTGGGCCGGGTGGTGCGAAAAACAAAACCTCCCGCCCACCTGCCGCGCCGAAAATCTCTCCGTGCCGCAATGGATCGACCTGGCCCGCATCCTCGACCCCGCCGCCGCCACGCCCGCGCAGCATGACGGCGAGCAATTCGACGTCGTCGACGAGGATGACCATGTCATAGCCTGCAAGCCCCGCACCGAAGTCCACGCCAAGAACCTCCTCCACCGCGCCGTCCACATTCTCGTCTTCAACAAGCACGGCGAGTTGCTCCTGCAAAAACGCTCCGCCTGGAAAGACCGCGAGCCCTCCAAATGGGACTCCAGCGCCGCCGGCCACCTTGAACCCGGCGAAACCTACGAAGCCGCCGCCGTCCGCGAAACCGAAGAAGAACTCGGCATCCGCCCCCCGCTCACGCGAATCGGCAAAATCCGCGCCTGCTCCAACACCGGCCAGGAATTCGTCGAAGTCTTCACCGCCGCAGACGAAGGCCCCTACATCCTCCCGCCATCCGAAATCGAAGACGCCCTCTTCCTGCCCCTCGAGCAGATCAAAACCTGGCTCCAGTCCCGCCCCAACGACTTTGCCCCCGGCTTCTGGGAAGTGTGGAAACTCCTCCCGTCGCGGTAGGGCCGGCTAGCCTCAGCCGACCGCGCAGTGCTCGAAAAAGTAAAAGCGGCATCCCTGCCGCTTAACCCCACCGCCAAGCGGCGGTGACGCCGCTTCCACTTTGGCCCGGATATTTCATGCTTGGCCTGGAATATCCGCCCGAAGGGCCGATACGGCCTATCACCAGGCCTATCGGGGTTAACCCCGTTGGACAAAATGGAAAAACCACTTTGGT
>JBBEEK010000114.1:0-23625 GCA_040880825.1 Chthoniobacterales bacterium
CTGGCTTTACGAGCCGGAGGCCCCGCCCGTCACGACCAGAAATCACAGGCGGGACCCGCACACAGGCGGGCAGGCTGCCTGTGCCCCCTGGAAAACATGGGCAAAAGTTCAACTTATCCGGAGCAGGTTTTGCCTCCTTCCGGCTCAGCTCCCCGGCTCGGACTTTAACATGGTGTCCAGCCGTTTGTCCGGACCGGCGCCCAACTCGATCGCTTTCTCGTAATGCCGCTTGGCCAGCGCGATTGATGGGGGCTTGGCCGTGGCATAGATGACCGCCAGATTGAAGTGCGCTTCGGCGTATTCCGGTTTCACCGTGATGGCGCGGCGCAGGGATTGTTCGGCTTTGCCGAACTGGCCGAGCTGGCTCGAGGCCACGCCCAGATAGTTCAAGGTGATCGGGTCATCCGCCCGGGCGTCGTTGGCCCGCTCGAGATAGCCGATGGCGTCTTCGATGCGGTTCTGTTCGATCATCACGGCACCGAGCGTGGTCAGACTGAAGGAGTCATTCGGTTCGGCCTTGATGGCGCGCTCAAGGGCGAGTTGCGCGGCGGTCAGCTTGCCCTGACGAAATTGCGCGACCCCGAGATTGGCCAGCGCGACGACATTGTCGGGCTGGAGTTCCACGAATTTCTGATACAGCTCCTCGGCTTTGACAAAATTGCCTTTGACGAATTCTTCCCGCGCCTCGGCGACGAGGGCCGCCATTTCCGCGGTCTCGTCCGCGGACGACTCTTCTCCCGCGGCGGCAGCGGCCGCCGCATCGACTTCCTCGGTCAAAGCGGCTGCCATCACGGCCGGATCGCCGGCGGCCTCGGCCTCCGCCGTGGCGGATTCCACTGCCGCCACAGGGGCCGCGTCCTCGACGGCGGCGGCATCCAGTGAAAGTTCCCCGGTCTGCGGTTTGAGCACTTCGATTTGCGCGGACATTTTGGCCGCATCGGCATCGAGCAGCGTGATGACCGGACGTTTGAGCATCTCCTGCTCGGCGGCCGTCAGCTCGAGGGTCGGCTTGGCCAGTTCGTTGATCCGGTCGTTGAGCGTGTCGGAACGGATCTCGAGACGCTGCATTTCCTCCTGCGCCAGACGGTAGGCCTGCTCGCGGCGGGCCTGTTCTTTAATCTGCCGCATGATGATCGCGCGCAGCACCTCGTTCTCCTGCTGGATCAATTTGGCGTCGGCGGCTGTCACGTAGCCGAGATTGACCGCGGCCATGGCCCCCGTGACCTCGTCGTATTGCTTGAGCAACTGGTCGTTGACGGCCTGCAGTTTGTCGAAGCGCTCGCGGTCGTCCTGCAGCTTGGCCTGCGCGCCGGAGAGTTCCTCGCGGACTTTTTCCAGATCGGCGTTGAGCGCCGCGATGAGTTCCGTTTTTTCGGCGGCATCGCTTTCCATGCCCGACACCCTCTCGGCAGCTTCGGCCAATTTTTGCTCGAGTTGCTTGTTGGCCTCGATCAAATCGGCACTTTTTTCCAAGGCAGTTTTGGCTTCAGCCGCCTGCTGTTCAGCGGTCTCGCGGGCGGCGATCAGTTGGGTGCGTTCTTCCTCCAACTCCGTGACACGGCCAGTCAGAGTTTCGACCTCCCCGCGGGCCGTCTCGGCTTCCGCGCGGGCACTGTCGCGCTCGGACTCGAGTTCCCCGGTCCGCGCCTTGGCCTCCTCGGCCTCGGCTTGGGCCGTCTCGACCGTGCCTTGCACTTCGGCCAGATCCGCCTGTGCTTTGGCCGCCGCCGCCTCGGCCTCGGCCGCTTTGGCCGTGAGGTCCTCGATCTGGCGCGCGCTCTCGGTCATGCGCTCGGTCAATTGCAACCTTTCCTCGCCGGCCGCGGCCAGCGTGTCCTCCAGTTCCTTGGCCACGCCGGTCAGGCGGTCGAATTCTTCCTGCGAGGCCGCATCGGTCGCGGCGGCGGGCGCCCCGGATTCCTCGAGGTCGCGCAGACGGGTGGACAGGTCGACGACGGTAACCTTCGTCTTTTCCAATTCCATGCTCACGCTGGAAAATTCCGCTTCGCTGCGCTGGATCTGCGCCTGCAGCTCGGCATTGCGCTCGCGCTCCATTTCCAACTGACGGCTTAACTGGCCGGCATCTCCGCCGGGCTCACGCAAGCTGATGTCCGTCGGTGGCGCGGTCGTTTCCGTCGGCGGCGCAATGGAAA
The DNA here is from genome assembly GCA_040880825.1 of Chthoniobacterales bacterium. GTDB lineage: Bacteria > Verrucomicrobiota > Verrucomicrobiia > Chthoniobacterales > JACTMZ01 > JACTMZ01. The sequence goes on from JBBEEK010000114.1 coordinate 2,154, forward strand.
TGCTCGGTCCGGGCGGGGAAGTTGGACGCCGCGGCGCCTGCACCGGCGGCAAGGTTTCATCATCTTCCACCGTGGCCAAATCAGGCGGCGGTCCGAGTGTCGGCGAGGCCAACGAACCCTCCAAGCGGAGGACGGCCTCTTGCGTCTTGCGCAAGCGGAAGTCGACAACCAACGGCTGCCAGTCGGGATTTTGCGATTTGATCTGGCCAAGCTGGGCGGCCACATAGCGGAATTTGGCGATCGCGTCCTCGTTGCGGCCTTCGCGTTCCAGCCGCTCGGCCCGCTGGTATTCCTGATAGGCCGCGAAGAATTCGCCGGACGGATCACCCTGTGCCGCAGCCGGGACAATCCCCACCGGCAGGAGCAGAGCAAAAAGCACAATCAGGCGGGCGACGATCATCGGACCCTTAACCATACGAAACCGAGCGCCAATTGCAATGGCGCGCGACGGCGGACCGAGAGGCCGGCCGATTGACACCGCAGGGCCCTGGTGCTAGGGTACCTCTCGTGTCCGGACCGGCTGGTCCCACCCGGTCGGTCACCGTTTTTATGGAGTCGCTGCTCGACAGGCACGTGCTGGTTCTCAACCGGCTGTGGCAGGCGGTCAATGTCTGCAGCGTCCGCCGCGCCTTCACGTTGCTTTATCAAGACCATGCCCACGTGGTCTGGCGTGACGGGGAGAACAACTACCTGACCCACGACTTCAGCAGCTGGTACGATTTTTCCCAGCGCGAACCCGGCGCCGACATGGTCCACGCGGTGCGATTCAATATCCATATCCCCACCGTCGTGGTCCTGCGCCTCTTCGACCGCCTGCCCAGCAAAGAAGTCAAATTCACGCGCCAGAACATCTACGAGCGCGACAACCACACCTGCCAATATTGCGCCCGGCGCCTTGATCGGCAGGAACTTAATCTCGACCATGTCATGCCCCGCCAGCGCGGCGGCCAGACCTCGTGGGAAAACGTCGTTTGCTCCTGCATCCCCTGCAATACCCGCAAAGGCAACCGCCTCCCCGACGAGGCCAACATGCGTCTGCTCAAAGAGCCCAAGCGCCCCCGCTGGCGCCCCTTCATCCATCTTACCTACTCGTCCTCCGTCCACGATAGCTGGCGTCATTTCGTCGATGTCGGTTGCTGGAACGTCGAACTGGGAGACTGACGGCTTGCCAACCGCGCCCGGCGGGCGGTAAAAACAAAGAAAGATGAAATCCCTCCTCTCCGCTTTCGCGCTGGTCGCCGCCGCTTCGCTCGTGCTGGCCGACATCCAGCAGCCACCCTCCTCGGAGTGGGGCCCCACCCGCAAACTCGGCCGCGGACTCGGCAACATCGCTTTCGGCATCACGGAACTGCCAACCTCGATGATGTCGGTCAACTACTACGAAGGCAACAGCGCCGCCTTCAGCTACGGCATCGTGCGCGGCATCGGCCGCACGTTCGCCCGCCTCGGCTACGGACTCTACGACACCTTCCTCTTCCCCTTCCCCAGCTACAAAGGCACCTACGCCCCGCCTTACCGCAGCAACGTGCAGTGGATCTGGAGCGGTTACTCCGAGTTCCCGCCCGAACTCCTCTTCGAGACCCGCTACCCCTACGTCCGCAACGATCAGCAGGACCCCTGAGGCCCCGCTCCACGCGGCCCGGTAACGTTGCCGCTACATCGTCTCCCGATGCGGCTTGTAGCCGCCGACAAACTCCCGCCGGAACTCCGCGAAAGTCCCCGCCTCCAGCACGGCCCGCACCCGCGCCATCAGCCCGAGGTAAAAATGCAGATTGTGCAGCGTGATCAACCGCAGCCCGAGAATTTCCTCCGCCTTGACCAAATGCCGCACATACGCCCGTGAAAAATTCGCGCACGCGTAGCACCCGCACCCCTCCTCGATCGGCCCCTCGTCGAGCGTGTAACACGCATTCTTCATATTCAGCGTTCCCGCCGCCGTGAAAGCCGTCCCGTTGCGCGCCACCCGCGTGGGCAACACACAATCGAACATGTCGATCCCCCGCGCCACCATCTCGACCAACTGCGGCGGCGTGCCCAGCCCCATGGCGTAGCGCGGACGGTCCTCCGGCAAATGCGGCACGGCGAATTCCACCGCCTGCATCATCTCTTTCTCCGGTTCCCCCACGCTGACCCCGCCCACCGCATAACCATCCCAACCCATCGCCACGAGTTCCCGTGCCGATTTCTCGCGCAGATCGGCATAACCCGACCCCTGCACGATGCCGAAAAGCAACGGAGGCTCGCCTTCATCATTCCGCCCCGCCCACCAATCCAGACAACGCCGCTCCCAGCCCAGCGTCAGCTCGAGACTCTTGGCCGCCTCCTCGTGCGTGCAGGGATGCGGCGGACACTCGTCGAATGCCATGACAATATCCGAACCCAGCGTGTGCTGGATTTCCATCGACGTCTCCGGCCCGATGAAACACGGCGCCCCGTCGAGGTGGTTTTGGAAATGAACCCCTTCCGGCGTGATCTTGCGCAACTTCGCCAGCGAAAAAACCTGGAAACCCCCGCTGTCCGTCAAAATCGGACCATCCCAACCCATGAATTTATGCAAGCCCCCCAGCTTGCGGATCACTTCCAGCCCCGGCCGCACAAAAAGATGGTACGTGTTGCCGAGGATGATTTGCGCTTCCAACTCGCGCAATTCGCGCGGACTCACCGCCTTCACCGTGCCTTGCGTTCCGACCGGCATGAAGATCGGCGTCTCGATCACCCCGCGCCGGGTGCGTAATCGTCCACGCCGCGCGGCGGACGAGGCATCTCTGCCTAGAATATCAAAGTGGCCGCTCAATTGGCGCCCGAGGTCGCCCGGGACTGACGCGCCCTGGTCCCGCGCCAACCACCACGGTGACGCATCACCCAGTCGAGCAACGCCTTTTCGAAGCCGATATCGTGTCCTACCTTCTCGCTTTCGATCCACTTGTGCCGGAGGATTTCCTCACGTTCGGCGAGAAACTCACGATACAGCATGGAGTTGCGAACAAGGCTGACGCCCTCGTCGTGGGAGGAGTCCATAAGAGGGATAAATGGCATAACTGAGTGAACCGGTCAAGAAACATACGGATCTGCGGGGCGCTTGTCCAAGCCTTACGCCTCCTCCACCGCCCGCCGCACGGCCGCCGCGATTTTCATGAACTCCTGCCCGACCGCGCTTTCCTGCGCCCGCGCCACCACCGGCATCCCCGTGTCGCCCGCCTCGCGCGTCGCAATGTCAATCGGGACCTCGCCCAACAACGGCACACCCAGGCGGTCCGCCTCGCGTTGTCCTCCGCCGCGACCGAAAATGTCATAGCGAACGCCGTCGCTCGGACAAACAAAGTGGCTCATGTTTTCCACGATACCGAGCACCCGCACATTCGTCTTGCCGAACATGGCCACCGCCTTGCGCGCGTCGATCAGCGCCACCTCCTGCGGCGTCGTCACCACCACCGCCCCGGCCAAGGCCACTGTCTGCACCACCGTGAGCTGGATGTCCCCCGTCCCCGGCGGCAGGTCCAGCACGAGGTAATCGAGCACGCCCCAGTCGACCTGACGCAAAAACTGCTGCGTGTAGCGCGTCACCATCGGTCCGCGCAGCACCGCCGGCGTGTCGGGGTCGGTGAGAAATCCCATGGACATCAACTTCAGCCCGTAGCGCTCGATCGGCACGATGCGGTTGTCTTCCGTGGCGGCCGGTTGTTCGGTCGTGCCGAACATCAGCGCGATGCTCGGACCATACAGATCGCAGTCGCACAATCCCGTGCGCGCCCCGCCCAAGCTCAGCGCCTGCGCGAGGTTGGAGGCCACCGTGCTCTTGCCCACCCCGCCTTTGCCGCTGGCCACCGCAACGACATGTTTGACGCCCTCGATCTTCGTCGCCCCCGGCGAAGCCGCCGCCGGCGGCTTTTTCAAATCAATCAGCACATGCGGCGTCTTCACCCCCGGCACGGCCGTCAGGGCCTCCATGCAACCGCGATGAATCTGTTGCGCGATCTTCGGGTCCTCCACGGCCAGCGAGAGCTTGACGAAAACCTCGTCGCCGCGCACCTCGACCGACTCGACCAACCCGAACGACACGATGTCGCGGCTGAACCCCGGAAATTTCACGGCGCGCAGGGCCTCGCGCAGGGCTTCTTCGTTCAATGTCGTCATAAGCTGGTCATCTTCGACACGCGCCGCGTCCCTCAAAAGGATTTTCGCAGGTGACTGGGCAAAATTCCCAGCGCCTCACGGTATTTGGCGACCGTCCGCCGCGCCACCGCCGGACCCTGCGCTTTGAGCAGCGCCACAAGCTGCTGGTCGCTCAACGGCCGGTGCGGATCTTCGCCGCGGATAAGCGCCGCCAGAGCGTCCTTCACGCTCGTGCTGCTCACCGCCGCCCCGTCCGCCGCGTGATAACCGGTGGTGAAAAAAAACTTCATTTCGAAAACCCCCTGCGGCGTCGCCACCGTTTTGCCCGCGATGGCCCGGCTCACCGTCGTCTCGTGCACGCCCACCGCCTCCGCCAACTGCGCCATGGTCATCGGCGCCAGCGCCGAGACCCCCTCATCGAGGAAGGCCCGCTGCCGCACTGTCATCTCCCGCGCGATGGCCAGGATCGTCTGCTGCCGCTGCTGGATGCTTTTGATGATAAATTTGCCGCCACGGATTTTGTCGCGCAGGTAACTGCGCACCTCGGCCGCGCCCGCCGCTTGGCCGAGCAGATCGCGGTAAGTGCGGCTGATGCGCAAATGCGGCACGCTGTCCCGCACTAGCGAAACGACAAACTCGTCGCCGACCCGCTCGATGACCACGTCCGGCGCGAAGGCCTGCGCCGCCTCACCGTTGAAAACCCGCCCGGGCTTGGGATTGAGCGTGGCAATGACCGCCCCCGCTTCGCGCACCTCGTTCTGCGAGACCCGCAGAGCCGAGGCGATCTCGCCGAATTTCTTGCGTCCGAGCAAATCGAGGTGTCCATCCAGGATCCGCGCCACCGTGCCCTGACCCTCGCCGCGCCGCGAGAGCTGCAGGCGCAGGCATTCGACCAAATCCCGCGCCCCCACGCCCGGCGGATCAAGGGTCTGCAAGAGATGCAGCATTTCGATGACCTCCGCCGTCTCGGCACCCGCCTCGTCGGCCACCTCCTCGGGGGTCGCGGCCAGATAGCCGTCCTCGTTGAGATTGCCCACCAGCAAGGTCGCGATCCGACGCTGCACCGGGTCGAGGGCCAGACGTCCGAGTTGTTTTTCCAAATGATGTGCCAACGTCTCCGGCGGCGCCACGCCTTCGAGGAAGTGCCTCCGGCTCGCCTCGGCTTCCGCATCGCCGTTCTGCGAACCCTCGGCCGAGAACGTGCCCCAGTCCTCCTGCAATTGGCGCAACTCCTCCAACTCTTCCTCACCATCCTCCTCCGCTTCTTCCGCTTTTTCCGCCACGGCTTCCTCCGGCACCTCTTCCTCCAGCACCGGATTGGTTTCCAGTTCCTGCCGCACCATCTGCTGCAGTTCGAGCGCCGTGGCCTGCAGAATCTCCAGACTCTGCCGCATCTGCGGCGACATCATCTGCTGCTGCGCCAGATGGGTGCTCTGTTGGAGACCGGGCATGGGCACTACAACGCCCTGCTCCAATCACTACTGCAAGCAATTTCCGCGCCAAAACTCAGGCGGCGACAAATAAATCTGCTCCCAGCGTCGGAAAAATATCCTCCGCCAGAGACGAACGCTTCCCCGCCTGCCACCGTTGTGCCGCCGCGTAGGCCATCATCGCCGCGTTGTCCGTGCACAGCCACGGCTCGGCAAAACGCACCTCCAAGCCCTCCTCCCCGGCCCGGGCGCACAAAACCTCGCGCAATCTCCCGTTCAACCCCACGCCCCCGCTCACCGCGATCAGCTGGCGCCGGCACTCCACCGCCGCCCGCACCGCCTTATGCGCCAACACATCAACGACCGCCTCTTGGAAGCCCGCGCACAAATCATTCCGGTCCGCCGCCGTCGTCGTCGGCCACAAATACCGCACCGCCGTCTTCAACCCGCTGAAGCTGAAATCGTGATTGCCCGAGCATTTCATGCTCCGCGGCAATTGGAACCTCCGCGCGTCCCCGGCGCGCGCCGCCGCCTCGATCTCCGGGCCGCCCGGATAGCCGAGCCCGAGCAATTTCGCCACCTTGTCGAAGGCCTCCCCGGCCGCATCGTCGAGCGTGCGCCCGAGCAACCGGTAGCGGCCCGCGCGTTCGATATCCACCAGCAAGGTATGGCCGCCGCTGACGACCAAGCCGATCGCCGCCGGAATTTCCTCCTCGCCGAAAAACGGTGAGAGGAGATGCCCCTCGACGTGATTGACCGCGAGGAACGGCTTGTCCAAAGCCAGGGCAAATCCTTTGGCCGTCGCCGCGCCGACGAGCAACGCGCTGGCCAGCCCCGGGCCGGTCGTGCCGGCGAACACCTCGATGGCTCCCAGCCCGGTGCCCGCTTGGGCCAGCACTTCCTCGACCACCCCGCGCACGTGAACCAAGTGGTTACGTGAAGCCACCTCCGGCACCACACCGCCGTAAGCCGCATGCACCGCGGCCTGCGAAGCGACCACGCTGCCACGCAACAACGTCGTCCCCTCCATGACCGCTGCCGCCGTCTCGTCGCACGACGTCTCCAGCGCCAGCACCAGCGGCGCGCTCAACCTTCCTTGGACGACTCCGCCGCCCCCTCCCGTGCGTGCCGCAAGACCCCGCGCAAGGCATCGACCGCCCGCCGCAGCGGCACATCTTCCACCGGCTCGAGGTCCTCGCGCGCGGTGCCGGCCGGCAAATCCTCCTGCCGCCGCCAGGCCAGCAGGCGTGCCTCGTCCGCCGCCGACATCGGCGCCAGGACATGGGGGATCACCCCTTTCTCGTGGATCGGCTGCTTGCCGGGCGTAAAATATTTCGCCGTGGTCAGCCGCACCGCCGAACCGTCGGGCAACGAAACCACACTCTGCACCGAACCCTTGCCAAAGGTCGTTTCGCCGACGAGCAAGGCGCGCCCCGAATCCTTGAGCGCCCCCGCCACGATCTCCGCGCCGCTGGCGCTCGAGCCATTGACCAGCACCGCCACCGGGTAGGTCCGCGGCTGGCGTCCTTTGCCCGGCGCCGTGTAACGCCGCGCCGCCGACGGCGAGCGTCCCTCGGTGTAAGCGACCAACGCGCCCCCGGGCAGGAACTCGCCCGCCACCTCGACCGCACTGCCCAACAGCCCGCCCGGATTGAAGCGCACGTCGAGCACCAGCGCATCCATCCCCTCGTTCTCCAATTGGCCCAAAGCCCGCGCGAACTCCTGGCCCGTCGGTTCGCTGAATTGCGCGACGCGCACGTAGCCGATGCGCGGCCCCTCACCGTCGAGGATCTTCGCCCCCCGCACACTCGGCACCTTGATCACCTCGCGCTCGATCTCGAAACGCAGCGGGGCCTTCTCGCCGGACCGCGCCACGGCCAGCTTGACCGCCGTGCCCGCCGCCCCGCGCAACTTGTCGACCGCGTCCCGCAAAGACATCCTCTCGGCCGACTGTTCGTCGATTTCCAAAAGAATATCGCCCGGCAAAAGCCCCGCGCGGAATCCCGGCGTGCCCTCCATCGGCGCCACGATGCTCAACCGGTCGTCTTTGCGCGTCACCACCACGCCGAGCCCGCCGAACTCGCTGCGCGTGTCTTCCTGCATGCCCGCGAAGTCTTTCGGATCCATGAAGTCGCTGTGCGGATCGAGCTCTTCGAGCATCCCCCGCAGTGCGCTGTAGATCAGCTGCTCGTAATCCGTCTTCTCCTCCTCGGCGTAATCCTGACGGATCAACTCCACGGCCCGCGCCAAGGTCTTCATTTCCTTGTACGGCGAAACATCCTCGTTGTCTTGCGCGCGCAAGGAACCGGCGACAGCCAGAAAGGCCGCCAGAAAGAAAAACCGCACACGCATGCCCATCTCCCTACCACGCACGGCGCCGCGCCGCAAATCCGCCGATGCGGCTCGCCCCGCCTCGACCGTGATGGAATGATGTCCCCGTGCAAACCGGCATCGCACTGGGATCGAACCTCGGCGACCGTCTGGCCGGACTCCGCGCCGGGCGCGATTTCCTGCTCGCGCTGCACGAGGGACCGGCGCCCGCCGCCGTTTCCCCGGTCTACGAGACCGACCCCGTCGGTTGCCCGCCCGGGTCATTCGCCTTCCTCAATGCCGTGCTGGAAATCGAAACCTCGCTCGAGCCCGACGTATTGCTGACCCGCCTCGCCGCCTTCGAGCACACGCTCGGCCGGCCGGCCGAGCGCTCCGTCAACGCCCCGCGCCCCCTTGACCTCGACATTCTCTATGCCGGGGCGAACGAAATCCGCAGCGCCGACCTGACCCTGCCCCATCCCCGCCTCGCGGAACGTCGCTTCGTCCTGCAACCGCTGGCCGACCTCCGGCCGCACCTGGTGCTGCCCGGGCAATCCCGCAGCGTCTGGCAACTTCTCGCCGCGCTGCCCGCCGAACCGCAGGTGCGACCGTTCGGATCCGTTTGGTGAGACAACCAAGCTTGCCGCCCGCGCCGATCGGCGCGAAGTTTTCCGCACCAACCCCATGAACGATCTCTCCCGACGCTTCCGCGACTTCAAAAAATCCGGACGCCCGGTCGCGGCGCTGACCGCCTACGACTACCCGACGGCGCGTCTCCTCGACGAAGCCGGCCTCGATCTTCTTCTCGTCGGCGACTCGCTCGGCATGGTCGTCCTCGGTTACCCCGACACCACCCGGGTGACGCTCGAGGACATGATCCGCCACACCGGTGCGGTGGCCCGCGGCGCGGAAAAAGCGCCGGTCATCACCGACCTGCCCATCGGCACCTACGCCACACCCGATGATGCGGTCGATGCCGCCCGTCGCCTCATCGCGGCCGGAGCACACGGGGTCAAACTCGAAGGCGGTGAAGCCGTCCTCCCGCAAATCCGCGCCCTCACCGCCGCCGGCATCCCCGTGCTGGCCCACCTCGGCATGCTGCCCCAGCAGATCCGCGAAGAAGGCGGCTACAAAATCAAGGGCCGCACCGCCGGGGAAGCCGCCGCCCTCCGCCGCGATGCCCTCGCCGTGCAGGACGCCGGCGCCTTCGCCGTCGTGCTGGAAATCATCATCCCCGAAGTGGCCACGGAAATTTCCGCCTCACTCGACATCCCGACCATCGGCATCGGCAGCGGCGCGGGCTGCGATGGACAGATCCTCGTGCTGCACGACCTGGTCGGACTCTACCCGTGGTTCCGCCCCAAGTTCGTCACCCCGCGCGCCGACCTCGCCAGTTCCCTCGCCGCCGCCGCCCGCGAATACGTCGCCGACATTCACGGGGCGTCGGGTCTGACGCCGCCCTGACCCCGCCTAATCCCCGCCGCCCGGCGCACGCTCGAAGGCGGCGTTTTCAAAGCGCGTGTATTCCTTGATGAACGTCAGTGGGACTTCGCCGATGGGGCCGTTGCGCTGCTTGGCGATGATCAGTTCGGCCTTGCCGGCCAGATCGGATTTCGCTTCCTCGTCCTCCTCGTAAACCTCGGGCCGCACGAGGAGGGAAACCACGTCCGCATCCTGTTCGAGCGATCCGGATTCACGCAGGTCGGACATGCGCGGCTTGCCGCCGCCGCGCTGCTCGGGTTGGCGGTTGAGCTGGGCCAGAACGATGACGGGGATTTCCAACTCCTTGGCCAACGCCTTGATGCCGGCGGAGATTTCGGAAATTTCAATCTGACGGTTTTCCTGTCCGCGGCGCGAGGTCGAACGGCAAAGCTGGAGGTAATCGATGGCGATGAGTTCGATCCGGTGGCGATCGCGCATGCGGCGCGCTTTGGCGCGCATCTCCAGAATGGTCAGGCTCGGCGTGTCGTCGATGAAGATGAGGCTTTCACTCAACGCGGCGGCCGCATCGTTGAGCTTGCCGTGCTCGGCCCGGGCCAGCATGCCGGAGCGGATCTTCTTCATGTTGACCCGCGCGCGGGAGCACAGCATGCGCTGCACGAGTTGCTGCGTGCTCATTTCCAGACTGAAGACGCCGACCGCTTTGGGCTCCTCGAGATTGAGGGCGACGTGCTCGACAACGTTCATGGCAAATGCCGTTTTGCCCATGGACGGACGCGCGGCCACGATGATCATTTCACCGGGATGCAGACCGTCGGTCATCTGGTCGAAAACGGTGAAACCGGTGGCCAACCCGCTGATGCGTCCGCGTTGCTGATACATCTTCTCGATGTTTTCCAGCGCCGTGAACACCTCGTCGCGCATGTCCGGGGCGGTTTTGCGGAAACGCGTCTCGCCGATGGTGAAGACTTCCCGCTCCACGTCGTCGAGCAACTGCGGCACATCGCCCTGCTCCTCGTAGCAACGCGCGGCCGACGACGTGCAGGCCATGATCATGCGGCGCAGGAGGGATTTCTCGAGGACGATTTCGAGATAATGCGGCGCGTTGGCCGCGGTGGGGACGTAGCCGAAAAGCTCGGTGACCGCGCCGGGGCCGCCGACGGAGTCGAGCAAGTTCAGATCGCGCAGGCGGTTGGTCAGGGTGATGACGTCGATCTGCGTGTTGGCCGACCACATTTCGACCAGGATGCGGAAGACCGTGCCGTGCGCCGGCGAGTAGAATGTTTCCTCCGTGAGCTGCTCGGCACATTCGTTGAGCACTTCGCGTGGCGAGAGAAGAATGGAACCGAGCAAGCCTTTCTCGGCCTCGACATTCTGCGGCAACGGACGGTGCGTGTCCGCCGCGGCGGCCGGGCCGGGCTTGCCCGCGCCGTTGCCATTGCGACGTGGTGCAGCAGGGCGGCGCGAGGCGGCAGGACCTGTCAAATCAACCGGCGGTATCATGGGAAGTCAGATTGTGCGTCCGCCGCGCGGCCGCGGTCAAATGCGGACGTCCCCGCGCGTGCAAATAAAAAGGCCGCCCCATGGGCGGCCCCGCGAGAAACCTGTGAACAACTCAAGCTTCGCCTTCGGTCGCGGCCTCTTTCCTCACGGCACGGCGCGCCCGCGGCCTGTCGTCCTCGGCGCTGTCGTCGGCTGACGGCTTCGGATTCTTGGCCGTCACGGTCAGTTTGAGCGTGGCCTGCACGTCGGGATGCAATCGCACTTCGACTTGAAAATCCCCGGTCTCCTTGATCGGGCGGTCCAAAGCAATGCGATGACGATCAATGTCGTGACCCGCCTCCGCCTTGAGCCGGTCGCCAATGTCCTTGGCCGTGATCGCGCCGAACGCTTTGCCGCTTTCGCCGGTTTCGAGCACGAAGGAAAGCTTGAGCTTGCCGAGGCGCTTGGCCGTGTCGTTGGCCGCGTTGAGTTCCTCGGCCTCCCGCTCGGCCCGGCGGGTCTTGAGCGAATTGGTCATGCGCAGCGTGGCCGGGGTGACCTCATGGGCCATCCCGCGGGGAATGAGAAAATTGCGGGCGTAGCCGCGGCGAACTTTGACGACATCAGCCTCGGCGCCGAGGCTCGGGATGTGGGTGGTCAGGATGACTTCGGTTTGGGACATGGTCGGGATTTGAGACGAAGGGAAACTGTCTAACAACCGCCGAGGGGTTGTCAATCCCCATCGACCTCGGCGACCCGCACGGGAGCGAAAAGCTCGCGACGCAGACGCGCCGCCATTTCTTCGGAACGATCCAAAGGAGCCAGGGGGCCGCAGGTGTCCAGCCAGTCGATCCGCACGGACGGCTGGCCGGCCGCCCCCTCCGGCGGACTGCTGCCATGGCACCCCGGCCACCACACGGTGACCGGCACACAGACCTCCTCGAGGCGCGGCCACGGCGCGATCCGGAAACGTCCCGACATCATGCGCAGCACGGCCCACGCGGCCCCGTATTGACGCGCGAACGACGAGTAAACGGAAACGGCCTCAGTCAAATCCAACGTCGAACCTTCGCTGCGCCGCGCGTCGAGCCAGCGCGCCAGACTGTCCGGCGCAGCGAGGAATTTCCGGTAGATCCAGCGTCGCCCGCGCGCCGTCCAAGCCGCCGCCCGCGCCGGGGCCGGCACTGACGCGAGGAGCCGGCCGGTCGTCCCCGCCGGATGAAAAAGAATCAGGCGCGCGGCCAACTCCGGATGCTGGGCCGCCGTCAGACAAGCCAAAGCCGATCCGATGCCCGAGGCCACGAAGACCGGACGCCGGCCGCCGCACGTCGCGCGGCAGAACTCGTGGAGGCTTTGCGCGTAATCCTCCGCACGCCAAGGCCGGTCGGCCCGTTCGCTCTCCCCGAAGCCGATCCAATCGGGCGCCAAGACGCGGTGCGTGGCGGCAAACGCCGGGTAAATTTTCGACCACTCATACGAGGCCGCGCCGGGCGCGAGGTCGTGCAAAAAGACCAGCGGGTCGCCCTCGCCGCTCGCATGGTAGACAATCTGCCCGCGCGTCGTGCGCTGCACGCGGCGGGCAAAAACCGTCGGCGAAATGATGTCCGGCAACGAGGGCTGCGGCTGCGGACGCCCGCGCATGCGCAAAGCGACCACCGCCGCACCGAGCAACCCGGCGCCGAGACCCATGCCCAATCCTTTTTTCCAAAACGCGGCCATCACAGCCCCCGAAAATAGCGGGTGGCCGACATTTGACAATGCGCCGCCGCTTGCCCGCCGGCTCGACCTGCCGCACGATCGGCGCGGCATGGAAAAGCGTTACCGCCCGAACGTCGCCGCCATCATCCGGCGCGCGGATGGCTGCGTGCTCATCGGCCAGCGGGCGGATTATCCGGAAAGCTGGCAATTCCCGCAGGGCGGCATCGACCGCGGCGAATCGCGCGAGGACGCCGTGCGCCGCGAGGTGCTCGAGGAGACCGGGTTGGAAGCCGCATTGTATGATCTGCAGGAATGCCGCGGCCCCTACCGCTACGATTTCCCCAGCGGGATCGACCGGCGCGGCCATCACGGACAGGAGCAATGGTATTTTTTGTGTCGCTTGCGTGGCAGCGAGACGCCCGGGGTCGATCTGGCATCGACGTGCGGGGAATTCGCCGCCATGCGCTGGACTCCGGTCGGGCAGTTTCCGGTGGATCTGGTCCCGCCCATGAAACGGGAGGTCTACCGTCTTGTCCTGCGCGACTTTTTCGGCTGGGACGGGAAATAGCTTTTGACTGCCCCCGGGCGGGCGGTAATATGCCGCGCGTCATGTTGAGTTTCGGATCACTAGCGCTGGTAGTGGGCGCCCTGCTAGGCACCATATGGTGGGTCTCCCGTGAGGAAAACTCCGATTCGGAATCCTGAAGCCCCCCTACCATGCCCATTCCTTCCAAACCCATCCCGACGATCAAAATCCGGTGGGATTTGGCCAATCTGCCGTCGCCCTTGCCTGAATTTGCCAAGCCCTTCGTCATGCGGACCGCCGGTCAAGAGGAGTTGGAAGAAGCGCTGCGCGTCGTCGAGGCCAGCTACGATCTCGATCCGGAATGGAGTGGCTGCGACAAATACGTCGAACAAATCGTCATTCCCGGGATCAAAAAAACCCTCGCCGCCGGGGGCGAATGCATCTTTGTGCTCCACGGTAACCGCGTCATCGGCGCCTCTGTTTACACGTCCGAGGCCGGCGACGAAGGCGTTCACCTCATCAGCGGACCCTGCGTCCTCACGGAATACCGCAGCCGCGGACTCGGGGGCAGTCTGCTCGGCGCCACCTTGGAAGCACTGCGGGCCCGCGGGCTGACGGAAGCCATCGGCCGCACGCGCCCCAACGGTCCGTCGGCCAAATACCTCGGCACGAAATTTGGTGGCCAAACCGTCGCCGCGCCCGCTCCGGCGGACCCCGCCCCGGAAGACGCCGTCGCGGCCTGATCGCCCGGACGAATCCTCCGCTTGCACGGGCGCCCGTCCCGTGTTGTCTTGCCGGAAGCCATGCTAGAACTGCTCTTCATCGTTGCCATGGTCTCCTGGGCCGTCATCAGCCTGCTGCAGTTTCTCGCCGGACTGCCGGCCGCGCCGACCTTGCTCGCCGCGGCGGTCGTGGTGCCGCTGCTGGCTTTCTGGCGTGCGCGCTGTCTGGCCCGGATCGGATGGCTCAAACCACCCCGGCGGCATGGCGGCCCGCGGCCGTTGCCCCCGGAGCGCTTTTATTGGCCCGCGACCAGACGCTGGCTGGGACGACGCACCGTGGGTGCCGCGCTCCTCGCCGCCGTGGCCTGGCCGGTCGCCATCCTTTGGCCCGCTCCGTTCTCTTGGCAGGCGGGCGCCATCGTCGCCTGGATCGTGGCCACCACGGCGATCGCCGCCCTCGCTGAGGCGGCCGCCGGGCTCTGGCTCTACGTGAAAACTTCGCAGCGCTTCAACCGTCAAACCCCCGGCTTGATCGGCTGGCTGCGACGCGGGCTCTACCGGTTTTCGGATAACCATGAATTCCTCGGCGAGGAACCGCTGCCCCGCGAAAAGCGCGCGCGCGAATCGGTCTACTGACCAAGCGGCGGCACCGCCCGCAACGAAAACTCCGCCGTTTCCAACCCGAGCGCCCGGCCGGCCACTTGCAGGAAGCGATCCGGCGGGTCGGTGAATCCGAGTCGGAGCGAGCCGCCAACCTCGGCCGTGGCCCGCAGCCCCCGTTCATCAAGCAATCGCACCACCGCGGCCGCGCAATTGGCCGCAGAATCGACCAGCGTGATTCCCGGCCCCGCCACCCGCGCAATGGCCGCGGCCAGCAAAGGATAGTGCGTGCAACCCAGCACCAAGGTGTCCGCATCGCTCCCGCGCAGCGGAGCAAGATAGCGCTCCAACACGGCATCAGTCACCGGATCTTCCAGCAAACCTTCCTCGATGAGCGGCACCAACAGCGGACAGGCCAGGCTGGTCACGCGGATGCCGGGACGCGCGCCATGCAGGCCCTCCTCGTAGGCACGGCTGCCGATGGTCGCCTTGGTGCCGATGACCGCCACATGACCGCTTCGGGTGGCGGCCAAAGCCGCCTGCACTCCGGGCGCGATCACCCCCTCGACCGGCACGGCCAAGGTCGCACGCAAACGCGGCAAACCGAGTGCCGAAGCGCTGTTGCAAGCCACCACGATCATTTTTGCACCTTCGCCCACCAACAGATCCGCGATCTCCGCGCTGTAACGCTCGATCGTCTCGCGCGACTTGCCGCCGTAGGGCACGCGGGCCGTGTCGCCCAGATAGACAACATGCTCGCCGGGCAAAACCCGGCGCAACGCGCTCACCACCGTGAGCCCGCCGATGCCTGAATCAAAGACGGCCACAGGCGCGTTGCTGGACATAGATAAACCGGGTGGGAGATTTCCTTTAGCTGCGGCACCCCGGGTTGCCGACCAAGTGCATTGACGCGCTCAAGATGGAATTAAAGGCCGCTGGTGTTCTGTTGCTGCTCTTGCTGCTCGCTGCCGAGCACGTCGAAGGCCAGCGGGAGTTTGACCTGCGGGGCATCTTTCAGCGTGAGCATGAGGAGGAACCCCACGCCGATCTCACCCTCCGTCTGGTTGGCGAAGCGGGCCCGGTTGTCCGTCACGAGGAACCCGGCCGAAAGAAGCCAAGAACTGAGATCGCGGTGCAACAAGTAGCGCTGAACATCCCAAGTTTCGTAGGTGAAGTCATAACGGGCCGAGGCGCTGACCGCCCAGTTGTCGTTCACGCGCCAGAAACCGCCGGCCGTGGCTTGGCTGTCGTCTTGGAAGTAAGGGTTGTCCTGGATGTAGCGCTGATTGAGGAAGAAGGAAAAGTCCTTGATCGGCTGCCACCGCAGATAGCTGTTCACGTCGGTGAAACTGCCGTCCCCGTCGGAGATCGGTATCTGCGAAAAGGTGCCGATGGTGAACCACGGGACGGGCGAGAAAGCGATGTTGTTGTAGAAATTGGACAGGGCGCCCGGATCGTCGAGATACGGATTCTCGAAGTTCGCGTCGACGAAAGCGTCCCACGTGAACCACGCGAAAGTGTCGTTGTCGCGACGCGTCAACAGGCGGTTGCGCACGCCCAAACGCACAATATTGGATGAATCAATACTGTCGATGGCGCTGAATTGCGGGAAATTCAGGGAAGGCAAGAGCGACGACGGCACCAACCGGTCGAACTGCAGGATCTCGTCCGGGCCCAAACCCGCGTTCTCGACGAAGGCGTAGTTGGCATAGGGCTGGATAACATGCATCAGTCCATCCAGCCCCCAGAACCTCGACTGGACTTGCTCGTATCTGGCCGAAAGTTTGAAGGAAGCCTCAAGGCCGGCATTGATGATCGGGCGGAAGGTTCCGCTGCCGTAATCACCGGTCAGGCCGACAAACTCAGGCGATGCTTCGTCGGAGTTGCCCGTGCGGCTGTAATAAGTGCCGCGGAAACCCATGCGCGGCGTCAGCGACAGCCAGCCGAAATACGTGCGCGGGTAGGAAAGTTGGTGGAAAGTATCGAAGCGCACCGAGTTGTAATTCACGAGGTCCGTCGTTCCGAGATCGTCGGCGAAACCGGGATTGAACACCGCTTCTTGCAACTGGGTGATGTATTCAGGCTGCGCCCCCGCCGGGTAGTTGCGCTGCAAATACCCCAATCGGGTCTGCCCATCGTAGAAAAACGGCGTGCCGAAGAATGGCGTCTGCTTCGTCGTCCACGTGAACTCGGGCAGCCGCGAAGTGACCTCTTGCCAGTCGTTCATCTGCCAACGCGCGAGGATGTTGAATTGGAAGTTTTCCGTCAGCCAGTTGCCCGAGACATTGCTGTCGGGTTGCGGGTCGTTGACGAACTCCGCGGGAAAATAATCCTGCAGGAAATATTGATCGCTGATGCTGTTGATGTCGGCCGTGGCGTAGACGTTATCGTTGACGATCAATCGATTCTGGAAGGAAACCACCCAGCGGTCGCTCTCGGGTTCCTGGGTCCGCTGGAAAGCCGTGTTGTTCTCCCGCGGGTTGGTGTCATCAGCGTAGTAAGCGCGGAAATTCGCTGTGCTCTGGTCGCCGGGACCGTATTTGGACTCCAACTCGATGCCCACCCCCACCCCGCGCTCGGTGCGGTAATCGAAGCGCGCCGTCGCATCAGTCTTGCTCGTCAACTGGAAGCGGTAGCCCACCAACAAGAAGGCGCCCCAGGTCGAATTGTAACCCGGCCGGAAGTCCCATCCCGTGTCGCCCAGCGGGGCATAAAGATAGGGGAACCAGAAAATCGGGGTCTCTCCGACGTAAAGTGTGGCATTCGAGAAAACTACCCGGTCGTCCGGATAGATGCGCGCCGCTTTGGCTTTGACGTGATAGTCGGGCTCCGAACTGTCGCTCGTGGTCAGCTTGAGCGAACGCGCGCGAAACTCGCGGAGGGTCGGCGCCCGCATGCTCAGCGTGCTGAACTTGATGATTTGATCACCTCCCTCGAAATCCAAAGCGCGGATCTGGCGACTTTCCAGATTGTAGACGGCGCGCTGGCCGTTGAGGATCCGGTCTTCGTTGTAGATACGGACATTGCCCACCAGCAGCACCTCGCGGGTCTCCGGATTGTATTCCGCGTAGTCGCAATAAATGTCCGTTCCCCGGAAGTGGATCTGCACGTTGTTTTCCGCCACCGCCACGCCGCCGACAAAACGCGTCTCCCCGTCCGCCCGGATCTCGACCGGAACGTCCGTGAAACTACCGAACTGGGCCGCCGCCGGCAGGCAGAAGGCCGCCCAGCCGAGCAGATAAAGGACAGATTTCCGCATGTCCGCGACAGGGTAGAAAACTCGGGGCCCGAAGCAAAGCAAATGTGCGGGCGGAAAACACCCTCCTCGGGCCCTCAATCTCCGTAGCCGCCCGGATGCCTTTGGTGCCAGGCCCACGCGCTGCGCACGATGGCCTCGATATCTTGGAATTTCGGCTCCCAACCCAGCTCGCGCCGGATTTTTTCGGAGGCCGCGATCAGGCGCGGCGGATCGCCCGGACGGCGCGGCTGTTCCCGCACGGCGATCTCCTGGCCGGTCACCTTCCGGCAACAATCAATCACCTCGCGCACCGAGGTTCCTCCGCCCGTCCCGAGGTTGAAAAATCCGCTCTCCGTCCGGTCCAGCGCCCGGATGTGCGCATCCGCCAGATCGAGGATGTGGATGTAGTCGCGGATACACGTGCCATCCGGCGTCTCGTAATCGGTGCCATAGATCTCGACCGCCTCTTTCTGTCCGAGCGCGACCTTCAGAATATTCGGGATCAGGTGCGTCTCGATGCGGTGGTCTTCGCCGAAGTTCTCCGAGGCCCCGGCGGCATTGAAATACCGCAAAGCCGTGAAGCGCAACCCGTGGATCTCATCATACCAACGCAGGATCTTCTCGAACATCAGCTTCGATTCCCCGTAAGGATTGATCGGCCGCTGCGGCAGCGTCTCGTCGATCGGCATGCGCTCGGGAATCCCGAACGTCGCGCAAGTGGACGAAAAAACTAACCGCTTCACCCCGTGCTCGACCATCGCGTCGAGCAGATTGAGGCCGCTCGACACATTGTTGCGGAAATACTTCGACGGATTCGTCATCGACTCGCCGACCAAGGCGTTCGCCGCGAAATGCATGACCGCTTCCGGCGCAAACTCCCCGACGGCCAACCCCACCGCCACCCGGTCGGCAAGGTCGGCATGATAAAAGGTCGCCCGCGGATCGACCGCCGCCCGGTGACCCTCGGTCAGATTGTCCAGCACCGCCACCTCGTGCCCTCGATTGAGCATCTCCTCGACACAAATGCTCCCGATATACCCCGCGCCGCCCGTGACCAGAATCTTCATGAAGAGTGTCTAACGGAACCCGCCCGGCCGATCAAATGCCTTCACCGGCGGGCACTGTCCGGGCCGGCGCCGAGCGTCCGGATACTTCCCCCCGGTTGGTCAGATAGAACAAGACCGGCACCGCCATGCGGCTCAACAACAAAGACGCGACCTCCCCAGCCATCAAGGAGATGGCCAACCCTTGGAAGATCGGATCGAACAAAATCACCCCCGCCCCGACCACCACCGCCATGGCCGCACCGCCACCGTCGCCACCGCCACCTGCATTGGCGGGGCTGCCGGCTCGGACTTCACTTCCGCTTCCTGCCTACCACAGCCCGCCAGCAGCATGAGCGCCGCCGGCCGGAACCAAATAAAAAGTTGCTTGTAATATTACCGCTCAGTAATAAATTAAAGACGTAAATCCACTATGGCTAAAACCAACCAGCGCCAGTTGAACCGCATGGCCACGCTCTTCGCCACCTTGGCCGACCCGGCCCGCCTGCGCATCCTCAACTGTCTCCGCGCCGGACCGCACAGCGTCGGCGACATTCACCGCTCCTGCCGGCTCAAACAGGCCAACACTTCAAAGCACTTGCGCGTCCTGCGTGATGCCGGACTGGTCAGCCCCCGCCGCGAAGGCACCACGGTGCGATACGCCATCGTCGAACCCCTCATCTTCGGCCTCTGCGATCTCGCCTGCGGCAAGGCCGCTGCGAAAAACGGAAAATGAGGCAGAATCTCCGCATGCCAGGCGCCGTGCCCCGCGAAGCCGCCGTCGGCATCTTCACCCAAAAAAACCAAAATTATGCGCTACATCGTTGAATCCCATAAAACCCCCGAGGCCGCCGTCGAAGACCTCCGTGCCGCCGTAGCCAAACACGGCTTTGGCGTCCTCCACGCCTACGATCTGAAAGAGACGCTCACCTCCAAAGGATTCCCCCTCCCCCACGCCTGCTACATCCTCGAAGTCTGCAATCCGGAGCAAGCCTCCAAAGTCCTCAGTGCAGATATGGGCATGAACATCGCCCTCCCCTGCCGCATCTCGGTCTACGAAGAGGGCGGCAAAACCAAGATCGCCACCGCGCTCCCAACCAAACTCCTCGCCGCCCTCTCCGCCTCCCCCGCCCTCACCGCCGTAGCCGAAGACGTCGAGACGAAGATGAAAGCCATGATGCACGACGCGGCCTGACGAGGAAGCACGGGCGTTTGCTCAAGCCGGAACGATGCAGTCCCAGGCATAAAGTAGAAGCGCCATCCCTGGCGCTTAACCTCGGTCCATAAGCGCCAAGATGGCGCTTCTACTTTTCCAAACCGCGGCAGCGAGGCCTTCACCGAACGGTGAGTCGATTCATGGGCCCGCACCCGGTGGCTCGCGGCACTGGAGGGCGGCCGTCTCCGGCCGCCGTTCCGTTGTTCAACTGCATACTTCCAGCTAAGCCGTAACTATTCAGAAGGTTTTGACCACGGACTTCACGAATGGCACGAATAACAGAGAAAGCAGGAGAAAAAAAACAGGCCGGAACACCTCACCTTTCGGTGACCTTCTTCTCGTCTTTGCCTCCACAATATTTCCTCTGTAACCCATTCGTGAAATTCGTGTAATCCGTGGTTGATTTGAACTTTTCCGGCTAAGGCCTATCTGCGTCCCGCCAAAGCGCGATTCCGGTTCACCGGTTCCGACCAGACATCATCGGCAGGATACCGATACCACTCTCCCCAAGTCCCAAGCAGCAGCTTGGTTATGCTCCCAGACCGGCCAGTTTTAATATTCCCCTGGTAGGGACGGCTGGCCCCAGCCGTCCGCACCCTTACACATCGGCCCGCTGAGCCAGCGGGCCCTACCGACGGCGACTCAACAACACTTCGCTCCCTGCCCTACCCCAGCCTTGAGCAAAATCTTCTCCAACGGACAAAACCCCGTGAACGCGGTCTGGAAAAGATTGAACCCGACAAAAGCCGGCAAGAGGAATCACCACTGGTTCACGAAATAGCCAAGGGCCAAACCGGTCAGCACGAACGTGTCGGCGACGAGATAGATGATGCGTTGAATTGTCACGGTTCCACTTTGGCGAAACCGCCTTTTTGCTCAATACTTCCAGTCATGGGCATGGGCTACGACTCGGGCAAGCGTGCTTCCAGCAAACGGTAAGAGGCTTCCGCCTTGGCAGATTCGCGTCCGGCTTTTTCATAATCACCGTGCTCTGCTTCGTGCGCCGTATGGCCCCAGGCTTTGGCTGCGTTGTTGGCCATGCCGGTGACACGTTGGAGCGTGGCTTCATCCAATCCCTGCGTCTTGCCGGGGATGGCCCGCACTAAAACGGACAGCACATCAGTCGCGGCGTGAGCGGCGGAGGCATCGCGTGCGCCCAGCGCATCGGTCAGCTTCTTCTGCTGGGCGGTGATCTCGGCGCGCAATTCCGGCAATGCTTCCGGAATCACGATATCTCCATGACTGTGACCGTGATCGTGTTCTTCCCCAGCCTGCAATGAGAAGGTGAGACCGAAGATAGCAGTGAGAAGGATGGTGATGGTTTTCATGATTTGGTTGTTTGGGTTGTCGAAAATGCTGCTGGCACCAGCCGCTCCGATGCTCGCCGTCCGTATTGCCAGAAAACGAGCGGACGCACGACCAAATCGAGTAGCGTGCTGGTGAAGAGACCGCAAAAAATAACCACGGCCACGGGGTGGAGGATTTCTTTGCCCGGTTGGTCGGCGCCGAGCAGCAGGGGAAGCAGGGCCAAGCCGGCCGTGAGAGCGGTCATGAGGACCGGCACCACGCGTTCCTGTGTCCCGCGCACGATCATGGCGCGGTCGAACTTCATTCCCTCCTCCCGCATGAGGTGCAGGTAGTGCGTGATCATCAT
>JBBEEK010000115.1:0-3623 GCA_040880825.1 Chthoniobacterales bacterium
GCGGTGATTTCGATGAGGAAGGAATCGAGGTCGCCGGCATTCCAATCGGCGAAGGTTTTTTGCGTTTCCTCGACGGAGAGTCCGAGTCCGTGGCGCAGGATGTTGTAGGCTTCGCAGATGAGCTGCATGTCGCCGTATTCGATGCCGTTGTGGACCATCTTGACGAAGTGGCCGGCGCCGTCGGGTCCGATGTAGGTCGTGCAGGGCACGCCGCCGACGATGGGTTTGCCGGGGGCGGCACCTTCGAGGGGCTTGCCAGTCTTGGCGTCGACCTTGGCGGCGATGGCGTTCCAGATGGGGGCGAGTTCGTTCCACGAGGACTCGGCGCCGCCAGGCATGAGACTCGGACCGAAGCGCGCGCCCTCTTCACCGCCGGACACGCCCGAGCCGATGAAGCGGAGGTTTTTGGCGGTGAGATCTTTTTCGCGGCGGATGGTGTCGTTCCAGAGCGCGTTGCCGCCGTCGATGATGATGTCGTCTTTCTCGAGCAGGGGCACGAGGCTGTCGATCACGGCGTCGGTCGCCTTGCCGGCCTGCACGAGGATGATGATTTTGCGCGGGCGCTGGAGCGAGGCGACGAAGTCTTGGAGGGTCAGCGCGGCGTGGAGCCCGCCGGGGGTGTCGGGATGTTTTTTGACGAATTCTTCGGTTTTCGACGTCGTGCGGTTGTAGACGGAGATGCGGAAGCCGTGGTCGGCGATGTTGAGGGCGAGGTTTTGTCCCATCACGGCGAGGCCGATGAGACCGATATCGGAAAGTTCTTTGCTCATGGGGCGAAAAAGAATCGCAAGATTACCGGATCGACCTTGGGGGGCCAAGGAGATAGGCGGGTCAGGCGATGCCGGCGAAGAGTTGCTGCTCGCGCCAAGCAAGGCGGCCGCGGAGGAGCGGATGGGCGGCGAGATCCGGGTCGGTGGCGAGGAGTTGTTGGGCGGCGGTGCGGGCTTCTTCGAGCAAGGGAAGATCGCGCGGCAGCCTGGCCAAGCGCACGGGAGGCAATCCGGTTTGCGCCGTCCCGAGCAGATCGCCGGGGCCGCGGAGTTCAAGGTCGGCTTCGGCAATGGTGAAACCGTCGGACGCCGTTTCGAGAATCTGCAAACGGTCGAGTTTTTCCTCCGCCTCCTCGCCGGCCAGCAGGATGCACCAGGATTTTTCGTCGCCGCGGCCGACGCGTCCGCGGAGCTGGTGGAGTTGGGCGAGGCCGAAGCGTTCGGCGTTTTCCACGAGGAGCACGGTGGCGTTGGCCACATCGATGCCGACTTCGATGACCGTGGTGCTGACCAGGACGCGGGTTTGGCCGGAGCGGAAGGCATCCATGATGGCGTCTTTTTCACCGGCCTTGAGTTTGCCGTGCAGCAGGGCGCAGCGGTGCGGGGCCAGCCGCTTGCTCCAGCGCTCGTATTCGGCCGTGGCGGCTTTGAGCGAGCTGCGCGTGCTTTCTTCGATGACGGGATAGACCAGGTAGGCCTGCCGTCCTTCGTCGAGTTTTTGCTGCAGGAAGGCGGCGGCCTCGTCGAGTTTGTCGTGCGGGCGCGCGAGGGTGCGGATGGGGAGGCGCCCGGGCGGCATTTCGTCGAGCAGCGAAAGATCGAGGTCGCCGTAGAGGGTGAGGGCGAGCGTGCGGGGGATGGGGGTGGCGGACATGACGAGCACGTGCGGGTGTGGGTCTTGCGCGGAAAGCTTGGCGCGCTGGCGGACGCCGAATTTGTGCTGCTCGTCGATGACGACCAGCGCGGGGCGTCCCACGGTGTCGGCCGCGAAGAGGAGGGCGTGGGTGCCGATAACGATGCGGGGGCCGTCGGCCGTGGATTTTTCTTTGCGGGCCGCGGTGCGCAGGACGACGGGGATGCCGAGCGGGTCGCAGAGCCGGCGGAAGTTTTCGTAGTGCTGGTGGGCCAGCACTTGGGTGGGGGCCATGAGCGCGGCGGAGTGTCCGGCGGCGATCGCGCCGAGCATGGCGGTGGCGGCGACGATCGTTTTGCCGCTGCCGACATCGCCATGCAGCAGGCGGTTCATGGGACGTCCGGCGGCCAGATCGTCGAAGATGTGGGTGAGCACGCGCTTTTGTGCGGTGGTCAGGTCGAAAGGAAGGGCTTTGAGGAATTGCGACAGGAGGGTGCTGGGCCGGGGGATGATGGGGGCGCGGCCGGCCGTTTGGCGCGCGCGCTGGCGGGCCAGGACGCATTGCATTTCGAAAAGTTCTTCGCGGGCCAGATGGGCGCGGGCGGCTTCGAGTTCCTCCGGCGACGCGGGGAAGTGGATGGCGCGGAGGGCGCGCGCGGAGGTGAGGTCCGTCGCCGCCGGGGACGACGGCACTACCAGGGAAGAGGGCCAGAGCTGCGGGATGTCCTCGTCGGGCAGACGCGCGAGGATCTCGTAGAGAAGGCGGCGCAGGCGGCGCGGGCTCCACGGACCGATGGACGGGTAAACCGGGGTCAACCGGTTGAGGTGGATGAGTTCGCTGTCCGGCGCATCGGTTTCGAGGACTTCGAAATCGGGGTGGTCGAAGACGAGGCCGCCTTTTTTCAACGGGCGGGCGCGGCCATGGATAATGAGGTCTTGTCCGACGCGGAGGATTTTCGGGAGGTAACGGAGGTTGAACCAGCGGCAACGCACCGTCGCGGCGGGGACGCAGCGGGAGTTTTCCGTGAGGGTGAGGGTGAACTGACTGCGGCGTCCGAAATACGACGTTCTGACCTCGGTGACCGTGCCGCGCAGACAGACGGCCTCCGGGGGAGCCGTGGAGGGAAACGCGGGGAACTTCATGCGATCCTCGTGCCGCCGCGGGTAATGGCGCACCAGGTCATGCACCGTGGCGAAGCCCGCCTCCTGCAGGGCCCGCAGCAGGGGTTTGGTCATGCTTGGCAACTCCCCGACCGGCGTGTTCCAACCCAAGCGCGGCGGCTGGGTGGGGCTTTCAGCGGTGTCGCTCATCTTGGTGGTCGTTGAGCAGAGGTGCGGGTTGATTCATTCTATTACACGAACTTTCTGCAGAAAGTCCATGTGTCGCTTTTCGGGCGTTTTCGCTCCGTCGTGGGGCCCGGGAATTTCAGTCAGCCGGGGTTTCCCAAAGCAGATCGATCGTGCCGAGCAGGGTGGAGGCACGGCGGGTCGGGAACAGTTGCACCTTGCGGCCTTCGGCGCGCTTTTTGATCAGTCCGGCTTCATGCAAGCGCTTGGCGTGCTGCGAGGCGGTGGCCACATCAATCCGGCATTCGGTGGCCACCTCACTCACGGACAAACTCCCGCGAGTTTGCAGAAGGCGGATGATTTCAATGCGGCGGTGGTTGGCCAGGCCGCTGGCGATGAGAGATCTTCCTCGGTCGGTGTTGCCCATAGAAAGACGATATTATTGGAATTTCTGCAGAAAGTCCATTCGTGGTTTGCCCGCTCGGGGTGGACCTCGTGTGGAGCACGAGCTCGCCGCGTGTGTCTCTTCCTGCTTTGCCCTTGGTCCGCGCCCCAGCCCTGCCGCGCCGCGGCTACGCCAGCAGCGGCGACATCTCGGAAGCTGCTCTAATTTCCGGCGGGGCGGAGGTGTTGGACTTCGAGTTGGAGTGAGATGCGTTGGCGGTATTCGTTGCGGACGAGTTTGAAGGCGACGTCCCAAGGGGCGCGGGGGA
>JBBEEK010000116.1:0-23221 GCA_040880825.1 Chthoniobacterales bacterium
GGAGCACGGCCACGCGTTCCTTGGCCGGCATGACGCGGGTGACCACGGCGCGCAGGCCTTTGAAGGGACCGTCAAGCACGGTGACTTCATCGCCGGGGACAACTTCGGGGATGATTTCAACGACTTCGTTGTCGCGGACGTATTGCCGCAACTCGCCGATGACCTCGTCGCCAACCACGGCAGGCACCCCGCCGAAGCCGACGATCTTGGTCACGCCCATCGACGAAGCAACGAGGCGATAGTGCGTGTAATACGGGAATTGGCCGAAGATGTAGCCGGGAAAGAGCGCTTCCTCGAACCACTTCTTGCCGTTCACCGTGACGCGTTGGAAACGCAGGATGGGACAAAAAACTTCAAGCCCGGCTTGCGAGCGGAGGAATTGCGCGGCCAGCTTCTCGTGCTTGGGCTGCGTCTTGAGACAAAACCAAAGCGGGTCGGTCGTTTCGATGAGAGGATTGTTTTCCATGCGGGGACTACATTTTGAGGAAGGTCGAAACGAGAGGGACGAGGCGGCGGGCTTTGTTGTGCCATGATTGGAGGCGTTCGACACGCACGGAAAGCCCGTCGGGCGCCGCGTTGGCCGGGTCGTCCACGGCCGCTTGGAGGCGAGCCAGACGCTCGTCGGCATGCTCCATTTTGACGGCCAACTGGTCTCGGAGAAAGCCGCGGATGAGGGTCGGAAGCTCGGTTTCCGCCTCGAAGTAATCCTTCCGATCACCCGGAATGTGGCTGACCCGCACGGCCCCCACCCCGCGGAGCACGCGGAGTCCTTGGCTGGCCGAACCTTTGCTGATGCCGAGTTGCTGCACGAGATCGTCAAGCGTGAGCTTTTCGCCTTTGGCAAACAACAGGCCGTAGATCTGTCCGACCGACCGCGGCAGGGAGAGGTATCGGCCGATATGGGTGAAGAATTCGATCACCTCCTGCTCGGCGGGGCTGGGCGTAACGGAACAGACGCTTGCCATGAAAACAATTTAGCAGACCCGGCCCATAATTCAATCTTCCTTGAACAAAGTGAACGCCGCGCCGCGATCCCTCATGCTGTGCGTTGCAGATACCAAGCGAGCTGACTAGTGTTTGCGGCGCATGTCGAAGACGGGTCCAGCTTGGCAAAAGAGAGAGGATCTGTTCATCGTGCCCCCCGGGGGGTGGCTTCTCGCCACGACTCTCCTGTTGGGGGTGGCGCTGGCGGGCGGGCGTCCGCTCTGGGCCCAGGGCATCGTGACCATCGGGATCGGGCTGCTCTGGCTTTTTTACCCTCCGGTCAAGAGGCCGGACCGCGCGGTGCTTTGGGCCTTGGGACTCTTGGCCCTGGCGCCGTTGGCGGCCTACCTGCCGGGGGCTTGGCTGGCCATGCCCGAGTGGCGCCTTGGTTTGCGCGACTTGCCGGCCATCGCTTCGTCGTATCTCGTCACGCCGCAGCCGTGGTTTACGTTTCACACTTGGTTGCTGTGGATGACCGGCGTGGCTTTGGCCGGTTGGTGCGCGTCGCAGGTTTGGGACCATTACAATCGCGACACGGTCGCGCGCATGTATGCCGGTGGACTCGTGGGACTGACGGTTTATGCCATCATGGGCTATTCGATGGGGATGAATCCGTCGCTGTGGGTGAGCACCGACGGTTTCGGGCCTTTCGCCAACCGCAACCAGTGGGGCTCGGTCATGGGCATGGCGGGCATCATGGCCTTGGCCATCCTGCACCAATCGGTGCGCCACGGTCACAAACGCGGGGTGATTTTTTGGGCGATCGCGCTGGCCATTCTCACCGGCGCGGTGGTCAGCAACGGTTCGCGCGGCGGGTTGATCGTCCTGGTCGTCGGGGGATTCGCCTACGGGACGTTCTTCGGTCTGGCCCGCAAGGAATACCGTTATGCGGCCATTGCTTTTTCTTTCCTGCTCATTTTCTTCGCCCTCTTTTCCATCGGCGGCGGTCCGCTGCTCGAACGCTTCGTCGGCACGCTCCAGGAGGGTCTGGAGGGCGACCGGCGGATCGAATTTTACCGCATGGCGCTGGCCGTGCTGCGCGATGCCCCGGTGGCGGGATTCGGCCTGGGCAATTTCGAGTTTGTGTTCCCTTTCTATCTCAACCTCGACGCGATCGTGGACACGCGGCCGGTGCACCCGGAGAACAGCTTCATCTGGCTGGCCAGTGAAGGCGGTTGGCTGCTTGTCATCGTGGTGGCTGCGGCGTTCTTCACGCTGCTGCGCCTCGGCTTCGGCACACGCCGCTCCCGGGCCACGACCATCCGTTCAGCCGGTCTGGCCTGTGCTTTGATGATGATCATCAATGCATTTTTCGAGGTCAGCGCGCATCGGATCGGAACGCTGTTCCCGTCTGTCTTTCTCGCTTCCCTGGCCTTGCCGTCCGCGTCGGGCCGGGTGATTTCCGGTTTCCTGCCGGCTGTTTTACGCGGCGGCGGCGCCCTTTTGGTCTTGGTCGGCGCCATCTGGATCGCTGCCACTTTCGCCGTGCCCGTCTGGCCCGCGGCGCAAGGCACCTTGGCGCTCCGGGAATTGGCCGGCCGCGAGCATGCTGACGGACGCAAAGCCGAAGCGATCGCCCTGCTGCATGAGAGCGCGAGTCTCAAACCGCTCGATTGGGACGTCCACTGGGCCCTCGCCGCTTACAATTTGGAAAACGATCAGCCGGACGCGGCGTGGAACGAATTCCGGGCTGTGGAGGCGCTTTTGCCCTACATGGATTCCATCATCGAGCAGGAGGGATATTTCTGGTTGCCCATCGACACCTCCCGTGCCGCCTACGCTTGGAATCGCACGCTGCAGCGCACGAGCTTGGGACGGCGTCCCGAAAAATACGGACGCTTCCTCCGCGAGGCCGTCGACTATCCGGCCTTGGAAGCTCTGCTGCTCCGACTCTATCCCGAGGATCCGGTTCTGGAATTCACCCGTATCCGCACGAAAATCCCCCAAGGGGCCAACCGTCTTTCGCGGCTGCTCAAAATGACGGACAATCTCGCCTACGCTCCCGACCACCTCGTCGAACCCGTGCTCCGTCACATGCAGGAACGGCAAATGGAGAGCGATATTCGCCGCATCACCGAACAAAGCCCGCGTCTCCGCCGTCTCGGCTGGCGGGTGCTTTCGAGCATCGCCGCGCGGCAGGACAACTTGCAGGAGGCACTCGATCTGCACTTCCAATTTGCTCCCCGCCCTGCCCTGCCCGCCCCGATCAGCCGCAGTGACCTGCGCAGCGTCGAGCGCGCCGCCGCTCTTGCTCCGATGGACATCGCCACGGCCATCGCTTACTATCAAACGCTGGAGAGCGCCCGCCGCCGCGACGACGCCTTCTGGCAACTGCGACGCATCATGGAATTGCCCAACGCCCCCGCTTACATCTGGTATCTGGCCGGCCGCGCGGCCCATGAACGCGGCCAGTATGACGAAGCTTGGAGCCTCCTCCAGGCTTATGAAAAGAAGTTGAAGGAATGAACGGCGAACCGCTGCAGCCCAACGAGGATCTCAGCGCCGAGGAAGTCCGGCAGATGTGGCGTCGCCGGGCCATTCGGCGTTTGCTCGTTATCGGACTGCCGGCTTTGCTCGCTTTGGCCATTGCAACGGCCGTTGCCATACCACGATTCAAAGAATGGCGGGCGCGAAAGTTCGCGGAGCAGGCGGATACGCTGCGTGCGGCCGGCAAACTTCAGGAAGCTTTCAACAACGCTTCATCCGCCATCCAAGTGCGCCCCGGCCTGCCGGAAGCGCGGCGGGCCTACGCGGCGGTTTTGGTCGAAGGCGGAAAAGCCGAGGGTCTCGCGGTCTGGCAACAACTCATCGACGACAACCTGGCCTCCGACGACGACCGGCTTCTGCTCGCGGAGGCCGCGCTGAAGTTCAACAACCCCGCTCTGGCGGAGCGCGAGGCTTTCCACCTCTTGCAGCAAGGCGAGAACACTTCACAGGCACTTTATATCCTCGCCCGCGTGCGACTGGCCCAGCAACGGCTGCCGGACGCGCTCCAAGCACTGCGCGAGAGTATCGAAGGCGGCGGCGGAACCGGCCCGGCCATCTTGCTGGCCCGTCTGCAGATGGCCGCGAACACCGAGGAATCAATCGAAACCGCACTGGAGCTGCTCCGTCCGATCGCCACCCAAAAAGACCGCGCCGGACTCGAAGCCCTGCTCATCCTCGCCGCATCACCGGCGCTGCGGACGGACGAGGGCCCGGGCTGGGTCGACGCCCTGCGGTCCCATCCGGAAGCCAATGACGAGCAAAAGCTCGCCGCCGCCAGCGCTGAAATCCAGATCGAACCCTCCAAATACGCGGAAATCGTCCGTCGCACCGTTGCCGAATACCGCGACAAGCCGGTCGAAACGCGCGCCCAGCTCGCCCGCTGGCTGAATCAGAATCGCGAATACGAAGGCGTGCTCGACGTCATCTCGGCCGACGAGGCCGCCACGCGCAGCGACCTTTTCCTCATCCGTCTAGACGCCATGGCCGGCCGCGGCGACTGGCAGGGCATCGCCGATGTCCTCAAAGCGGAAAGCATTCCGTTGAGCAATCCGGTGGTCCTCCTTTACCGCGGCCGCTCCGCCCGCGAAACCGGCGAAACCGAATCCTCCGCCTCTTTCTACCGCCGCGCCGTTATCGAGGCCGCCCGCACGCCTGATGTGATGTGGTATGTCATAAACTACCTTCAACGCGTCGGCGAGGACCGGGTCTTGGAGCAAGAGCTCGCCCGCCTCACGGAAAATCCCGCCTCGGCCCGCCAAGCTTTCCAAGCCCTCGTCCCCATCATCCAGAAGCGCCAGGATGGGGAAGAACTCTACAACCTCTACTCCCGGATGATCCGTCAACTGCCCGCGGAAGCCGTCGTGCAGAACGACCACCGTTACTTCTCGGCGCTGACCGGCCGCCGGGCCGATGTCAGCGGCGCGCGCGAACTCGTCGACCGGGAACCGCAGATGCTGGCCTACCGCATCACCCTGGCGCTAGCCCATTTGAAAAACGCGCAACCGGAGGCCGCGATGCGCGTCTTCGACGGCATCACACTCGATCCGGCCCAAATCCAACCCTACCAACGGGCTGTGCTGGCCGCCGTGCTGGGCGCCAATGGACGCGACGACGAAGCGCGGCAACTCGCCCGTAGCGTGCCGGGCGACGTCGTCACCGTGCAGGAACTAGAGCTGATCACCCCTTGGCGGGAGAACGATTAAGATCGGTCCGGCAAGGCAAAGTCCCCGCGCCCGATTTCGTGCCGCGTGCCGCAGCGCGGACACGTCACCCGGATCAGCGACTCAGCCCCGAAGATCTCGTCGAGTTGGCCGAGCAAAGCCGGGGCGATGGCCGTGGCAATGCGCGCGGGTGTGCACCCGCAAGCAAAGCGGTAGTGCCGCGTCTCCAGCGGCGGCGTCCCGTCGCCCCCCGCGAGTTGCCGCACCTCCTCCGTCCCGACGTCATCCAGCCACGGCAAGTCGCAATCGGGCTGAGCCACCAGCGCGGCAAAGGTGTCGCCACCCAATTCAAAAAAACGGGCCGGACGCTGCTCGCTCTGCGCGTAGTAAGCCTCGGCGACACGCAACATGTCGTCCCCGCCGAACTCGACCGTGCTGCGACGCCGCGGGCCTCCGGCCGATGCACTCTCCGCATGGAGAACGTTTGCACCGACCGACCGCACTTGCTCGGCAAAGACCTGACCCGTGACCCGCCCGGAGGGATTTTCCGCGACGGCAAAAACATTGAGCCCCGTGTCCTCCAAATGCACCGTCCAAGCACACGTCACGGCCCGAGGTTGCGCCGCGGCGTGCAAAGCCAAAACGGCCAGCAGCAGCTTCAACTTCTCGTCCGCCCCGCCGGCCAGGACCACGCTGTTTTGACCAAGGTGCAGGTAGCAATCCATGAAGACCGGACCGAAATCGGCCGCGCAAAGCAGCGCGTTGCGGCCGCGCACGAAGCGGCAAGCGACCGCGGCCACCGATTCATCCCCCGCCATGCTCATCGGGGCGTGAATTCACGAGGCGAAACCGGCGGCCGCGCATGGCTGCGCCACCAGCGCTGCGCCACCGCGCCCCACAGCGCATTGACCACCACGTAAGCCGCGGCCCCGAGAATCAACCCCGTCACCGCGCATCCCAGCAGCAAGGGTCCCGGCACGCCCGCCGCCATGCTGACCAGTGACTCTTGGGTCATCTCGTCCGAAACCCCTTCGCCAAGCAGCAACAAGCCCAACCGGTATTGCCAGTAGAGGATCAAGGGCCAAGTGAACGGATTGGTGATCCAGACCACCGTGATGGCGGCCGGGACATTGATCCGCAACAAGTAAGCCGTGATGCCCGAGGGCAACATCTGGAACGGAATCGGCATCATGGCCCAAAAAAGCCCCGCCGCCGCACCAAGCGACACAGTCCCACGACTCGGTCGCCACAAATCGGGGGAAAACAACCGGTCCCCGAGCAGGCGATGCAGCCACGTCCCGCGCATATGGCGCTGGCGCGGCACCTTCTTCAGCCACGACCGGATCCGCGACCGGCGCAGACGCATGAGGCTCATGGCACGCGGGACAACCGGCGCAGGCCGAAGGACCGGATGTTTTCCGGGCTTGCAATCGGGGGGCAGTCCTCTAAAACGCGCATGTCATGAAAAAAATCGAAGCCATCATTAAACCCTTCAAAATGGAGCATGTCAAAGAGGCGCTCGCGGAGATTGGCATCGAGGGCATGACCGTAACGGAGGTCAAAGGCTTCGGTCGCCAGAAAGGCCACACCGAAATCTACCGCGGCAGCGAATACACCGTGGACTTCCTGCCTAAAGTGAAAGTTGAGATCGTCGTTGCCGATGAGAATGTCGCCAAAGCGACCGAGGCTATCGTCAAATCCGCCAAAACCGGAAAGATCGGCGATGGCAAAGTCTTTGTCCTTCCCATCGAGGAAGCCATCCGCATCCGCACGGACGAAACCGGCGACCAAGCCATCTGATCTTCCGATCCACGCGGCCCGGTCCGAATATCCGTCGTGGATAATTTCCAAGCTCTCATCCTCGGCCTCGTCGAGGGTCTCACCGAATACCTGCCGGTCAGCTCGACCGGGCATCTTCTCCTCGCCCAGCGTCTACTCGGCATCCCTTCCAGCACCGCCTCCGACGCCTTCGCCATCTCCATCCAAGGCGGCGCGATCCTCGCCGTGCTCGGACTCTACCGCAACCGCGTGGCGCAGATGGCGCGTGGTCTGGCCGGCCGGGATGATGCCGGGCGCAGCCTGCTGACCAATCTGGTGGTCGCCTTCATCCCGGCCGCCGTGCTCGGCCTGCTGCTCGAGAAGCCGATCAAACTATATCTCTTTGGCGGCGAAGAGTGGGGACTGTGGCCGGTCGTCGCGGCCTGGCTTGTCGGTGGCCTCGCCATTCTGGCTGTCTCCTCTCTCCGTCGTCGCCGGGGCGCGCGGCCCGGCACCGGACTCGATCTCGATCAACTGACCATCCGCATGGCGCTTATCGTCGGCCTCGCCCAGTGCCTCGCCATGTGGCCCGGCGTGAGCCGCAGCCTCATCACCATTGTCGGCGGCGTGCTCGTCGGCTTATCCCTGCCGGCCGCAGTCGAGCTCAGCTTTCTCCTCGGCGTCATCACCCTCGGGGCCGCCACCGCCTATGACGCCCTCAAGCACGGCGGCGAGATGCTCGATACCTACGGGCCCGTCCCGCTGGTCATCGGTTTCGTCTCGGCTTGGATCTCCGCCGTCCTCGCCGTCAAATGGATGGTCGGCTACCTCAAAACCCATGGCATGGAGATCTTCGGTTGGTATCGTGTTGTCCTTGCCATTGCCGTGGCCGTGTGGCTTCTCTGGCCGGCAGGGACAATCGCTCCCTGAACTTCCGCTCCATGGATCCCATCTCTCCCGATCTCCAGTCCGTCATACTCTGCGAAGACGTGCGCTCCGAAGCGAGCGGCGCACAAACGCTGGTCGGCGTGATCGGGGCCATCCCCACCCCGAACCTTCCCATCGGGTTCTTCAAGCTCTGCCTCTGGACCCGCTGGTGCGGCGGCATCGGGCGCTTCCACCAAGACTCGCGGTTGCTCGACCCGGACGACGAGGTTGTGGCGGAAGCCGGCATCGATTTCGAACTGCGGGAAATCGAAGGCAGCGCCACCAACGTGCATTTCTTCGGCGGCGTGCAGATCAAAAAGTTCGGCGTGCATCACGTCGAGATCCGGCTCGATAGCGACATGCGTATGCGTTTTCCCGTTCCCGTCGTGCGCGTCAAGCAACACCCGCCGGGCACCCCACCGGCCTTCCAACCGCCCCCGCCGGCGGCTTGATCAGAAATCCACTTCGTCGCCGTCGCGCAGAACACGGACCCGCGACGAAGGTCCCAGCGCCTGACGGGCCGCCGACACGATCTCCTCCTCGCGTCCCGCCAACTCCCCCGACAGGTGCGTCAAGACCAACTCGCCGATCTGACGACCGCGCAGAAATCCGAAAAGTTCCTCCGGGGTGAAGTGCGACAGCTCGCAGACGAGCACGTCGCACGGTTGGGCGAGAGGCTCCGCGAGATCCGCGGGTGACCCCAAGTCGGAGGAGAACACCACCCGTTGGCCGCCGGTCTCTACCGCGAGGCCGTAGACCTTGAAGCGATCGCTGGCCGACGGATCGATGAGTTTTTTCAAACCCTCAAGATGGGTGGAAGCGAAGGGCGTGACGCATACCCCCGGTGCCACCTCCTCCGTCCGCCCGGCCGACCACGGGCGGAAATCCACCGCGAAACCAAGGAGCGACGCCGGCAGGTAGACCGCGTCCAGCCAAGCCTTGAGCGGTCCGATCAGTTCCTCCGGCAAATAAACCGGCAAGGCCCGGCTCCGCGGCTCCAGCCACGCCGCTTGCATCAGCAGGGGAAAGCCGCCGATGTGATCCGAGTGACCGTGCGTCACCAGCACCGCATGCAAAGAAGCCACCGGCAATCCCGCCTCGCGCAACCGCTGACTGCACGGCTCCCCCGCGTCAACGAGCACGCAGGCGTCGGGCGTCCGCAAAACCACGGAGGAGGAGAATCTCCCGGGCACGGGGTTACCCGGACCCGTGCCGAGAAAAAGCAACGAACTCACACTCGCCTTCTATCCGCGCCAGCCGTCCCGCGCAAGCCAACCACACTTGCCGCGCACCGTGCGGATCCTTAGTCTGCAATGCCATGCCGTGGCTCCGCGCACTCGCCGTTGGTTCTGTCGTCCTGCTTACTGCGGCGGACCTCAGGGCGCAGGAAGGACCGGTGCAATATGCCGCGACCCGCAGCGCGGACGGCTTTGACATGCCCGTGGGCAAGCCGGACGCGGATGGCTACTACCGCGCCCGCGGCCTGATCATTGGACGCCACATGGGCGACGACTGGAATGGCAAGGGCGGCGGCAACACCGACCTCGGAGCCCCCGTCTACGGCACCGCGCACGGATTGGTCGTCTACGCGCGCGACGCGCGGATGGGCTGGGGGAGGACCGTTATCATCCGCCACGTCTTCTGGGAGAATCGCAAGTGGAACTACGTCGACTCCTTTTACACGCACCTCCACCAGATTTTTGTGCGGGAGGGGCAGCAAGTCCGGCGCGGACAACTTGTCGGCAGCATCGGCACAAACCGCGGCATGTATACCGCGCACCTCCATTTTGAAATCCGCACCAACCTGCGCATCGGCATCAACCAAGGCTCCTACCGCAAAGATCTCAGCAACTACCACCGGCCTTACAACTTCATTCTGCCCCGCCGTCAACTGCAGGGCGGCAACCGCCGGGTCCGTGTTCCGGTCAACACCTTCCGCCTGCAGGCGCGCGTCGTCGACCAGATGGGCGCGCCCTCACAGGCTGAGAAGCCGCCCAAGGAACGCCCCACACCCGCTCCGCGCCGCGGCGACTTTCGCGTCGATCGCTACGGGGATCCCCTGCGCTGAGACTCAGGACGCCCGCCGCATTGGCAGCGCCGCGTAGTCGAAACTGTCGACCAGCGCTTGCCAGCTCGCCTCGATGATGTTGTCGGAAACTCCGACCGTCCCCCACTCGCGCCGTCCGTCGGTCGAGGAAATGAAAACGCGTGTGCGGGCCGCGGTGCCCCGCCGTCCGTTGATGATGCGCACCTTGTAGTCGTCCAACCGGACTTCATCGATCATGGGAAAGGAGGGGCGCAGCGCCTGGCGCAGAGCGTCGTCGAGGGCGTTGACCGGACCGTCACCCCGGCCCGCCGTGTGCATCTTGCTGCCACCCACGTCGATCTTCACGGTGGCCTCGCACTTGTTCCAGTCGGCGCCGGGTCGCCCGGAACGGAGAAAGTCGCAATGGTATTCCTCAAGCTCGAAAAGCGGCTCATGCCGTCCGAGCAGACGCCGCAGCAAGAGTTCAAAGGACGCCTCGGCGGCTTCGAATTCATAACCCTCATGCTCGAGGCGTTTGACCTCCGACAGCACCTTGGTCACCTCGGGCGACCCCTTGGGCAGCTTGAAGCCCATCGACTCGGCCTTGACCAGCACATTGGTCTGGCCCGAAAGGTCGGAAATCGTGATCACGCGCTCGTTGCCGACCAGCGCCGGGTCGATGTGCTCGTAGGAACGCGCCAGCTTTTGCACCGCGTGCACGTGCAAACCGCCTTTGTGCGTGAAAGCTGCACTCCCGACATACGGCGCACGGATGTCGTGCGGCACGTTGGCCACCTCGTCGATGAAGCGCGACAACTCGGTCAGGCGTCCGAGATCGCCAACCAGCGGGATGCCGCATTTCAGCTGCAAGAGCGGGATGAGCGTGGTCAGATTGCAATTGCCGACCCGTTCGCCGTAGCCATTCATTGTTCCCTGCACCTGCACGGCCCCCACCTGGACGGCCGCCAAGGCGTTGGCCACCCCCAGGCCGCTGTCATTGTGGGTGTGTGCGCCGACCGGACAGCCGACCGCCGCGCCCGCGGCCCGCGTCGCCTCGGCCACAAATTCCGGCAGGCTCCCGCCATTCGTGTCGCACAGCACGACAATTTCGGCTCCCGCACCGGCGGCCGCGCGGATGGTTTCCAGCGAATACTGCGGATCCTCCCGGTAGCTGTCGAAAAAGTGCTCCGCATCGTAAAAGACCCGCCGTCCCTCGGCTTTGAGAAAAGCCACCGTGTCGGCAATCATCGCCAAATTTTCCTCCAGCGTGACCCCGAAGACCTCGGTGACGTGCAGCGGCCACGTCTTGCCGACCACCGTAACGACCGGCGTGTGCGCGTCGAGCAGTTGGCGAACCTGCGCGTCGTCCTGCACCTTGACCCCGCCGCGGCGGGTCATGCCGAAGGCCGCAATCTGGGCACTTTTCCACTGGCGCTTGGCCGCCTCGGCAAAGAACTCGACGTCTTTCGGATTCGAACCGGGCCATCCGCCCTCGATGTAGTCGACCCCGAACTCATCGAGGCGTTCCGCCACGCGCAGTTTGTCCTGCACGCTGAACGAGATCCCTGTCCCTTGCGTGCCGTCCCGCAGGGTCGTGTCGTAGACCGTGACTGTCGCGCTGGGCTTCATGCAGGGCGCCAGAGCAGGTCACCCCTCCGTCGCGGATTCGTTGATCGCATCGATGAGCAGACGCAGGGTGCCGAAGTCCGTCTTCTTCGGCGTGAGCACCAGCCTCGGCATCTCCTCTTCCTGGCCTCCGCGGAAGATCGGTCCCACCGACCAGCGGCGGTCGCCATCCTCCTCGGGCAAGATGCTCGTTTGCTCGATGTCGCCGGCCACCAAAGTGTGCCGGAACTTGGTATTGAGCTCCGCGACACTTGCCGCGGTCAGCGGCCGCTTGACGCGGATGACCATTTTTTCGCGCAGCCAGCGGTAGGAGTCGAAGACCCGGTAGAATTGCTGGATGTGCTCGATCGCCTCCTCGCAGGAGTGCGAGATCTTGAAAAGGTGGAAGTCGCTCGGCGAAATGAGCTTCATGCGCAAGAGGTCATTCCTGACGAAGAACTCCCATGTCTCCCAATAACGTCCGTTTGTCGTGTCGAGCAAAACCAGCGGGGTAATCTTCGTCTTGCCCGTCTGCATCAAGGTTAAACACTCGAAACCCTCGTCCTGCGTCCCGAAGCCTCCCGGGAACAGCACGAACGCATCGGTTTCTTTGACGAAATTCACCTTGCGGGTGAAAAAGTAATTGAAATTGATCAACTTTTTGTCGCCGTGGATTGTTTCGTTGGCCCGCTGCTCGAAGGGCAAACGGATGTTCAGGCCGAAGCTGTTCTCCCGTCCGGCCCCTTTCTGGGCGGCGCCCATGATGCCGTCCCCGCCCCCGGTGATGACCATAAAGCCGTGCTCGACGACCTTCCGCGCCAACTCCTCGGCCATTTTAAACTCATCGGTTTCCGGCGCGAGCCGGGCCGAACCGAAGACTGCCACCTTGCGCCGATCCGAATACGGCTGGAAAACCTTCGAGGCATAGCGCAATTCCTTGAGGGACCGGACAAAAAGTTTGAGATCCGCCACCGGCGCTTTGTCCCGTCCGAGGAGCAGCGCGGTGGCAACCAATTCCTGAATCAACTCCGGGGAGTGTACGCACCCGCTGGCCTCCACCAGTTCCTTCACAGCAGCCGTTTCTTTTTCGTTCATAGGAATCTTCCAATATGCCCGATTTCCCGACGAAAGCACGCACTTATCCACCCCCCGCGTTGCCGGGCCGCGGCCCCGCTGGTAGTGTTACCAAATATGATCATCGTCATCCGACCGCACACTCCTCCCGCGCAGGTCGAGGAAGTCATCCAAGAAATCTCCCGACTCGGCTACACCCCCAACCCGATCCGCGGGGAACACCAGACCGTTGTCGCGGCCATCGGCGACGAAACCACCCACGCCAACCTCGAATCGCTCAGCGCCCTCCCGCAGGTGGAACGCGTCCTGCGTGTCCAGAAACGCTACAAACTGGCCAGTCGCGAATCCCGCCCGGAAGGAACCGTCATCGATGCAGGTGGTGTCAAAATCGGCGGCGACCACTTCGTTCTCATGGCCGGCCCCTGCTCGGTCGAAAGCGAAGAACAACTTCTCACCACCGCCCGCGCCGTCAAAGCCGCCGGCGCCACTATCCTCCGCGGCGGCGCCTACAAACCCCGCACCTCCCCCTACGAATTCCAAGGCCTCGGCCCCGAAGGCCTGCGCCTCCTCGAAACCGCCCGCGCCGAGACCGGGCTGCGCATCATCACCGAGGTTCTCGGCGAGCGCGATGTGGACCTCGTGGCCGGCACGGCCGACATTCTGCAGATCGGCGCCCGCAATGCGCAGAATTTCCAACTCCTCATCGCCTGCGCCCGCAGTGGCAAGCCCATCCTGCTTAAACGCGGCATGAGCATGCGCATCGAAGAATGGCTGCTCGCCGCCGAATACCTCCTGGCCCACGGCAACCCGAACGTCATCCTCTGCGAGCGCGGCATCCGCACCTTCGAGAGCTACACCCGCAACACCCTCGACCTCGCGGCCGTGGCCATCGCCAAACAGGAAACCCATCTGCCCGTCATCGTCGATCCCAGCCAAGGCTGCGGACGCGCCGATCTGGTCAAAGTCCTGTGCCGCGGCGCCGCCGCCGTCGGGGCCGACGGACTCATCGTCGAAGTCCACCCCAACCCCGCCGAGGCCCTTAGTGACGGCCAGCAGCAACTCACTCCGGCTTCTTTCACCGACCTCGTCGCCGGCCTCCGCCCCTTCGTGCAGGCGGCCGGACGCACGCTCTAGCGCAGCGCAAATTCTTCGGCCGCGGCCGCCCCGCTTGAACCAAGCTACCGGTAATCCAACCGCAGCATCAGCCAAGTCCCGATCCCGATAAACAAGATGTTCGGGATCCACAAGAGCAGGTAAGGGAAGGCCACCGCGTCGTGGCGCAGCATGTCGGCCAGCACGACAAAGAAAAAGTAGGCAAAGGCCAGCGCCAGACTGATCGCAAAACCGACCGAGGTCTCCTTGCGCTGCGCCGTCACTCCCAACGGCATGGCAATCAAGGCGAACGCCACACAAGCGAGCGAGAGAGAATAACGCTTGCTGATCTGCGTCAGCGTGGAGGTCTCGTCGTCGGTCCCCCGCACCTCCTCCAAACGCCCGTAAAGCTCGTCGAGCGTGTAGGATCGCAGCGACCGCCGCCGCAATTTGTTCTCCACCAGATCGTCGAGAGGGATGTTGATCGTGGCCTCGGAGACCGAGATGCCATGGCGGATCGCAGCCAGATCATTGACGTTGTCGGCGTTGCGCTGCTCGAAACGCGTCTCTTCCAAGGTCAGCGTCAATTCACCACTCGCCTCGTCGGATTCGATCTCGCCTCTCTTGGCGTGAATGACCTGCGAGATATATCCACCGTCGGCCTGCTCGATGACCGTCAAATCGGTCAGCTTCCCGCCCTCCTTGCCGCCGACGAAAATCTTCTTTCCTTGGAATTGATCGACCACCTCGTCCGGCACGAAAAGGGCGGCCGGGTTGCTCCGCGCCATGGTGGCCACCGACTGCCGCATGGCCATTTCCGCCTGCGGGGCGACCACGGCGTTGATCCAGAACGTGAAAAGACTGAGCAGGATGCCGACCGCCAGGACCGGCAGGCAGATACGCAGGAGACTGACCCCGCAGGCCCGCAACGCGATCATCTCGTTGTCCGCCGACATCCGGCCGAAAATCAAGAGCACCGCAGTGAGAAAACCCCACGGCACGGTGAAGGTCAGCGAAAAAGGCAGCACGTAAAGCATGAAGAGCAGCACGTATTTCAAAGGCACGTCCCGGTTGATCAGCAGATCGAGCAACTCCTTGAAAATATTCCCCAGCACCAGCACCACGCTCAGCACCACCACGCCGTAAAGGGCGGTGATAAAAACCGATTTGCCAACGTAACGGTCGATCAGATTCATTCCGGAACAGCGCCACCGTGCTCGGCGACCCCCGGACCTTAGCGTGACCGCCCCCGCGTTGCAAAGAACGCGGTGCCACTTTTCTCGTTGAGCACGGCGTCCGGGAGACCCACTATTCTGCGCCATGTCCAGCGATTCCCAGCCCGTCACTGATCACCGCCGCCCCGGCCTTCCTTGCATTTTCGTTATTTTCGGAGCCTCTGGAGACCTGACCAAACGCAAACTCATCCCCGCCCTCTTCAATCTGCGTTGCCTCGGTCTCCTGCCCGAGCACTTTGCTGTCATCGGCGTGGCTATCACTCCGGGGGACGACGCCACTTTCCGCGCCCAGATGTCCACCGACATCAAAGAGTTCACCACCCACGAGGTGGATCCGGCGGAATGGGATTCTTTCGTCTCCGCCTGCTACTACCTTGCCGGTGATTTCAACGACACGGCCGTCTTTGCCGCGCTGAAAGAAAAAATCGCCGCCGCGCAAAGCGAACGCCAGGTCTCCGGCGGCAACGTCGTTTTCAATCTCGCCGTCACCCCCACCCTCTTCGGCACCGTGGCCGCGCAACTCGGCGCCGCCGGCCTCCTGCATGAGACGGCTGACGGCTACCGCCGCGTCATCATCGAGAAGCCGTTCGGACGCGACTTGGACACCGCGCGGGAGCTCAACAGCAAACTCCACGAGGTCCTGCGCGAGTCGCAGATCTACCGCATCGACCATTACCTGGGCAAAGAAACCGTGCAGAACATCATGGTCTTCCGCTTCGCCAACATGATCTTCGAGCCGAACTGGAACCGGCGCTACGTCGACAGCGTGCAGATCACCGTGGCCGAGTCCCTCGGCGTGGAAAACCGCGGCGGCTACCTCGACCATTACGGCGTGCTCCGCGACATGGTGCAAAACCACATGCTCAGCGTCCTCTCCCTCATCGCCATGGAACCTCCCGGCAGCATCAGCGGTGATGCCGTGCGCAACGAGAAAGTCAAAGTCCTCGACGCCATCCGCCCGATGGAACCCGAGGAAGTCATCGAGGATTGCGTGCGCGGCCAATACGGCGCCGGCCTCATCGACGGTCGTCCGGTCCCCGCCTACCGCAACGAACCCAGCGTCGACCCCCGCTCGAACACCGAAACCTATGCCGCCCTGCGTGTTTTTGTGGAGAACTGGCGCTGGGCCGACGTGCCGTTTTATCTCCGCAGCGGCAAGCGCCTGGCCAAACACCTCACCCAAGTCGTCATCCGCTTCAAGCGAACCCCGCTCATGCTTTTCGGCGAAAAAGTCCGCAGCGAAGCCGGCCCGAACGCCCTCATCCTCAACATCCAACCCGAGGAGAGCATCACCATCATGATCCGTGCCAAAAAGCCCGGTCCTTCCGTCGTCGTCGATACCATCCCGCTCGACTTTGACTACAGCCAGTTCGGCAAACAATCACCGGCCACCGGCTACGAGACCCTGCTGCACGACTGCATGGTCGGGGACATGACCCTCTTTCACCGCGAGGACAGCGTCGACGCCTCCTGGCGCATCGTGAATCCCATCCTCGATGTCTGGGGTGCGCTGCCACCTCGCGACTTCCCCGACTACGAGGCCGGCTCCTGGGGCCCCGCGGCGGCGGATAAGCTCCTCGAGCGCGACGGCCGGCACTGGGAAAATCCGGCCTGATCCCCGCCGTGCCCGCCCCCCGCACCACAGCATCGGCCGTCACCTCCGAACCCCACCCCATGCGGTCGATCCCCGCCGGCGGCAGTCCGGTCATTCTCGGTGGTGACGTCGGGGGCACCAAAACATGGCTCGGCCTTTTCCGCGCCGGCGGCACCGACCCCGCGGCTCCCCTCGTCCTGCAGCGCGCCTCAAAATACCCCAGCCAAGCCGCCGCCGGTCTCGAAGAGATCATCTCGGAATTCCTCGCCGACGAGCGTGATCCGGTCGATTACGCCTGCTTCGGCTTGCCGGGGCCGGTCAGCGGTAGCCATGCCGCCCTCGTCAATCTGCCCTGGAAAATCGACGCCGCCGATTTGGCCGCGCGCTTCGGCTTCCGCGCCGCCTTTCTGATCAACGACCTGGTGGCCAACGCCTATGGCATCGGGGAATTGGAACCGCACGACTTCGCCCTTCTCCACGCGGGTGAACCCCATGCCGCCGGCAACATGGCCGTCATCTCGCCCGGCACCGGCCTCGGCGAGGCGGGCATCTTTGGGGACGGAAACAAACACACGCCGTTCGCCTGTGAGGGCGGACACTGCGACTTCGCCCCGCGCACGACCGAAGAAGTCGCCCTGCTCGAGCACCTCATGGCCACCCACGGTCACGTCAGCTTCGAACGTGTCCTCAGCGGCAGCATGGGCATCCCGAACATCTACGCTTTTCTGCGCGACACCGGCCGCGCCCCCGAAAATCCCGCCGTGGCCGCCGCATTGCTCACCGGTGATGCCGGTGCGGTCATCTCGCAGGCCGCTTCCGCTGGCACCTGCGCACTGTGCGGGCAAACCATGGACATGTTCGCGGCCATCCTCGGCGCCGAGGCCGGCAATCTCGCCCTCAAAACCATGGCCACCGGCGGCGTCTTCATCGGCGGCGGCATCGCCGCCAAAATCCTCCCGCTCCTCCAACGCCCGCCCCTCCTCGACGCCTTTTTTGCCAAAGGGCGCTTCGCTGACTTCATGCGTCGGATCCCCCTTCGTGTCATCCTCAACGACCGCGCCGCCCTCCTCGGAGCCGCCCGCCACGCGTTGCACGGCGCCGGGCAAATCAAGACGCAGGGCTGAGCCGTGACTGAAGCCGAATTCCGCGCTGCCGCCCGCCTTCGCGAATTTGAAGTATGCGGCTTCGCCCGTGCCGGACGACCCGCGCATGCCGACGCACTCGTTCGCTGGCTGGACGAGGACCGGCACGCCGACATGGCCTGGATGAAGCGCACCCTGGACGAACGCACCGACCCGGCGCGGCTCCTCCCCGGCGTACGCACCGTCATCGTGCTCGGCAAAAATTATTTCCAACCCGACCGGCCACCTGCGGATGCCGCCAGTCCCCGCGGACGCATTGCCCGCTACGCTTGGGGTGCCGACTACCACGACGTGCTCCTGCCCCGCCTGCACGAACTGGCCCGTTTGCTCGAAAACGACGGCGGGCGCCAGCGCTCCTTTGTCGATGGTGGCCCCGTCCTCGAGCGCGACTGGGCTGCGGCCGCCGGCGTTTCGTGGCACGGCAAAAGCACCATGGGCATCCATCCGCAATTGGGCACCTGGTTCTTTCTCTCAGTCATTCTCACCACCCTCGAGTTTGCCGCGGACGAACCGCTGCCTGACCG
Organism: Chthoniobacterales bacterium; assembly: GCA_040880825.1. Taxonomy (GTDB): domain Bacteria; phylum Verrucomicrobiota; class Verrucomicrobiia; order Chthoniobacterales; family JACTMZ01; genus JACTMZ01. Next base: position 18,110 of record JBBEEK010000116.1, read on the forward strand.
CTGCGGGCGTTGCACCCGCTGCATCACGGCGTGCCCCACCGGGGCCATCACCGCGCCCTACCAACTCGACGCGCGCAAATGCATCTCCTACCTCACCATCGAGAGTAAAGGCCCCATCCCTGTGGAATTCCGGCGCGCCATGGGCGACCGCATCTTCGGCTGCGACGATTGCCTCGACGCCTGCCCGTGGAACCGCTTCGCCGCCGCCTCACGCGACGCGAGCCTGCAGCCACGGGAGGAAATTCTCGACCGTCCTCTCCACGACTTCCTCTCGCTCGACGACCGGCAATTCAAAGAGCTGTTCCGCGGCTCACCCATCCTGCGCGCCAAGCGCCGAGGTTTCCTGCGCAATGTCTGCGTGGCCCTCGGCAACACCGGCACACCCGCCGACCTCCCGGCCCTGGAGCACGCTCTCACCGATGAGGAACCGCTGATCCGCGAGCACGCCGCGTGGGCCATTACGGAAATCCGCGCCCGGACCGTCTAGCCCCGCGGTCACCATCCACGCTGCTCGACCGAATCGAGGAAGCGCGAGATCGCGTCATTCCGCCGCACCGGAGGCTCCGGCCGCAACACCCGCGCCACCCGGACAACCGGCTGCGCCTCCGGTGCGTTGGCTTGGTACCAATTCAGGAAATCCGTGATCTCCGTGCTGCGCTCATCCAAGGCCCAGCGCAAGTCCTCAGCCTCCCCAAATTTGGCGGCGAAACCGCGGCGCTTCTTCCGCGACAGTTCGTCAACCAAGACGCGGTATTCCTCGACCAGGGAAGCATACAACGGATGCGCCCGAAACCCGAGACGCCGCAACTCGGCCGCCGCTTGCTCGAGGCGGAAACGCCCCTCCGAGGTGCGCGCCATTTCGAGCATCACCGTCGTGGGATCCTCGCTGCTGTCCCGATCCTCCAGCGAGGTCAGCGCAGCCGCGAGACGCCGTCCGCTCTCCGCGGCCGAAAGGAATTCGACCCGCTCCGGAGCAGCCAACCGCGCCACCGAGAGCGCCCAGATCCGCGCCGCCCGCTCCGGCTCGGCGGCCAAGTCCGGCCAAGTCCGTTCGAAGCGCTCCATCGGATCGCGAGGCGGCTCGGCGAGCATGAGGTTCTCCGCGATCCGCGATTTGCCACCCGTCGGTTCGGACAGCGCCAGATACAACGCGTAGCTTTGCGCCGCATAGATGTCGCGCGCCCGACCTTGCAGCGCCTCGCCGTTCTGCCGCAAAAACCTGTCGAGCCGCGGCATCCCTTTACCCTCGAGCAGCGCCGCATAGACCGGCGCGTCGCGTCCCGCCTCGCCCCGCCCCATGACCGCCGACATGGCGGAGACCAGCCACCACGGCGGATCAACAAAACGTCCGCCCGCAAATTTCTGCTTTTGCAAAGAAGTCGCCAGCAGCAGGGCCCGCAGGATGCCGGCGTCGACCGCGGCGCTGTCGGCCAGCGCAGCCGGCGCGATATTGACTTCGATCTTCTGCCCGGCATCACCCGCATCGAAGACCTGCACAAAGACCCGCGGTTGTCGCAAGCGCAAGGCCTCCCCCGGCGTCACCACGAGCAGGATCGGATCGCGCCCGTCGTCGGCTTTGCCTAGCTCCCGCCGCACTCCGTCCCGCAAATCCTCGGCCCGCCGCGCCAGATCCGACCGCTCTTGCCGCGTGCCTCCGAAAACCGTGAACCGCTTCGACGAACTGACCGTGCGGTTCTCCGGCTTGAGCAACTCCGGCGCCACCGTCTGCCCGGGCCCCGTCGCCAAGGTCAGACCAAGGCACCCGACCGCTGCGATCCAACGGAATTTCACCGGCCGGATTCGGACCACCGGAGCGTCACCGTCTCGGGTGTGATCCCGATGTAGGAAGCCCGCGCCAGTTGCCCCAGCGGTTCGGCCAAGGCCCCGGCCAGACCCTCAAACTGCTTCCTCACCGGCCATCCGAGCAAGACCGGCAAAGGCAACCGCCCGATCGAGTAGCCGCGCGGTTCGAGCGTGTAGCCCTGACCGTCGCGCACCGGCGCGTAGTCGCCTTCGAAAAACACGTGCCCCATCCACGGCAGCGCCACCTCCAAACCGATCCGCATCTGCCCTTCCCCCGGCACCGCATAAAGCCGCTCCGGACGCAGCTTCACCACGCCCGTGCTCTCGTCGAGTTTGACCGTCGAAACCAGCCACCGGTTTACATCCGCCGCCGGCAGGCCGAAAGCCCGCGCTTCGCCCGCGGAGGAAGCATCGTTGAGCAATCCGGAAAGCCGTGAGGCCAAACCGTCATCGGCCGCCACCGGCGCCGGCACCTCGTAGGGTGGCAGGAGCGCCATGACCACCGCGGCGACCAGTGCCGCCAATACGGCCAAGCGCCAGAAGGCACCGAAATAGCGTCCCCACTCGACCGGCTGGCGCGGCTTCTTCATTTTGGCCACATCCGTCGGATGCGTGAATCCGGTCGGCGGCGGCGGGGCCGCTCCACCGCGCTCGAGCTTGGTGCCGCAACTATGACAATAAACCCGCGTCGGGTCGTTATCGTATCCGCAATTGGTGCAACGCAGGCCCATGCAATCAGGTTTTGGTCCCCCCGCCGGACGAACCTCCCGAGCCGGACGGCGCGGCTGGTGCGGGAGCGGGAGCAGCGGGCTTGTCGGCGGGTTTGGATTCCGTTTTCTCTCCGCCGCCACTCTCCTTCTTGGCCGCCTGCTTGTAGCCCTCGCTGCGGTAATCCGTGGTGTAGAAGCCGCTTCCTTTGAAAATCAATCCCGCTCCGGTCCCGAGCAAACGCTTCACCTTGCCATGACCCCACGGGGTCATTTGACACTGCGCCTCCGGACACGTCTTGAAAGGCTCGTCCTTCATCGACTGGAAGGCCTCGAAATCTTTACCGCATTTCAAACAATGGAAGTCGTAAGTCGGCATAAAAACCCGGAGCGTCTTATCCCCCAATTTCAGCCATCCCGCAAGCCCGCTGCCAATTGCCCGGTAAAGTCCGCCAGATCGCCCGGCCAGGAACACCGGACCGTTTGACGCCCTGCCTCGTCTGAAAAACTCAAACCCGTTGCATGCAAAGCATGCCGCGGCAAAAGCAACTCCGCCGCCAACCGCGGCGTCCAGCCCGTCTCGATAAATTCCAGATAAGCCCCGCCTTCCCGCCCTCCGTAGATTTTATCCCCGGCCAGCGGGTGCCCGGCGTGCGCCAGATGCACGCGAATCTGGTGCGTCCGACCGGTCCGCGGGCGTGCCCGCACCACGGCGAACCTGCCCTCCGTCCGCTCGAACCGACGTTCAACCACCGCCTCCGTGACCGCCGCTGCCCCGTGCGGATCGACGCATCGCTTCAGCCAGACCGGCGACTCGCGCACTTCGCCCTGACGGATCAAAGGCGCCTCGATGACCAAGTTGTCCCATTCCGGCCAACCCCGCACCACCGCGAGGTATTCCTTCCCGATCTCCCCGCGCTGCATGGCCCGGCCGAATGCCCGCGCCCGCTCCGCCGTCAAAGCCAGCAAGACCAGCCCGCTCGTCTCGCGATCCAACCGCGTGATGATCGACAACTGCCCGCGGTTGGCCAGCTCGTAGGCCAGCAATTGCCGCAACCCGTCCCACAGCGTCGGTGCCCCGTCCGGACGGGTCGGATGCGTCAGCAATCCCGCGGGTTTGTCGACCACGATCCAGTCCGCCCCCTCCGCCACCACGCGGAAGTTGTCTTGCGCCCGCCGCGCCAAGCGGAAAACCTCATCCTTCGCATGATCAGCCTGCGCCATATCTCCCGCGTTTATCCCTCGCCCGCCGGCCAAGTGCACGCCTTGCGCGACGTCTCGCTGGAAATCGAGCCCCGCACCTTCTGCGCCGTGACCGGTCCCAGCGGCTGCGGCAAAAGCACGCTGCTCAACCTCCTCGGCGGACTCGACCAGCCATCCTCCGGCGAAATCTCCGTCGACGGCCTCGAACTCCACCGCGCGAGCGAAGCCGACCTCACGGCCTACCGCCGCGCACGCCTCGGGATCGTCTTCCAGTTCTTCAACCTCCTCCCCGCCATGACCGCCCTCGAGAACGTCGAATTGCCCCTCCTCCTCCGGGGCGACCGCGCCCGCGAGGCCCGCTCCCGCGCCGCGGAAATGCTCGACCTCGTCGGTCTCGCCCCCCGCGCCGGCGCCTTTCCCCATCAGATGAGCGGCGGTGAGATGCAGCGCGCCGCCGTGGCCCGGGCCCTCGTCCACCGACCCGCCCTCCTGCTGGCCGACGAACCTACCGGCAACCTCGACTCTGACAATGCCGCCCTCGTCCTCGACCTGTTCCAAAAGATTGCCTCCCAAGGCCTCGCCACTCTAATAATGGTGACCCACAGCCTCGAGGCCGCCGCCGCGGCCACGCGGCAAATTCCCATGATGGACGGCCGCCTCTCCCGCTGACCCGTCCCCCGATTTTTGTCCATGCCCAAGCAACACACCCTCGCCACTCCCGCCTCGCTGGCGGGCGTCTCGCTGCACACCGGCGAAAAAGTCACCCTCACCGTCCATCCCGCGCCCGTCGACCACGGTTTCAAATTCCGCCGCACCGACCTCAAAGACCAGCCGACCATCGACGCCCTCGCCGCCAACGTTCGCACCGTCGAGCGCTCCACGACCCTGGTCGAAGGCAACGTCAAGGTCCACACCGTCGAACACATCCTCTCCGCCCTCACCGGGCTCGGCGTGGACAACGCGCTCATCGAGATGGATGCCAACGAGCCGCCCATCGGCGATGGCAGCGCCGCGCCCTATGTCGCGCTGATCAAAAAAGCCGGCATCGCCGAGCAAGATGCCCCCCGCCGCTACTGCGAAATCCGCGAACCCGTCGCCATCCAGACCAAAAACGGCTCCATCCTCGTCATCCTCCCCGACACCAAATTCCGCGTCTCCTGCACCCAGGCCGGACCCAACGGCAACCACACCCAATACCTCAGCCTCGAGATCACCCCCGAGACCTACGAAAAGGACATCGCCCCCGCCCGCACCTTCGTCCACTACGAGGATGTCGAGCCGCTCATGGAGAAGGGCCTCATCCGCGGCGGCAGCCTCGAAAACGCCATCGTCATCCGCGACAATTCCGTCCTCAGCAAAGAACCCCTCCGCTTCCCCGACGAATTCGTCCGCCACAAAA
>JBBEEK010000117.1:0-3458 GCA_040880825.1 Chthoniobacterales bacterium
ATCGTCGAACCCACCGGCGCCGAATCCATCTGCTACCTCCAAACCGGCGCCAACACCCTCATTTGCCGCAGCCGCCACATCATCGATACGCGCGAAGCCGGACACCGCATGCTCTTCCGCGCCGACGCCTCGAAGATCCTTCTCTTCGATCCCGCCACCGAAGAGCGCCTCTCCTGACCATGTCCCTCCTCCGCACCCGCGAAGACATCGAGCGTCACGAAAACGCCACGCTCGCCCCCTTCGCCCAAAAGTCCTCCGCTTCACGCGGACGCCTCCACCCGCACCCCTCCCACCGCTGGCGCACCGAATACCAGCGCGACGTTGCCCGCATCATTCACTCTGCCGCCTTCCGCCGCCTCGAATACAAAACCCAAGTCTTCCTCAACGGCACCGGCGACCACTACCGCACCCGACTCACCCACACCATGGAAGTCGCGTCGATCAGCCGCACGCTGGCCCGCGCTCTCGGACTCAACGAAGACCTCGCCGAAGCCGTGGCTCTCGCCCATGACCTCGGCCACTCTCCCTTCGGCCATTCCGGCGAGCAAACCCTCGACCGCCTGCTCAAAGACCACGGCGGCTTCGACCACAACGATCAAAGCCTCCGCGTCGTCACCCTCCTCGAAAGTCCCTACGAAGATTTCGACGGACTCAACCTCACCTTCGAAGTCCTCGAAGGCGTGCAAAAACACGCCACCACCCGCACCGCGACCGACCTCGGCGATTACCCCTGCGCCTGCCTTGAAGGACAAATCGCCGACCTGGCCGACGAAATAGCCTACTACTCCCACGACGTGCAAGATGGACTCGAGGCCGGACTCATCCAACCTGCGCAAGTCTCCGGCGTTACCCTCTGCGCCGACATCGCGAGCGAAAACGGACTAGACCTCGCCGGCACCGACGCCAAAACCGCCCGCCTCAGCCTGGCCCGTCTCCTCTCCAACCACCTCATCCACGACGTCCTCCAAGCCAGCGCCGCGCGCATCGTCGCCGCCGGGTTGAAATCCGCGGACGACATCCGCCGCCATCCCGCCCTTCTCATTGGCTACAGCGACCGCACAGCGACCGAAGCCAAAGCCCTCCGCCGGTTCCTCTACGCCAATCTCTACTTCCATCCCGAAGTCAACAACGCCAACCAGCGCGCCTGCGATCTGATGGCCGACGTCTTCAGCGCTTACATCAAAGATCCCAGTCAGATCGGCGGCGAAGCGACCCGCCGCGTTCCCAACAGTGGACTCTACCGCGCCGCGGGTGACTACATTGCCGGCATGACCGACCGCTACCTCCTCCGTGAGCATGCCCGACTCTTCGATGGTGCCTGACCCCGCCGGATTCGCACCCCCCCGCCCCACCGCGCTCACCCGCCTGTGGCGCATCCTCCGTGTCGTCCTCCTCGTCTGGCTCGGTCTCGTCGCCTTCCTCGCCCTCACCCAGCGCTCCATGATCTACTACCCCTCCCGCAACGCCCCCGAAACCCTCGCCCGCGAAGCCACCGCCCGAGGCTTCGAGCCTTGGGAAAATTCCAGTGGCGAAACCATCGGCTACGGCAACCTCCCCGCGACGGATGACCCCCGCCCGCCGCTCGCCATCCTCGTCCTCCACGGCAACGCTGGCTACGCCCTGCACCGCGCCGACTACGCCACGCTCCTCCGTGCCGCCGCCCCCGACCGCGCCATCTCGCTCTACGTCCTCGAATACCCCGGCTACGGCGCCCGCTCCGGCCAGCCATCCCAGGAGTCCTTCCTCGCCGCCGCCAACGAAGCCCTCGCCAACATTCCCGCCAGCTTCCCCCTCATCATCCTCGGCGAATCGATCGGCACCGGCGTCGCCACGGCCACCGCCGCAGCCAACCCCGACCGCATCACGGGCCTCCTCCTCCTCACCCCATTCGACAGCTTGGCCAATGTCGCCCAACATCATTACCCCCTCCTCCCCATCCGCTGGATCATGCGCGACCAATACCCCTCCGAGGAGTGGTTGAAAAACTACCGCGGCCCCATCGCCGTCATCCTCGCCGAAGATGACACCATCGTCCCCGCCCAGTTCGGCCAAAAACTCCACGACGTCTACGAAGGCCCCAAACTCCTCATCCTCGCCGACCAAGCCGACCACAACGACCTCCTCCACACCCTGCCTCCGTCCGCCTGGCAAGAAGCCCTCAACTTCCTCCTCTCCCGGTAAGGCCGACTGGCCCAGACGGCCGCTGCTCTACCTCCGCCGCTTGATCCCAAACGAATACCCGCTCCGGTGCCTCCCCCCGCCCGCTGCACGCGCCTTCACGTGCGTCGCCCGCGGATCCAACAACGTGGTGTATTTGTAATCGAACCCGTCCATCTTCAACCGCTCGATCTTCCTCCCGATAAACCGCTCGATCGATTCGATCATGGCCAGATCATCCGCGGTCACCAGAGTGAAAGCATCACCCATCGCCTGCGCCCGGCCCGTGCGCCCGATGCGGTGCACGTAATCTTCCGGATGCCCAGGGATGTCATAATTAATCACATGAGAAACCCCCGCGATATCCAGTCCGCGCGCCGCGATATCCGTCGCGACCAGCACCTCGTAACGCCCGTTCTTGAATCCCTCCAAAGCCTCCTCGCGCTCGCGCTGCGTGCGGTTCGAGTGAAGCGCCACCACCGAGTGATTTTCTTTCTTCAGCTGACGCGCAATACGGTCCGCCCCGTCCTTCGTCCGGCAAAATACCAGCACGCAATCGAAGTTCGTCTTCTCCATCAAAGCCGAGAGCAATTCGTATTTCTGGTCCATTGCCACCGGATAAAAGGCGTGCGTCACCGTCTCGGCCGGCGACATCCGTATGCCGATCTCGATCTTTTCCGGATCATTGACCGCAAACTTGGCCAGCGACTCGATCTCCGTCGGCATCGTCGCCGAGAAAAAGAGCGTCTGCCGCTTCTTCGGCAGCTTCTGGATGACCCGTCGCACCTGCGGCAAAAAGCCCATGTCGAGCATCCGGTCCACCTCATCGAGCACGAGAAACTCCAGCGCGCCCAACGGCACCTCGTCCTGCTCCATGAAATCGAGCAACCGCCCCGGCGTGGCCACGATGATATCCGTCCCGCGTTGCAATTCCTCCCGCTGTTTCCCGTAACCCACCCCGCCGTAAAGCAAGGTGCAGGTCAGATCGCTGAACCGCCCGTAATCACGGAACGCCGTCTCGACCTGCATGGCCAATTCGCGCGTCGGCTCGAGAACAAGGCACCGCGGTTGCTTTTGGTGCGACCCCAGCTTGCTCAAAATCGGCAACCCGAAGGCCGCCGTCTTTCCTGTGCCCGTCTGGGCCGACCCCATCAAGTCCTTCCCGCCCAATATTACAGGAATAGCCCGCAGCTGGATCGGCGTAGGATCGACAAATCCCATCGACTGAACCCCATGCACCACATCATCCGACAACCCCAACTCGTTAAAACCCATAAATAAAAAACCTCACGTAAGACCTG
>JBBEEK010000118.1:0-3407 GCA_040880825.1 Chthoniobacterales bacterium
TCCTCATGATGCTCAACACCCAGAACTCCGGCAAAATCGGCTACTTCATGAGCGCGGACGAAGTGAAATTCCGCAAACCCGTCTTCCCCGGCGACACGCTCTTCATCCACTGCGAACTCACCCGCTCGCGCAAGACCATGGCCCGCGCCGCCTGCTCCTGCACGGTCAACGGCGAGATCGTCAGCGAAGGCACCCTCCTCTTCGGCCTCGTCTCCGAATGATCCACCCCACGGCCATCGTCGATCCGGCGGCGCAGGTCGACTCCGGTGCCCGCGTCGGACCTTATTGCGTCATCGGCCCCGACGTCGTCATCGGCCCCGAGACCGAACTCCAACACCACGTCACCATGATGGGCCCGACGACCATCGGACGCGGTAACTTCTTCTTCGCCTACACGTCGATTGGACAAAAAACCCAAGACCTCAAATACGCCGGCGAGCCGACCTCTCTGGAAATCGGCGACGGCAACACCTTCCGCGAATTCTCCACCATCAACCGCGGCACCCTCCCCGGCACCAAAACCGTGGTCGGCAGCGGCGGCAACTTCCTCGCCTACTCCCACATTGCCCACAACTGCGTGGTCGGCGACAATGTCATATTCTCCAACAACGGCACCCTCGCCGGACACGTCGAAGTCGGCGACCACGCCATCATCGGCGGCCTCACCGGCATCCACCAATTCTGCCGCGTCGGCCGCCACGCCATCACCGGCGGCTGCTCGAAAATCGTGCAGGACGTCCCCCCATTCTTCATCGCCGACGGCAACCCCGCCGAGATCCGCGGCATCAACCAAGTCGGCCTCGAACGCGCCGGCTTCACCGCCGAAGCCATCCGCGCCCTCAAAGAAGCCTACCGCCTCCTCTACCGCGGTAACCTCAACGTGAAACAATCCGTGGAAGCCATCCGCCAAGAACTCCCCGACCTCCCCGAATTGTCCGAACTCTGCCAATTCATCGAGTCGAGCCACCGCGGCATCATCCGCTAACCCCGCCACCACCCCCTTGTAGCCGCGGTCTATGACCGCCGGACCCAAGGTCGGGACGAGCGGCCCGCTCATCCGCCGGTCCGCCCGCCGCATGCCCCCCGTTACCCATTCACTCCGCCACCTTCTCAGTATCGACAAAAAACTCCCCCGGCTCATCCGACGTCGTGAAAGCGAAGACCAGCCGGTATTCCGTGTCGGTCAAATGATCCGACCGCATCGTCCGTGCCAGCCGGATGGCCTCGCTCTTCATCCCGGTCGCCGCCAGCACGGCCACGGCAATCGCTTTTTGCCCCGGCTGCAACTGGTGTTGCACGATGCGCTGCGGCTCGAGCACCGTGCGAGCTTCCACCGCGCGCCCGTCGGCGAAGAGGGCCAGGGCGTGGGTCAGGCGGAAATCAATATTTTCCGGCTCGCCCTGCAAGGCCGTGGCGGTCTCCGCCGTATCCACCGCTTCCCGGTTGAGCAGGCGCTCCAACCGCGCCAAGTCCGCCACCGTGGACGCCGCCGGCGCGACCTTAACCGCGCGGAGGTAGGCCTCCTGCCGTAACCGCGGCTCCCCGCGGGACGAGAAACGCCAGCGCGCCACCCGCAGGGCGTATTCCGCCGTGGCGTATTCACCGCAAAGATCGAGGAGCACCTCATCGGAAATTTCCTGCTTATTCATCCGATCCACCTCGCCCATGGTTTCCGCCAAGGCGTCGCGTGCCACCGAGGCCCGGATCGCTTTACGCAGACTGGCATTAGCCGCAGACGAACGCCCCAGCCCCTCCTCCGCGCGCGCCCGCAGGATGTTGGTCACCGATTCATTGACCGGCGATCCGCCACTCACCATGGCGAGGAGAGTCTTCCAGTCTTGCATCGCGCTGAGCGCTTCGGCCCGGACCAAAAACCCGCCGCGGGAGCCGCGCACCTCGGTCGGACGCACGAAGTCGAGCGCATCGGACGCCCGGTTCCGATCCAGCAGCCACTTGGCATACCGACCGCGGTCCTCCAGCCGTGCACCGGTGAAGACCATCTGCAGCCGCGCCACCATCTCATCGACCGTTATGAGGCGGTCATTGACCAGAGCATCAGCCGCGGTGAGCACCGCAGGATCTTCCGGCTGCGGACTGGCCAGGACCAGTTCGGCCCATGCGCGCCGCGTGGCCGGGCCGGTCGGCACCGAAGACAACCCGAAGGCCAGCGCCTTGGAAGCATCCGGTCCGCCCGCCAATGACTCCACGATTTGCGCCGCCTCCGCACGGGAATCCGGCGTCCCGATGGTGACCAGGATTTGCGCCAATTCAATGCGCCGATCCGCCGTCGGGTCCGCCTCCGCCGCCTCCCGCAAATGCTGCACGGCTGCGGTAAAATCCTTCTGCTGCAGCGCACGGCGACCGCGCCAAGTGTCGGCGTCGGCTTGGCGTCCGGTCGCTTCAAATTCCGCGATGGCCGTGTCAAACGAATCCTCGCCGCCGAACCGCACCGCCGCCTCGGCCTGCGCCTGGCGATCCTCCAAAGTCAGCGGCCCCTGCTTGGCGATTTGCTCCCAGATTTGCAGGCATGCCGGATCACCCGCCGCAAAACGCACCTTGGCATAGGCCCGCAACACATCCGGGTTGTTCTTGCGCAGATTGCGGGCCGATTCGGCTTGGATCAGTGCCAAGCGCTGGTCACCGCGCTCGAGACTGGCCAAAGCTTTCGCCGCCAAATCCTCAGCCCGCCACCCCGTAAAAAGAAACGCGCCGATCCCCCCGCCGATCAAAGCCACCACGACCACAGCCGGCGACCAGAGCATGATCTTGCGCAAAATGGCGCGCCCCGGGCTCAAATCATGGTGCCACTCCGCATTTTGCCCCGTCGCCTCCCGCCACCACTCGCCGATGAAACTGTAGAACCGCGGCGTTTCGTCAAAGCGATGCGGCCCCGGCGGCGTGTCGATAATCTCGTCGTCGTCGTCCTTCGCCATAGCGTCAAGTTCTACCCCCGGTAGGGTCCGCTGGCCCAGCGGACCGCTGCCTGAAAAATAAACTCCACCCGACGGCCGAGCCAGCCGCCCCCACCTGATGCAGCCGCCTCAGCCACACCCGTTCGTATTTCAAATTCCTCATCTTGCCCCAAAGCAAGAAACTAGCCCATGGGACTAGCTTCTTCCAATGGTGCTGTGAATTTTTCTCAGGCACCCAAGTGCCCGGCTCAGGCTCGGGACCACCGCCGGGAGTAAAGATCAAGTTCAAGCTGCCGCCATCCACAGCGAGACCGAACAGGCCGCCGTTAAGATCGTTGACGGAACCGCAACTCCTTCGCCGCAACGATGCAAAACCGGCTGCGTTTTTCGGCGCCGCAACAGAAGAGCCCATGGGCAAAAGTCGACTCACCATTTGGTGCGCGCGTGGCGCCTTGGCCAAGGAGCACGGGCGCCCCCGCCCGTCACGACCAGACA
>JBBEEK010000119.1:0-3401 GCA_040880825.1 Chthoniobacterales bacterium
GGGCGGATCACTTCCTCGAGCTTGGCGTTGCCGGTGAAGATATCGGTCAGCCCGGGCGGAGGGTCCCCCGGCCCGAGGAGCGCCTTGTGCATGCTGGGCCGGCGCAGGTCGACGTCGACCAGCAGGGTCTTGTGCCCTTGCTGGGCCAGGACGGCCGCGGTGTTGAGCGAGGTGTAGGTCTTGCCTTCCTCGGGGATGGCGCTGACGAAGAGCAGGATGCGGCGGGTTTCCTCGGGGCCGAGCATGGCGAGGTTGGCCCGCAGGGTGCGGTAGGCCTCGGCCAGGGCGGAAGCGGGATTGTCGATCGTGGCAATGGGATATTTCTCGCGGTCGCTGCGGGCTTCGGGCGCGGGTTTGACCAAATCCTGCAAATCGGCGGCCCCGACGCCCTCCCCTCCCCGCGTCCTGGCCGCGAGCTTCTTCGCTTTCTCCAAGCGCTCGGGCAGGACGTCCGTCTCCCGCGCAACAACCTCTTTGAAGCGGGCAAAGCCCGCCGAGCGGTGGTCCGGGATGCCGGCAAGGGAGGACAACTCGAGCGCGGCTTCGGCGTCGTCGATGGAGCGCAGGGAGGTGTCCATGTTGTCATAAAGCACCAATCCCCCGACGGCGAGCAGGCTGGAAAGGACGAGGGCCAGGGCCAGGGTGCGCAGCTTGCGCGGCTTGCTCGGCTTGCTCGCCACCATGGGCTCTTCGATCAGGGTGAAGGGCGCCTGCTCGATGCCGGTGGAGACCGCGGTTTCTTTCATGCGCTTGATCACCGACTCATACATGGCGCGGTCGCTCTCGACTTCGCGTTGCAGGACGTTGAACGGAATAGCGAGGTTGTTCAGGTCGAGGGCGGTGGATTCCTGGCCTTTGAGGGCCACGCCGAGCTTGGCTTCGGTCTGCTGCGAGGCGGCGTATTGGCGGCCGAGGATGTCCCCGGCTTTGGACAAGTTGGTGTTGAGGGAATCCCGCAGGGAGGCGACTTTCCGCACCGCGGCGATGTGCTTGGGATGCTTCGGCAGGTAGCGGTCCTGCAACTCGGCGAGCTGCGCTTCGGCCTCGAGGAGGAGTTCGCGGGCCTCTTTGACCTGGGGAAGCTCGGCCACGCTGCCGATGCGCATGAGTTCCTCGGCATTGTTTCCGATCGCGCGGACCTGCTCGATATCCGCCTCCAACCGCATGCGCTCGCTCTGCGCCACGGTGACCTGGGTGTTTATTTCTTTGAGCTGCTCGACGATGATATTTTGCCGCTCGTCGAGGGAGACAGCCTTGTTGTTTTCTTTGTAGGCTTGGAGCTTGCGCTCGGAATCCTCGAGTTTGGCTTTGAGCTTCCCCGCTTCTTCCTGGAGGAACTCGTTGGCCACCTGCGAGACGGTCATGCGTTGCGAGAAGTTCTCGCGGAGGAATTCTTTGACGAAGGAGGCGGCCAGATTGCGGGCCAACTCCGGATCGGGGTCCTGCACGGTGATCTCCACGAGGCGCGTGAGGCGGCGGAGTTTGACCGTGACTTTCTCCTCCAGAAGATCGGCCAACTCGATGTCGCTGTAGGGTTGGCTGCGCGGCGGGGCGAAGGTTTCGTTTTTGCGCAGGTCATTGGCGTTGATCACGCGCAGGAGAAGATTGCGGCTGGTCAGGGCCTGGACGACGGAATTGACGTAGTCGAGGGTGGACGGATTGTCTTCGCGGACCTGGTCCATACTGAGGACCTGCTGCTCCTGCTGCTGGACTTGGAGGACGGCGCGGGACTCGTAAATGGGCGTGGCGGTGAGGAGGTAACCGAGGGTGGACAAGGCGGCGAAGCCGACAATGAGGGCGATGATCCACCAGCGGCTGAGGACCAGATTCCACAGACGGCGGAAATCGAAGAGGTTCTCCATGCGATCCATCGCCGCGTGGAGGCGCGGCGCGGGTTGGTGGGGTCCGGGTGCGGAATTCTCGACCATGGCCTAAAAGAGGGACTCGGCCACGGTGATGACATCCCCGGGCTTGATGTAGAACGAGGCGCTGTCGTCGCCGCGGGCCATGCGCTTGGCATCGAGCTTGATGACGCGTTCGCCGCCGTCCTGCTGACGCTTGACCGTGACACGCCCGGGATTGGCGATCTTGGTGTAGCCGCCGGCCATGCCGATGGCTTGGAGCAAAGTGATCTCGTCGCTGCCCTTCATGTCGTAGGAACCGGGCTTTTGGACCTGGCCGAGAACGGTGAAGAGCTTTTGGGCATAGGTGCGGACGGTCAGGCTGACTTGAGGATAGACCAAATATCCGTCGCGGTAGCGCGTTTTGATGTCCTCGGTCGCCTGGGTGACGGTCTTGCCCACCATGGTCACAGGGCCGATGAGGGGAAAAATGGCCGTGCCGTCGCCGGAGACGCGAATGACGCCGTCCAGTTCCGGTTCCTGGAACACGCGGAAGTCGAGGAGGTCGTTGGCCGAGAGACGGTAGTCGGCATCCTGCGCGCGCAGCGCGGGGACCAAAGCGACGACCAGGCCGAGCAGGATGAGGCCGGCCCTTCCCGCGCGAGCACTTAAACGGGACAAACTGCGGGCCATGGACTCGGCTAGAAGGCGGCGCTCAGCTCGAGGCCCACTTGGTTGTCATACCAGGTATCGAACTGTTCTGTGCTGTCATTGAAGCGGTGCTGGTAGAAGACCGTTGCGGTGAGATACCGGAGGAAATTGTAGGAAATCTCCGGTTGGATGAAGAAGAAGTTGTCCACCCGGTCGGCATCCACATTCTTCTCGTTGGCCACGTAAGTGTCGTTTTCGTAGCCGCCGGCCAAGCCGACCTGGAACTTCTGCGCGATGGTCTGGGTGATGCCGAGTTCGACCCCGGTGGCCCAGAAGTCCTGGTTGTTGAGGGAAGGCGAGACCTGCAGGTTGCGGTAAGTGATCAGGCTGATCGCGGTGTTGGGAAACGGCAGATATTCGCCCCCGAGGGACCAGACCGGCGAGACGCGCATCGACTGGTCGCCGCTCACGTATTGGTTGAACTGCACGCCGCCGGTGGCCTTGAGGGCGATCTTGCTGGTGAGGTCGTATTTGAAGCGGGCGTTGACCATTTGGTAGGTCTGCGCGGGGTTGTTCTCGGCGGTGACATAGCCTGCCGTGCCCTCGAGGCCGACGCGCGTCTTGGGCAGGATGAGGTAGTCGATGCCCGCGGTGGCCTGGAAATAATACGAGCTGTTGTAAGGGCTGTCGTAGATGAAGCTGTCCTGGCTCAACTCGAGGTCGAAGGTGGTCTTCTCGCTCCAGTCGTAGATGAACCGGAGGTCGTTGAGGACGATGTTGCGGGTGGTGAAGCCGCCGACCTGGCGCTGGGCGCCGTTGATGTATTGGTATTGGCTCTCGGCCTGCACGGCGAGTTGGTTGAAGCGGTATTGGCCGAGCAGGCTGGCGTTCTGACCGAAGGAATTCTGC
>JBBEEK010000120.1:0-1085 GCA_040880825.1 Chthoniobacterales bacterium
TGGCGGTATTCGTTGCGGACGAGTTTGAAGGCGACGTCCCAAGGGGCGCGGGGGAAATCGTCGCGGGCGCCGTTGAAATAGATGGCGGCGAGGAGTTCGTCGCGGCCGCGGACGCGAAAGCGGACGTGTTTTTCTTTGAGGACGTCGGGGCCGTGCACGGGGGCGACGGCGTGGGCGTAGAAGAGCGGGGCGGGGTTGCCCATGCCGCAGGGTTCGAGGAGGGACAGCTCCTCGAGGTGGGCTTGTTCGAGGTCGGCGACGTCGATGCGGGCGTCGAGTTTGAGGCGGGGGATGAGGTCTTGCGGTTGCAGGCGGCGTCCGGCGGCGTCGGCGAATTTTTCACGGAAGTCGGTGAAGTTCTGCCGCGTGATGCTGAGGCCGGCGGCCATGTGGTGTCCGCCAAAGGGTCCGAGCAAATTGGCGCAGTCGCCGAGGGCTTCGACAAGGGAGAGGCCGTCGATGCTGCGTCCGCTGCCGTGGCCGGCGCCAGTCTCGTCGAAGCCGACGACGATGGCGGGGCGATGGTATTTGCGGCAGAGGCGGGAGGCGACGATGCCGACGACGCCGGCGTGCCAGCCTTCGCCGCCGACAACCACGGCGCAGTCGCGTGACGGGTCGAAATGTTTTTCCAGATCGGCGAGGGCGGCTTCGAGGACGTGTTGTTCGAGGTCTTGGCGTTCGCGGTTGCAGGCGTCGAGTTCCTGCGCGAGGCGGCGGGCTTCGGCGGGATCTTCGGTGAGGAGGAGATGCAGGGCGGCTTCGGCGGTGTGGAGACGTCCGGCGGCGTTGAGGCGCGGGCCGAGGCGGAAGCCGACTTCGGCGGTGGTGACGGGAGGGACGACGGCAGAGATGTCCATGAGGGCGCGGAGGCCTTGCCATTTGGTGTGGCTGAGGCGGGCCAGACCGTGGCGGACAATGACACGGTTCTCGCCGCGCAGCGGGGCGAGGTCGCAAATGGTGCCCATGGCGGCGAGGTCGAGGAATTCGCGCAGGTCGGGGTCGCGGCGGCCGGTGATTTTTTGGATGCCGTGGCAAAGTTTGAAGACGAGGGCGGCGGTGCAAAGGTCGGTGTTGCCGCCGAGGGC
>JBBEEK010000120.1:1185-3299 GCA_040880825.1 Chthoniobacterales bacterium
TCGACGTCATAGTCGCTGTAGAGGACGACGTTTTCGCGGCGTTCGACGGCGAGGGCGATCCGGCGGGCGGCGGCTTCGAGTCCGGGCGTGGCCAGTGGATCCGGCAGCGAGGCGAGGCGCGGGTGGAGAAAGTCGTCGGCCTCGCCGGGGTCGGTGAGGGAGCGCGCGGCAAGCAGGGAGGCGAGCAGGGCGGAGATGCCGAGTTCGCCGACCAGTTTGCTTGTGATGGCGGGATCGGCGGGATCCCGCGTTTCCCAGCGCGGCGACAACATGAGTGGATGCTACGGGCGGGGCGGGGCGGTGGCAATGCGAAGGGATTTGCGCGGCGAAGGCGGGCTGTTTACGCTGCGAGGCCCATGGGAAAAGTAAAACAGCCCGCGAGAAAAAAAGCAGCCAAGCGCGGCGGCCCGCGCGGACCGGAGTTTTCCGGCAAGGACCGGTTTTTGGTCACGGGCGGGGCGGGTTTCATCGGCAGCGTGCTGGTCGGGGCGCTCAACCGCTGGCACGGGACGGATCGGATCGTGGTGGTCGACGAACTCGGCACGGATGAAAAGTGGCGCAATCTGTCGCCGCTGCGGTTCGAGGAGTTCGTCGAGGCGGACGAATTTTATGACGGACTGGCGGAGAAAGCGGGGGCGTTCGGGAGTTTTACGCATGTGTTCCATCTGGGGGCGTGTTCTTCGACCACGGAGCGCGATGCGGATTATCTTCTGGGCAACAATTTCGGCTGCACGCGGCAGTTGGCGGAGTGGGCTTTGGCCCGCGGGTCGCGGTTCGTTTACGCGTCGTCGGCGGCGACTTACGGGGACGGGGCGGCGGGGATGGATGATCGGTCGGCGGATCTGGCCGCGTGGCGTCCGCTCAATGCTTACGGGTATTCGAAGCAGTTGTTCGATCTCCACGCGCAGCGCGAGGGGTATCTGTCGGATGTCGTGGGATTGAAGTATTTCAACATTTTTGGTCCGAACGAAGAGCACAAGGGAGAGATGCGCAGCGTGGTGAGCAAGGCGTGGCGGCAGATCGAGGAGACGGGGCAGGTGAAGCTGTTCAAGAGTTACCATGCCGATTATCCGGATGGCGGGCAGAGGAGGGATTTTCTCTACGTGAAGGACGCAGTGGCCATGACGTTGCATCTGGCGGCGGCGAAGAAGGCGGGGGGGCTTTTCAACATCGGGTCGGGTGAGGCGCATACTTGGTTGGAATTGGTCCATCCGATTTTCGAAGCGATGGGCCGCGAGCCACGTATCGATTTTATCGAGATGCCGGAGGCGTTGCGTGCGCAATACCAATACTTCACGCAGGCGGATATTGCGAAGCTGCGGAGCACCGGATACGCAGGCGGCGTGACGCCTTTGCCTGAGGCGGTCAAAGACTACGTGTCACGTTATTTGCTTCCGCGGAAGCACTTCGGCGATGGGGCGGGGGACTGAATAAAGTTTCCGGCGGTTTGACAGCGGGTGGATCTACCCGTAGTTTTTATGTTTATCTCGGTTGACGATGACGACCCCCTCACGCCTTCTTTTGCTCCTTTTTTCGATCGGTCTATTTGCGGCCAGCGGCCGAGCCCAGACGCAGGTCAACGTGGGTGAGGATCAGGCCAACCAAGGAATGTATAGCGGCGGTTGGAACCAAGGCTCGGGCGGCGACAACGGATTTTTCGCGTGGAAAATGGTGTCGAAAGCGGACGGCGAGGGGAGCTTTGCCGGACACTACTTGGGCAAAAAAGGTGAGCAGGGCGGCGTCGAGGTCATCACCACCGACCGCGTGTTCGCCCTCTTTGCCAATGGCCGCGGCTATGAAGAGTCAGTCGCCTTCCGCGGCATCGCGGTGCCGCTCGAACCGGGGGACAATTTCAGCGTTGAGATCCTGCACGGACCCTTCGAGCAGAAGGGGCAGGAGGATGACCCTGCGCCAAGCGAGGTGGGCGTGAGCTACCGCACGGGTAACGCGGATGGATCGGTCGCCGACATCAGTGCCGGGATGCGCCTGCGTTTTTTTGCGCGCGAGGGTTCGCCGAATTATTTCATCAACGACAGCGACTCGGAATTCGACACCGGCATTCCCATCACGCAGGAGGCGTTGGCCCTCACGCTGACGCTGGTCGATGCCGATAC
>JBBEEK010000121.1:0-3224 GCA_040880825.1 Chthoniobacterales bacterium
AGCTGTCATCGCCAGCCATGAAAAGTATGACCGGCTTCGGCCGCGGCGAGTGCGTTGCCGACGGTTCCCGCTACGCGGTCGAGATCGGCATGGTCAACCGCCGCAACGCCGAAATCGTCTGCAACCTCCCGCGTGAACTCGCCGCCCTGGACAACTCCCTGCGCGAGATCGTCGCCCCGGCCATCGTCCGCGGACGCGCCACCGTCACCGCCTCCGTTTCGTCGGGCAAAAAATCCCGCCCCGCCGTCGATGCCGCGCTCTTCCGCCGCTTGCACGCGGAACTTCTCCAGCTCCAGCACTCGCTCCGCCTCCCCGGCCAACCCGCCCTCTCCGACGTCGTGCAACTTTACACCGCCACCGCCCGCGAATCCGCCACTGCCGAAACACCCGACCACGCCGCGCTGGTCAAAGCCACCCGCGCCGCCCTGCGCGCCCTCGAAACAATGCGCGCCAAAGAGGGCGCCCACCTGGCCCGCGAACTGGCCCGACTCCTTGCCCTCTTCACCAAAGCCATCGCCGCCATCCGCAAACTCGCCCCTGCCGTCACCGCCCGCCACCGCGCTGCCATGCGCACCCGCCTCGCCGCCCTCGACCCCGCCTTCGCCAGCGACGACGAGCGCCTGGCCCGCGAACTCGCCCTCTTCGCCGACCGCTCCGACATCACCGAGGAACTCAGCCGTCTCGACAGCCACAACGCCCAATTCCGTGCCGCCCTCGCCGCCAAAGAAGCCAACGGACGCACCCTCGACTTCCTCGCCCAGGAAATGTTCCGCGAGTGCAACACCATCGGCGCCAAAGCCAACTCCGCCGAAGTGACCCGCCACGTCGTCACCGCCAAAACAGAACTGGAGCGCCTCCGCGAGCAAGTGCAGAATGTCGAATGATTCACCGCCGGCATCCATGACGACACTCTTCACTCAGGTTTCAGGGTTGCCTCAGGGCCATCTCCGCCCTGCTTGCGCAGGCCTCCGGTTCCGCCTTCAGCCCTCGCTGTCATGAAACGCCTCGGCATTCTTTTCGTCATCTCCGCCCCCTCCGGGGCCGGCAAATCCACCATTTGCAGTTCCCTGCGGCAGACCCCCGACACCATCTACGCCGTCTCCTGCACGACACGGCTGCCGCGCGCCGGCGAAATCGAAGGCGAAGACTACCACTTCATGGCACCCGCCGAGTTCGAGCACCGCATCGCCGCCGGCGACTTCCTCGAGTATGCCCGCGTGCACGACCACTACTACGGCACCATCCGCCAGACCATCGTCGACCACCTCCGCGAAGGCATCGACGTCCTTGTCGACATCGACGTGCAGGGCGCGTCCACCATCCGCCAAAGCACCGATCCGTTCATCCGCGAATCACTCGTCGACATCTTCATCATGCCCCCGAGCCTCGAGGAACTCCGCCACCGCCTGCAGAAACGCGGCACGGAAACCCCGGAGCAAATCGAATACCGCCTGACCAATGCCGCCACCGAGATGAAATGCTGGCGCGAATACCGCTACACCATCATCAGCGGTTCCATGGAAGAAGACCTCACCAAGTTCCGCGCCATCACCCGCGCCGAACGCTACCTCAGCCGCCGCATCGTCTCGCTCGAATCCTGACATGCCCACCCCGCCCAAGACCGTCATCCTCGGCGTGACCGGCTCGATCGCCGCCTACAAAGCCGCCGACCTCGCCAGCCTGCTGGTCAAAGCCGGCCACGACGTCCATGTCGTCATGACCGAATCCGCCCGGCGCTTCATCACCCCGCTGACCCTCCAAACGCTGAGCAAAAACCCCGTGATGACCGGCGTCTTCGACGAACAGGAAGGCTGGTGTCCCGGGCACATCGAGTTGGCCGACCGGGCCGATCTCCTCTTGGTCGCGCCGGCTTCCGCCGCCGCGCTCGCACGCCTCGCCACCGGTCTGGCCGACGATGCGCTGACCTGCATCGCCCTCGCCACGCGGGCCCCGCTCATCATCGCCCCGGCCATGAACGGCAAGATGTGGTCGCATCCGGCCACGCAGCAAAACACCGATGTCTTGCGTGCCCGCGGCGCTCTCATCATCGGACCCGGCGAAGGCATGCTGGCCTGCGGTTACGAAGGGGCGGGACGATTGTGGGCGGTCGACGACATCGTCGCCCAGGCGGACGCCATGCTCCGACGCGAATGATCGTCATAGTGCCGGCCTCGCTCATTTGACGGACGACATCGGGCGGCCGCCCGTGTCATGACGCGAAAAGTTTTTTTGAGTTTTTCCGAAAAAACCGTTGACGGTTGCGCGTGATGGTTCTACTCACACTCTTGTGAGTTGCAAATCAAGCACACTCCTAACCCGCTACTGCGGTTTGAAAGGGGGGATTTTGGATGGCCGTTAAAAAGAAGAAAGCCGCCAAGAAAGTTGCTAAGCGGAAACCCGCGAAGAAAAAGGCTGCTAAGAAAGTCGCAAAAAAGAAAGTCGCTAAGAAAAAAGTTGCGAAGAAAAAAGCCGCGAAGAAACGTCGTCGCTAAACCTTCACGGTTTTTGATTAGTCTCACGGGAGGGGATTTCGATCCCCTCCCGATTTTTTTGTCCGCCGCGTCCGCCCCATCTGCTAACACAACACGAGCCATGTCCGAATTTCTCACCACGGCCGTTGACGCCGCGCTCCTCGCCGGAAAACTTCTCCGCGAAAATTTCGAACAACCACTCGAGGTCGACGCCATCCACGCGCACGACATCAAGCTTGAACTCGACCGCCGGACCCAACGCCTGATCGAGGATCACATCCTGGCCCGCCACCCCGACCACGCCATCCTCGGCGAGGAAGGCATCAGAGGTGGCACAGGGGATTGCGAGTGGATTATTGATCCCTTGGACGGCACGGTGAACTACTTCTACGGCATCCCGCACTTCGCCACGACCATCGCCATCCGCCGGAACAACGAACTCCTCGCCGGCGTCATCCACGATCCCCTGCGCGATGAAACTTGGACCGTGGAAGCCGGCGGACCCGCCTTGCTCAATGGTCGCGAGATCAAAGTCAGCACCCGCACCGAATTGTCGGAGTGCATCATCTCCATGGGCGTGTCGAAAACCGTCGACACCATCAACAGCACGTTGCCCGCTTTCAACCAGGCCATCCGCCAAGTGAAAAAAATACGCATGCTCGGCAGTGCCGCCCTCGACATCGCCTACGTCGCCACCGGCCGCCTCGACGCTTACCTTGAAGGCACCATCAGCCTGTGGGATATCGCCGCCGG
>JBBEEK010000122.1:0-3209 GCA_040880825.1 Chthoniobacterales bacterium
GAGCGGGCGGATGGTTGGTGCCGGTGACGGACAAACTGACGCTGGCTGATTTTGCGGTCGAGCTTGGGTGGCCGGTGATCGTGGTGGTGCGCAACAGGCTGGGGGCGCTGAATCACGCTTTGCTCACGCTTGAGTCGGTGCGGGCGCGGGGATTGGTGCTGACGGGAATTGTGCTGAACAACGCGGACGGTCTGGACGATGAGCCGAAGCGGACAAACCGGGCGGTGTTGGAGGAGTTTTGCCGGTGTCCGATTTTGGCGGAGGTTGGGCGTGATCAGGATGCGATTGAATTGGTCGGCGAGCTTTAGCCCGGATATTTCATGCTTGGCATGGAATATCCGCCCGAAGGGCCGATACGGCCTGTCACCAGGCCTATCGGGGTTAACCCCGTTGGACAAAATGGAAAAACCACTTTGGTTTTTCTATTTTTCCCGGTCGGCCGCGCCAAGTTTTTTGGCACAAACAACTTGAACGCGGCGCATATTTCATACCGTGAAATATGCGGGTTAGCAGATCAACGGCCGACGGCGGAGACGCCGCTCCATGGGTTACTTGATGACGACTTTGCTGCCGACGGGGATCTGCTTGAAAAATTCAGCGGCGTCTTGACGGTGCAGGCGGATGCAGCCGTGGGAGGCGGGGTAGCCGGGGAGATGGCCGGCGTGGAGACCGAAGTCGCGGCAGGAGAGGCGCAGGTAAAATGGCATGCTGGAACCGTAGAGGGTGGATTTCCAATGGCGGTGCTTGTTGGTCACGACGTATTCGCCGGTGGGAGTTTCGAACTTGCGCTTGCCGGAGGAGATGGGAACGGAAGACACCGTGGTGCTGTCGCGGGTGAGGGAGGCGGTCTGCGAGGACAGGTCGATTTCCACCAAGGTCCGGTCGGCTTCGGAGCCAGGTTCGACGCCGAGCAGAAACTGGATGACGTCCACGTGGCCGGCGTAGCCGGCCAACCAAAGGGCATCGGTGCCGTGGCGTTTGGTGCGCGCGTTCTTTTCCGCACCGCCAGCCAAGAGCAGTTCGACAATGTCCCGGTGTCCACGCGCGGCGGCGAACATCAGCGGGGTGAGGCCGCTTTCCTTGGTGACATAGTAGAGCAGAAAATCCTTCCGGAAGCGGTCGAGCATGGTGTCCTCAAGCGGGCTGGGGACCTCGGCGTTCGGGTCGGCTCCTCCGGCCAGGAGCGAACGCACCGCCCCGCTGTCGCCTTCGTCGATGGCGGCAAAAAGCCGGTTGTTTTGCTCGCGCCGGGCATCGGGTGTCGGTTCGCTTTCGCCCGGAGTCGGGGTTCCGGCCCGGGAAATCTGCTCGATGAGGGCATCCAGAGCCGCGGCGGCCGGATTTTCGGGGAGAGGGGGGCCGAGCGCGGGTTCCGGCATGGGGATCTCGGGCGCGGTGTCGGGTGCCAAAGTATGCGGCCCGGCCAGAGAGGTCTCGGCCCTTGCCTCGGCGGCGGCGGACGGGGCCCGCACGAGCAGAGTGACGAGCATAGCCGCGAGAAGGATTCTCATGTCGCGCCGAGGTAAACGGGCCCCGGCTTTTATGGCAAGGAGGATAGCGGCTTGCCTTTGCGCCGCGCGTGCGGGTAATGGCGGGTATGCAAAGACTCCGGGCGGGTATCTTGGCGGTGCTGATGGCGGGACTTGCCCCCGGTTGTGTGGGCTATGACACGATGGGCATCCGTCCGACGGGGGATTTGCCGGTCAGCGGGTTGAGCGGCGAGCAAACCGGCCAATTGAAGTCGGCGGCGGACTGGGGTGAGCCGAGTCTGATCGCGACGGCGGCGCGGATGGCTTGGGAATCACCGGAGCATGCCGAGTCCTTGGCCAATTACGCGGCGAATCTCATGCCGGAAAAATCCGCGGAAATTCTCGCCGCCGTCCGGCATTCGTCACGGCCCTGAGTCGTCAACGCGCGGCCTCCGCCCGCCGGGTTTCCGTGACTTCCAGCCGCAGTTGGTAAGGGCGGATGCCCTTTTCGTCCGTCACGACAAACACGCGGTAAGCCCGCGCACCCCAGCGGCCCTTGGGCGAGTAGATGAAGGGGATTGCCCCGCTTTCGCCCGGGGCGTAGTCGCGTTTCTCCGGCTTGGCCACGACGCAGCCGCACGAGGCGGGCACGGAGCGAAGGCGGACGACGCGGTCGCCGGTGTTGGTGAAGCGGAAGGAACCGGCGACCTTGCCGCCGCCTTCGACGGCTTCGATGGCCACGGTCGGTTGCTCCCATTGGAGGGTTTGGGCCGCGGCCGAGGCAGTCAGCGCGACGAACAAGAAGAAGGTTTTCACGGTGGTCAGCGGGAGGAGTTGACGACTCCGCGCACCACGGCATCGGCGAGTCGCTGGCGGTAGGAGGAGGATTTGATGAGTTGGAGTTCGCGCGAATTGGACATGAAGCCAAGTTCCACGAGGGCGGCGGGTCGTGTGTTGTTGCGCAGGACGTGGAAGCGGGCCCGTTTGACGCCGCGGTTCGGGGTGGGGGCCACCCGGTTGATCTCGCGCTGGATGTTGGCGGCAAGAGGGTAGGAGCGGCTGTTGTAGTGGAAGGTTTCCACTCCCGAGGCGGCGCGACGGGGTGCCCAGTTGTAGTGAATGCTGACGAAAACCGCGTTGCGTTCGCGGTTGGAAGTTTGGACCCGCCTTGGAAGACTGACGAAGTAGTCGCCCCGGCGGGTCATGACGACCCGGAAACCGCGGGCGCGGAGGCCCCGCTCGATGCGTTTGGTGGTGTCGAGGGCGTAGGTCTTCTCGACCGAGCGGCCATCGACGCCCTTGGCCCCGCGATCGATCCCCCCGTGTCCGGCGTCGAGCACCACGGTGCGGAAGCGTCCGACGCCCTGCGGCGCGGCGCAACCGGACAGGAAAAGCGCGACGAGGACGGCGGCCGCCGCAAACACCATGGGACGCATCTGCGCAAAGTAAAAAACAGGCTGCCGAACGCAATGTAAATCAGCAGCGCATTGCTTGGGCGGCCGGATGCGGGCATGGTTGACAGATGCTGACCAAGCGCATCATTCCATGCCTCGATGTGACCGGCGGACGCGTGGTCAAGGGAACGAAGTTTCTCGAGTTGCGCGATGCGGGGGATCCGGTGGAGTGCGCCAAGGCTTATGATGCGCAGGGTGCGGATGAGTTGGTCTTTCTCGACATCACGGCGTCGTCCGACAACCGCGCGACGATGGTCGAGGTGGTGGAGCGGACGGCGTCCGAGTG
>JBBEEK010000123.1:0-20229 GCA_040880825.1 Chthoniobacterales bacterium
GCGGGTTTGACTCGGGGGCGGGTGGCTGGTTTGCTGCGGGGATGGAAAAAATGATTTGGTTGTTGCCGGTGCTGGGACTCGCGTTTTTTGCGGGGTGCGCGTCGAAGCCGCCGTTGAGGGCGGTGGACTATGTGGATTTGCCGCGGTTCATGGGGGACTGGTGGGTGATCGGACACATTCCTTATTGGCTGGAGCGTGACACGTATGATTCGAAGGACACCTACCGGATGCGGGAGGACGGGAAGATTGATAATATTTTCAGCTACCGGAAAGGCGGGTTCGACGGACCGGAAAAGGTGATGAACGGGATCGCGTGGGTGGTGGACAAGAAATCCAATGCGGAATGGCGGGTGCAATTCTTGTGGCCGATCGCGCTGCCTTACTACGTGCTGTATCTTGATCCCGAGTATCGCTTCATGGCGGTGGGTCATCCTTCGCGCGATTACGGCTGGGTCATGGCGCGCGAGAAGACGATGAGCGAGGCAGATTACGCGGCGGTGATGCAGTCGCTCGCGGCGCAGGGGTATGATCCGGCGCACTTTCGCAAGGTGCCGCAAAGTTAGTTGAGGGATGAGAGTTGAGAGAAAAGACGCTTTGGCCATCTGGCGTGGCATCGGCCTCCTGCCGATGATGTCCGGTCGTCACGGGCAGGATGCTCGTGCTACTTCCGCGCGATGATCGCTTATTGGGTGCATAATCTGGATCCGTTTGCCGTGCAGTTCGGCGGGGGATTCGGGGTGCGGTGGTATGGGTTGGCTTACTTGGCGGCGTTTGCGGCGGCTTATTTTGTCTATGTGAGCCTGGCGCGCCGCGGGTTTTCGGTGATCCCGGCGGACAAGGTCGGCGACTTCATCACGGGTTGCGCGGTGTTCGGTGTGCTGATTGGGGGGCGGTTGGGGGAAATGATTTTCTACAACTTCACCGGCTTCCTGCAGGATCCGCTGGTCTTTTTCCGCGTGTGGGAGGGCGGGATGTCGGCGCACGGGGGCATCTTGGGGGTCATGCTTTACACTCTCTGGTATGCGTGGAGGCACGGTGTCAACTGGCCCGGCCTGGGGGACAATCTTGTGGTGGGTGTGCCGCTGGGTTTGTTTTTTGGGAGGGTGGCGAACTTCATCAATGGCGAGCTTTTCGGGCGTCCGTCGGAGGCGGCGTGGGCGGTGAAATTTCCGAAGGAGATTTATGAGGCGCCGGTGGAGACGCAGCGGGCGGTGCTGGAGCAGGCGCAGGAGATGTTCGCCGGGCCGGTGGGGTTGGACGAGGTGGTGTCGGCGGTGCCGGGGTCGGCGGAACTCACGGTCATGCTCGGGGAGTTTTTGACGCCGCGGCATCCGTCGCAGATTTACGAGGCGCTGCTCGAGGGGTTGCTGCTTTTCGGGTTGCTTTGGTTGGTGCGGGTCAAGGCGCGCACGCCCAATGGTGTCATCACGGGTTTGTTTTTCGTCGGCTATGCGGTGACGCGGAGTGTGGCGGAATTTTTCCGGTCTCCGGATGCGGGGTATGTGGGGTGGCTGACCAAGGGGCAGTTTTTGTCGGTGTTTGTCCTGCTTATCGGGGTGGGGTTTTTGGTGGCGGCGTGGCGGCGGCCGGTCTATCCGGCGGCTTGGGCCAAGCGCGGGTGAGGGCAGAAATCGCCAAGGACGCAGAGAATCCCGCTGGGGGATAACTCGGATATTGCCGACAAGTGTGGAGTGGATAAAATTAGCCAAATTGGGCGGGGGTGTTGCGAATTAGACACTTGGAGGTTCATGGGGCCGGAGGATGCTTCTGTTTTGGGGGTTTGGCATGCTTTGTGCTCAAACGGTCCGTATCGGCTTCCAGCTCCGTCTTTTGGCGAAGCGGGGAGTCTTTTCAGTCCCTAAATCCAAGAAACCTAATACTATGAGCAACATGACAGCCCGTGCCGCGGCCATTGCCGCTATTGCCGCCCGCCAATCGCAGAGCGCTTCCGTCAATTTCGTGGAGGAGACTCCCGAGACCGTTTTCGGATCGAACACCTTCAGTCTCGCGCTGATGAAGGACACCCTGAAGCCGACCACCTACAAAGCCATTGAGCAGACGATCCTCGAGGGCAGCAAGTTGCCGGGTGGGGTGGCTGACGAGGTTGCCGAGGCCATGAAGAACTGGGCGGTCAGCCGCGGCGCCACCCACTTCGCGCACGTGTTCTATCCGCTGACCGGCGCGACGGCCGAGAAGCACGACTCGTTCTACGATCCGGGTGAGGACGGACGCACGACCATCTCGAAGTTCAAAGGCAAGACGCTCATCCAAGGCGAGCCCGATGCCTCCTCCTTCCCGTCCGGCGGCATCCGGGCTACGCACACCGCGCGCGGCTACACCGCGTGGGACGTAACCAGTCCGGCCTACATTGTGGAGAACGCCAATGGCATCACGCTGTGCATCCCGACGTCGTTCGTGTCCTGGACCGGCGAGGCGCTCGACACCAAGACGCCTTTGCTCAAGTCGATGCAGGCGCTGGACAAACAGGCGCGCCGCATCCTCAAGATTTTCGGCCACAAGGACGTCGCCCGCGTCACCGCGACGGCGGGGCCCGAGCAGGAATACTTCCTGATCGACAAAATGTTCTACTACGCGCGACCCGACCTGCTTTCGGCTGGCCGCTCACTCTTCGGGGCACCGGCGCCCAAGGGGCAGGAATTCGAGGACCATTATTTCGGCCTTATTCCCGAGCGCGTGATGGGTTTCATGTATGAGGTCGACCGCGAACTCTTCAAACTCGGCATCCCGGCCAAGACGCGCCACAACGAGGTGGCGCCGGGGCAGTTCGAGATCGCGCCGCTTTTCGAGTCGGCCAACCTCGCTTCCGATCACCAGCAGATGGTCATGACGGTGTTGAAAAAGACCGCCGACCGGCACGGTTTGGTTTGCCTCATGCACGAGAAGCCCTTCGCTGGCATCAACGGCTCAGGCAAGCACGTCAACTGGTCCCTCGGCAGCGGCACGCAGGGCAACCTGCTCGATCCGGGCGACACGCCCCACGAGAACGCGCAGTTCCTTGTTTTCGCGGGCGCCGTCATCCGCGCGGTCGACAAATTCGCCCCGCTGCTCCGCGCGACCATCGCCTCGGCGGGCAACGACCACCGTCTCGGTGCCAACGAAGCGCCGCCAGCCATCATTTCCGTCTACCTCGGCGACCAATTGGCTGATGTGTTCGACCAGATCAAGGCCGGTGGAGCGACCACGTCCAAGCAGCGCGGCACGCTGCAGATCGGCGTGGACACGCTGCCCGAGTTGCCGAAGGACGCGGGTGACCGCAACCGCACCTCGCCGTTTGCCTTCACCGGCAACCGTTTCGAGTTCCGTGCGGTCGGCTCCAACATGTCGATCGCCGGCCCGCTCACCGCGATGAACACCATTCTGGCCGACTCGCTCGACTGGATGGCTTCCAAACTCGACGGCGCCAGCGATCTCAACAAAGCGATCCAGGCCGCGCTCAAAGAGGTCATGGACAAACACGGCCGCGTCATCTTCAACGGCAACGGCTACAGCGAAGAGTGGCATGCCGAAGCGGCCGAGCGCGGCTTGCCGAATCTCAAAACGGCGGCCGACGCGCTCCCGGCGATGGTCAGCCCCGAAGTCATCGAGGTCTTCGAGAAATACGGTGTCCTTTCGGAAACCGAATTGAAGAGCCGCTACATCATCCTCTGCGAGCAATACGAGAAGCACATGAACGTCGAGGCCAAGCTGGTGTTGGAGATTGCCCAGACGAAGGTCTTCCCGCTGGCCGCCTCGTATGCCGCGAGTCTGGCCGAGGGTGTCGCGAAGATGAAGCTCGTCGGTGTGGCGACTAGCACCGCAACGCTCGAGAAAGTAGCCGCCTTGGTCTCGCAGTTGGAGAAAGACATGGCCATGCTGCAGTCGGTGCACGCCGCCGCCCATGAAGTGAGCGATTGGACGTTCAAAGTTCTTCCGGCTATGAACAAAGTGCGCGCCACGGTTGACGAATTGGAGAGTCTCCTGCCCGACGACGTCTGGCCGTTGCCGACTTACCAAGAGATGCTTTTCATCAAGTAAGCCCTGCCATCTCACGCCAGGCGACACGCCGTCGGGTGACCATGCCCGGCGGCGTTCCTCTTTCCCTTGCGGGCGGCCGGCGGAAAAGGCGCCGCGGCGCGGGCGGGCGACGGCGGCTCTTGGCCAGCGAATGTCCTCCTGCGTTTGTGCCGCGAACCGCATTGACCGTCGACGGGGATGCCGCCACATCCGTAAAGCTAGAAGCGCCTTCTCCGACGCTGGAAGTCAGAGAGAATCCACGACTCCCTCCGGGCGCTCGTCACGTGCGGCCGCGGGGTGGATCAGAAGTCCACTTCGGACCCCAAATACACGATGTTCTGCGTGTAATCGCGCTCGAAGAAACTGTCGGTGGAGATAAGCGAGGTGAAGGAGTATCCGGCGAGCAGCGACCAGTTGCGGTAGACTTGGAAACTGGCGTTGACCCCCGCATTGAAGATATTGTCATAAAAGTCGGGGGCCGCGCCGTCGCTGCCCGGCTGGTCGTAGTAGTTATTCTGGTAGTTGAAGAAGGCATTGGCCGCGATACGGCGGGTGAACTGGCGGGCGGCGTTGAAGCCGAGCAGAAATTGCTGGGCTTGCGTGTAAGTGGAGAACCCGGAGGCTGTCGTGCCATAGCGGGACTGCAGGCCGACAGTGGTGTCTTTGCCGAGCGCGTAGTTGAAATTCACCGAACCGAACGGGCCGATATAAATGTCGGTTCCGCCGTAAGGATTCTGGTTGAAGCGTTGCTCGACGCCGCCGCGCACCGTGAGGGTCGAACGGGGATTGAGGGTGTGATCGAAGCCGGCCAGCAGGAAGTTGCCGATGCTGTCGAGATCTTTGGCCGTGAAGTAATTGCGGGTGTTGAAGTCGTATTCCAGCACCAGCGCCGTGGTCGGTTTCCAGAGGAAGAGGAATTGCTGCCCGACCGTCTGCTCAAAGCGGCCTTGGATGTCGTTTTGGTCGGAGTCCGTAAAGTAGTAGATGGCCGGCGTGTAGGTGGTTTCGGTGGCGAACTTCGGCAGCCACAGGTATTTGGCTCCGATGGTCGAACTACTGATGATGTAATCCCCGTCGTAGGTGTTCGGTGCACCGGCGATGGTGAAGTTCGGTTGCGAGAGGAATGCGGTGTAGGTTTGGAACGAGAGATCGAGGCGCGGGGTGGCGGCATAGTTGGCGCCGAGGGTGAAGTTGATGGTGGGGAAGAGTCCGTCGTTCTGCAGGTCGACGTTGTTGTAGTAGAAAGCCAGCGCGGCCGAGAGCGCGGCCGAAAGCTGCAGGCGCGAGGTGCCGAATTCGTAGGACACGCCCGCGGCGATCTGCGTGTAGAGACTTTCGATCTGGTTGTTGCTGGTGGTGTTGACGTTGCTGTTGTAGCCCTCGTAAATGGCGAAGCTGAACCGGAAGGGGCGGCGCTCGAAAATGCCCTCGCCGATGTCGGCGCCAACATTGTCATAGCCGCCAACTTGCTCGAAGTCCGCTTCGGTCATACCATCGTTGTAGTAAGTGTCGACGGCCGCACCGCGGGATGGCGTGGGCAACGGATCCAGCGGCGGTGGGGCCGGGACGATGGTCTCCGGAGCCGGAAGCTGGTCGCTGATCGGCGCCGGTTGGGGTGCCGGGGCGGTGAAGACTTGCGAACTGCCCTCATCGCGCACCGGGTAGGTGAAACGGAAGCCCGAGCCATTTTCCTCGGCCGCTTGCTCGGCGGCGCGGGCGCCCGGCACGGCGACTGCTCCAAGAAGAAGCGCGATAAGCAGAGCGGTGAGGGAGAACTTCATGGGTGGGACCAAAAAACGGCGAACGTTTATTTGATAACATTCCTCTGCCTTTGGACAGGGAAAAAGCACCGTCTAGTCTGCGGGTGGTCTTTTGCGGGTTGGAGGCACCTCGGTTGGCCTACCTGTTGTCGGCCTCGACCGCCTGCTTCATCTCCTCGAGAAACTCTGGAAGGGCCGATTCCACGCGGTTCCAGTTGGGAATAAGAGGTTCGCCCAGAGGGTTTTCCATGAATTGACGCGCCGCCGTGCGGATACCCCTGACGAAGGTGGTCACGGCAAGTTCTTCTTGGTGGCGATCGAAGGCCAGACCGTTGATTTCCGCGTCGGCGTGGTAGAACCGGATCGTGTCCTCGGCCTTGCGCAGGTAGGCGCTCAGGAGCGTGTCGAAGAGCCCGCTGTCCATGCGGATCCCTTCCGCCGCCACGGTGCGGAAGATGCACCGTGCGATGTCGATGGCCATTTTGTTCAATCCCTTGGAGGCATCGCGCGGGGAGAGTTCCTGGTGTTTGTGGTCGAAGCGCTCGCCGATCTCGACCTGGCAGATGGCTTTCGGGGAGGTCACGCGGAAAACCTCGGCCAGCATGCCGACTTCGACGCCCCAGTCCGAAGGCATGCGCGTGCGGCGCACCACGTCGAGGTCGACACAGATTTCCCCCGAAAGCGGGTAGCGGAAAGTGTCCATGTAATTGAGGAACGGATGCGTCCCGATGATGCTCTCCAGCGAGCGGATGAGCGGGGTGAACATCAGGCGCATGACCCGGCCGTTCAGCTTGTGGGTGAAGCGCGCAGTGTAGCCCTTGCAGAAATCGAAGCCGAGGCTGTCGTTAGCCACCGGGTAGCAAAGGCGGGCCAGCAGTTCGCGGTTGTAGGTGAGGATATCGCAATCGTGGGCCGCGACGACCTTGGCTTGGCCCGCGGCCAACACGTAGCCGTAGCACAGCCACATATTGCGTCCCTTGCCCCGCTGCCCCGGATCGAGATCAGCCGCGCGCAACTGGCGCAGCATGTTCTTCATGCGCGGGCCGTCGTTCCATAGCAGGATGGGTTTGTGGCGCGACTTGGCGAAGAACTGGCGCGCCTTGCGCCATTCGGCCGCGCTCGCCCCGTCGATGCCCACCACGACCTGTTGCAGGTAGTCGACATCTTCGAGTTCCCGGAGGATGCCGCGCAGGGCCGGGGTCCCGACCTCCCCCACGTGACAGGGCAGCACCAGCGCGATCGGC
Organism: Chthoniobacterales bacterium; assembly: GCA_040880825.1. Lineage (GTDB taxonomy): Bacteria > Verrucomicrobiota > Verrucomicrobiia > Chthoniobacterales > JACTMZ01 > JACTMZ01. Next base: position 7,019 of record JBBEEK010000123.1, read on the forward strand.
ATGTCCTGCACGAAATTGCGCAACTGTGCTTCCAGTCGTTCCACCCCCGGTTCGCCGAGGCGGTGTAGGGTGGCCATCGCACCGGTTTGGAAGAAATCAGCCATAGTTTTTGATTGTTGCCGCCGCAGGGCCCACCATCAACCCCTATGAACCGCCGGACCTTCGTTGCATGATGGGGGGATCAGCCCGCCAATTGATCGTCGCGCATTACCATTTGCGCCCCGGTGGAGTGCGCCGCGTCATCGAAACCGCGCTGCCGGCCCTGGCCGCGACGGGCGAATTTTCCGGCATCACCCTCGCCATCGGCGAGGAACCGGAGGCGGACTGGCTGACGCGCCTGCGTGCCGCAGTCGGCGGGGTGCCGGTGCATTTGCAAGTGCACCGTGATTTCCTTTACTGGTCGGAAGTCGCTCCGGTGCGCGAAGGCTTCGCGGCGGAGCTGGCGCGCACCACCACGGATTTCCTGGAGCGGCAGGGCGGCGAGCGGGCCGTCCTCTGGGCGCACAATCTCGCGTTGGGCCGCAACGCACCGCTGGCCGCGGCCTGGGCGCAGGCGGTGGCTGCGACAGGAGCGACTTTCCTTGTGCATCACCACGATTTCTTTTTCGACAACCGCTGGATCCGTTGGCCGGAAATGCAGGCCTCGGGTTTGTCCTCGTTGACTGAAGCTGCCGGGGTGGTCTTTCCGGTCGGCCCGCGGACCGCGCATCTGGCCATCAATCGCGCCGACCATACCCTGCTGGCGGCAGACTTCGGCGCCCGGGCGATCTGGCTGCCCAATCCAGTGACCACCCCGCGGCACGAGCCGGGCGGCGAATGCGCCGCGCACGAATGGCTGACGGCGCGGACCGGTTCCGATGCGCCGTATTGGCTGCTGCCTTGCCGTTTGCTGCGCCGCAAAAATATGGCCGAGGCGCTGCTCCTGGTGCGCTGGCTGCGTCCGGCGGCGCGGCTGGTGACAACCGGAGGCCCGACCTCGGCGGACGAGGAACCCTACGCCGCGCGATTGCGCGAGGCGGCGCAACGTCACCGTTGGCCTTTGCACCTGGGGGTGCTCGCCGGACAAAGCGGGGCCCCTCCCGTCTCGGCGCTCATTGCGGGGGCGGAGGCGGTCGTGCTGACCTCGCTGCAGGAAGGTTTCGGTCTGCCTTACCTCGAGGCGGCGGCGGCTGCTCGGCCGTTGATCGCCCGCGCGTTGCCGAACGTGCTGCCGGATCTTGTCGGATTGGGGCTGCGGGCCCCGACGGTTTACCGCGAAGTATTGGTGCCGTGCGAATTGTTCGATTCGCCCCGCGAGCGCGCGCGGCAGCGTGAGTTGTGGTTGCGGTGGCGCCATGCGCTGCCCGCCGAAGTGCAGTCAATGGCCGGCGAACCCCCGATTTTGGTTTCGCGGGAAGCCATCGTACCTTTCAGTCGACTGACCCTCACGGCGCAGGAAGAAGTGCTCGCGCATCCCGTCGACCGGCTGCGGAGTGCGCTGGACGCGGCCAATCCGGATCTCGCCGCGTGGCCGCGCGACGCGGCGGACTGGCCGGCTGCCGGCTTCGGAGACGAAGCGGAGGCGGCGCTTGCGCCGGCGCGCTTTGCGGAGAGCTTTCTGGCCGCCGTGCAAGCCGCGACCCAGGCGCCGGCCGTGCCCGACGATGCTCCCGGGAATGTTCTCGACGCTTTCCTCGCCAATCGCCTGCGCGGCGACAATTTGTATCCTTTGGTCTTCGACCCCGTGACATGAAACCGCGAGCCGTCATCTGCGATGTCTACCGCACAATCCTCGAGATCCTGCCCGCGCCGGCCGATGCGGATGTGCGGTGGGAAGTCCTCTGCCGGGAGACCTTCGGCGAGGTTGCGCAGCCGGATTTTGCGGCCTTCAACGTGCTTTGCCGGGCTGAAATCGCGCGCGACCATGCCGCAGCCCACCGGGCCGGGATTACTTTTCCCGAGGTGCAGTGGCCCCGGATCGTCGGGTGTGTGCTGCCGGAGTTCGTCACGCTGGAGCCGGCGCGGCAGATGGAATTTCTCCTCGCCGGACAAGCGCTGACCCGAGGCTTACGTCTCATGCCGGGCGCGGCGCACGCCCTGCGCCAATGGCGTGCCGCCGCATTGCCGCTCGGTATCGCCTCCAACGCCCAAGCCTACACCCTGCAGGAATTGGCCGGCGTCCTCGCTCCGGCCGGGCTGGCCCCGGAAATTTTTGCGCCGGATCTTGTGCTGTGGTCGTGGCAACTCGGCTTCAGCAAGCCCGACCCGTATTTTTTCCGGATCCTGCTGGCCCGCTTGGCGGCACGGGGTCTGGAGCCGGGCGAAGTCTTGATGGTCGGCGACCGTGCCGACAATGACATCGCGCCGGCCCGTGCCGCGGGACTGATGACGTGGCACCTGCACCCGCAGGGTGACGGCGATTGGAGCGCTTTGTGCCGCGCGCTCAGCTGAGCACCGGAATCCAACGCACCTCGTAGGGTTCCAAGTTTTGCCCGGCGTATTCCTGATGTTGTCCGGCCACCTCGTGCAAGCAGAGCATGGCTTCTCCCGGATGTCCGCGTTCCACGACAAAAAGTCCGGGACCGGCGTCGATCACCCGCTGGGGTGCGGATGGCGCGAAAGCTGCACAACTCGCGCGGCGGCGCAAAAGTCCGGCCAAGTTGGCATGGAGGCGGTGGCGCAAAGAACCCGGGTCGTCGAGTTCTCCGGCCAGCGTGTCGGCCTCGAACTTCTGCCGGTTGATCCGTCGTGGAATGCCGCTCGACTCGGCCCCGGGCCGGTCGCCGCGCGAGCCGAACAACGAATGGAAATAAAGGCCCGGCACCCCGGCCAAGGCGAAGGCCATGGCGTGCGCCACGGTGAAGCGCCGCACCGCCGTTGCGTCGTCGCATCCGACGGCAAGTGCATCGAAATAATTCACGTTGAGTTCGTAGGGAGCCTGCGATCCGTCGGGCATCGTTTTCTGGCCCGCGTAGCCACCGGCCCGGTGCGCCAGGTCGACCAGCGCGGCGATGTCCTTCTCCGGCAGCAAGCCGCGTGCCGGGTTGAGCCCGATGCCGTCATGCGAAGCGAGAAAATTGAAAAAGGTTGTGTCGGGCGAGGGGACGGTCAATCCGGCGGCCCAACCGGTCAAGACCGAGGCGTCGCCCGTGCGCAAGGTGTGCAGCACCAGCGGGGGGAGGGCGAAGTTGTAGACCATGTGCGCCTCGTTGTGCCCGTCGCCGAAATAGGAAATGTTGTCCGCATGCGGAACGTTCGTCTCGGTGACCAGCCGGGCGCCCGGAGCCGCGCCCTCGGCCAAGGCGCGCCAAGCCCGCACCAAAGCGTGGGCCGGCGGGAGGTGCAGACACGACGTGCCGGGCTCTTTCCAAATAAACCCGATGGCATCGAGGCGGATGTAGCGCACGCCTTGGGCGAGGTAAAAGAGCAGCACTTCGCTCAGGGCGCGCATGACGTCCGATTCGCGGAAATTGAGGTCGGCTTGGTCTGAACTGAAGGTGGTCCAGACGCGCCGCGGACCGCGCGCGGTGGCGAATTCGGTCAGCAACGGGAGGGCGCGAGGCCGGACCACGGCGGTGAGATCCGGATCGCCTTCCATCGTGGTGAAAAACTCGCCGAAGCCCTCCGCGTCCTCGCGGAAACGCGCGAACCATTCGCCTTGGACCGAGGCATGGTTGAAGACCGCGTCGGCCATCAGGTCGAAGTCCCGACCGAGGTCGCGCACGTCGGACCAAGTGCCCAAGGCCGGGTCCACGGCCAGAAAATCCTTCACCGCGAAGCCGTCGTCGGAAGACCACGGATAAAACGGGAGCACATGCACCCCACTGACCAGACCGCGGGCGCGGAGCCCGAGGAAGGAGCGCAGCACGGACAGCGGCGCTTCCCCCGGGCGCGTGACTTGATCTCCGTAGGTGATGAGCAGCGCTTCGGCCGGGTCATCGAAACCAGACGGGCCGGCCCGGTGTTTCTGCTCGTCCGCGCGGACGGCCAGCGCGCGGGCCAACGGCGTGCCGCGTTCCGCTCCGTAAACCGAGATCAACTCGTGTTCCAGTCGTGCTTTCCAATCCACATCGACCACGTTTAACTTGTGGCGTCGCGATGACAACGCGGCAATGCCGCACTGTGAAGATCAACGCGCCGCTTTCCTGCCACATCCCGGAGCGCGTCGGATTCGTCTCGACGCGGTTCCACGGCACCGATGGGGTCACCCTCGAGACGCGCAAATGGGCCGAAGTGCTCGCGCGGGCCGGCAGCGAATGCCGCTGGATGGGCGGCTTGCTCGACACCATGCCGGAATTCAGCCGCCACGTGCCCCTCGCGTTTTTTAACCACCCGGACATCCTCGAGGCGCAGCAGGATCTTTTCGGGCGCACCACGCGCTCGGCGGCGACAACGGGTCGGATTCACGAACTCAAAGAAAAGCTCAAGGCCGACCTCTATGCTTTCGTCGGCGACTTCAAACTCGAGTTGCTCGTCCCGCAGAACATCCTCGCCATCCCGATGAATATTCCGCTCGGGTTGGCCGTCACCGAATACATTGCGGAGACGGGGATTCCGACGATCGCGCATCACCACGACTTTGCGTGGGAGCGCGAGCGGTTCACTGTGACTTCGGGGGCCGACTATCTGATGTCCGCCTTCCCGCCCTCGCTCCCGCACATCGAGCATGTCGTGATCAATTCCATGGCCCAGAAGGAACTGGCCCGCCGCTACGGGTTGTCTTCGGCCCTCATTCCCAATGTCCTCGATTTCGAGACGCCCCCGCCGGGCCTCGACTCCTACAACCGCGATTTCCGCCGTGAGATCGGCTTGGCCGACGATGACATCCTCGTGCTGCAACCGACGCGCATCGTGCCGCGCAAGGGCATCGAGCACACCATCGACCTGCTGCGCCAGCTGCGCGAACCGCGGGCCAAGCTCGTCTTCTCCCATCCCTCGGGTGACGAGGGCAATGACTACATGCACCACATCAACGAGCGCATCGTGGACGCCGGGATCGAGGCGGTCTATATCGCCGACCGGGTGGGCGAAACGCGCGGGCACAACGCGGCCGGACAAAAAACCTACACGCTTTATGACGTCTATCCGCATGCCGATCTGGTGACCTATCCGAGTCACTACGAGGGCTTCGGCAACGCCTTCCTCGAGGCCGTCTACTTCGGCAAGCCGGTGGTGGTCAACAAATACGCCGTCTACGCCCGAGATATCGATCCGCTCGGATTCCAGACCATCGAGATGTCGCAAATTGTGACGCGTGAAGTGGTGACCAAAACCCGGCTGGCCTTGGACGACGAAAATTTGCGGGCCGACTGGGCTGCGCGCAATTACGCGCTGGGGAAAAAATATTTTTCCTACGCCGTCCTGCGTCGCAAGCTGTCCGCGCGGTTGGCCTCGTTGTTCGGGGAGTAGCTCAGACCCGCCGCATCACCGTGTCGCGGATGAAGAGTTCGCCGGTTTCCGGGTGGTCGAGGGTGTAGTGCAGGCCGCGGCTTTCTTTGCGGCTCAACGCGCAGTCGACGATGAGGGCGGCCACGGTCACGAGGTTGCGCAGCTCGAGGAGGTCGGTGGTGACTTTGAAGTTCCAGTAGAATTCCTGCACCTCCTTCTGCAGGTTGCGCAGGCGGGCGGCGGCGCGCTGCAGGCGTTTGTCGGTGCGGACGATGCCGACGTAGTCCCACATGAGGCGGCGGATTTCATCCCAATTGTGGTAGATGACGACCAACTCATCCACATCGGTCACGCTGCCGGGACGCCATTCGGGGAGCTGGATCTCTTCGGAAGTGCGGTGGTTCTTTGTCGCCTTGAGAAACGCGCGGTGGGCGAAGACGAGCGCTTCAAGGAGCGAGTTGCTGGCCAGGCGGTTGGCCCCGTGCAAGCCCGTGCAGGCCACTTCGCCGATGGCAAAGAGACCGCGCAGGGTGGTCTCGCCGCGCTCGTTGGCTTTGACGCCACCGCATTGGTAGTGGGCGGCGGGAACGACGGGGATGGGTTCTTGGGCGATGTCGATGCCGAGGGACGCGCAGGTTTCGTAAATTTTCGGGAAGCGCTCCTGCAGGAATTCGCGGGGCTGGTGGGTGATGTCGAGGAAGACGCACTTGGCACCGGTGCGTTTCATTTCCGCATCGATGGCGCGGGCCACGATGTCCCGCGGGGCGAGGTCTTTCATCGCGTGGTAGCGCGCCATGAATGGTGCGCCCTGCTCATCGACGAGGATGCCGCCCTCTCCGCGCACGGCTTCGCTGATGAGGAAGGATTTGGCCTCGGGGTGGAACAGGCAGGTCGGGTGAAATTGGATGAATTCCATGTTGCTGACCGCCGCCCCCGCGCGCCACGCCATGGCCACGCCGTCGCCGGAGGCGATGTCGGGATTCGTCGTGTAAAGGTAGACTTTGCCGCAACCGCCGGTGGCCAGCACGATGCGGTCGCTCCGCAGGGTGAGGACTATGCCGGACTTCTCGTCGAGCACGTAAACACCGACCACCCGGTCCTCGGTGGCATAGCCGAGCTTGCCCGTGGTGATGAGATCGATGGCCATGTGGTCCGGCAGGACGGTGATCGACGGGTGCTGCTCCACGGCGGTCAGCAGGGTTTTTTCGATTTCCAGTCCGGTGAAGTCGTGGGCGTGGAGAATGCGGCGCTTGGAGTGTCCGCCCTCGCGGCCGAGGTCGAGTTCGGTGCCGCCGTCGGGTTTTTCGCGCAGGTCGAAGGACATGCCGAGGGCGATGAGTTCTTCGACGCGCTCGGGGCCCTCGCGGACGACCAGATTGACGATGTCTTCGTGACATAGCCCGGCGCCGGCCTCGAGGGTGTCTTTCACGTGCAGCTCGAACGAATCCTCCGTGCTGGTCACGCAGGCCACGCCGCCTTGGGCCCACGCGGTGTTGCTCGTGGCTGCGGCGCGCTTGGTCACCACGGCGACCGTGCCCTGCGCGGCGGCTTTGAGCGCGTAGGTCAGGCCGGCGATGCCGGAACCGAGGACGATATGGTCAAACTTTTGCATGCCGTGGCGCGAGGCGCACGTTGTCGATGAGTCGTGTTTCGCCGATTTTCACCGCGGCGGCAAGCACGGCCGGCCGGTCGAGCGCGTCCCGGGGCTCCAGCGTTTCGGCGTCGACCACGGTGACATACTCGGGGGCCGATCCTGTGCCGCGGATGATCAGCGCGGTGGCGCTCGCGACCATACCGGCCACGTCCGGCTCCTGCGCAGCCTCGGTCAAGGCCGCGGGGAATCCCGCCGCCCGCCGACGGTCTTCGGCCTTGAGGTGGCGGTTGCGCGAACTCATGGCCAAACCATCGGCCTCGCGCACGGTTGGGTGCCCGATGATTTCGATGCCGAAAAAAAGGTCGCGGGTCATGCGGCGGATGACGGCCAGTTGCTGGTAGTCCTTCTCGCCGAAGATGGCAGCTTCGGGGCGGATGATGTTGAAGAGTTTCGCCACCACGGTGCAGACGCCGCGGAAGTGGCCCGGACGCCGTAAACCGCACAAACCGTGCGAAAGTGAAGTCTCTTCCACCAGCGTTGTATCGCCTGGCGGATACATCTCGGCGGCGGACGGAGTGAAGATGGCATCCGTGGCGTGCGCGGCGCACAGCTCGAGGTCGGCCTCCATGGTGCGCGGGTATTTCGCCAGGTCTTCCTGCGGGCCGAACTGGGTCGGGTTGACAAAGATGCTGACGACCACCGTGCCGCTGGCTCCCGCACGGGCGCGGGCGGCGTCGATCAAGGCGGCGTGTCCGCCGTGCAACGCACCCATGGTTGGAACCAAAACAACGGGCCAGGCGCCCGCGGCCCGGTAGGACGCCATTTCAGCCAGCGTGCCGAGGGTGCGCATGGCGTGCGCGGGATGGTCAGTCGCCCGCGGGGGCGGGGGCGGCTTCTTCGGCGGGAGCCGGAGCTTCGGTGGCTTCGACGACGACCTCCTCGACCGCTACCGGTTCGGTGGTGACGACAACCGGAGTCGGCACGGCGTCCGCGACGGCTTCAACCGCAGGCACTGGCTGGCTGAGCAACTCGCGCTGGATTGTCGTTTCGCCGCCACTGCGGCGGGCGTAAAGGATGGCCAAAATGAGAGTGATGCAGAAAAAGACGATGCCGAGCCAGACGGTGAACTTCTGCAGGACATGGGTGGTCTGGGCGCCGAAAATGTTTTCCGTCATGCCGCCGCCGAACGCCGCGCCAAGGCCCTCGTTCTTCGGGCGCTGCATCAGGACGACACCGACCATAAGCATGCAGACCAGCAAGTGGAGAGAGATCAAAATATTGATGACGATCGACATGGATCGCACAAAATGACAGAGGCAGCGGCGGATGTAAAGGAGCACAACGGGTCGCCTGACGCTCCGGTGCTATGTAATTACTGTAAGGCCGTCGTGCAGACGCTCGAACTCAAGTTGGCCCGCATCGGCAATTCGCGAGGCATTCGCCTGCCGGCCGACCTCATCCGGCGGCACGGATTGGATGATGGCGTCGTGCTCGAGGATCGCGGGGATTCCTTGGTCCTGCGGCCGAAGGCCAAGCCGCAAAAGTTGTCGTGGGTGGAGACGGCCCGCGAAATGGCGGCTTCCGGCCAGGATTGGACCGGGTGGGATTGCGCGTTGGCGGACGGTTTGAAAGATATTCTCCGGGAGCCTGCGCCCGGGGAACACCGCGCGCCGAAGAAAACCGTCGGTAAAAAATCCACGTGAGGCGCGGGGACGTTTTCTGGTGCCGTCTGGACCCCGTGGAGGGCGGCGAGGCGGGTCAGGCGCGGCCTTGCGTCCTTGTCAGTCTGGATTCGCTTAATCCCATCCTGCCGACCGTGGTCATCTGCCCGCTGACCTCCAAGCTCCGGCCGCATTGGCGCACACGCTTGCAAGTCCGTGCCGTCGGCCGGGACGCCGACGTCTGTGCCGACCAGATCCGCGTGGTCGGTAAAGCGCGGTTGGCCGGGCGCATCGGGCGCTTATCCGACGGCGACGCCCGGGCGCTCCACGAGCTGCTGACCGAAATGTATGGGGCGCGCTGACCGGATTCCGCGTTGATCTTTCGCAGGGAAAACCCCTAACTCTCGGCCTGTGAATGTCACCGACCTGAGGGAAATCCTGCAATACGTCCCGCGGTTCCGCGAAAAAATCTTCGTGGTCTCCGTGGATGGCGCGGTGGCGGCTTCGCCCAATTTCGCCAACATCTTGCTCGACCTCGCGGTCCTGCGGTCGTTGAGCATCCGCGTCGTGCTGATCCACGGCGCCAGTCACCAGGTGCAGGCCGCGGCGCAGCGGGCCGGGATCAAGCCGAGCAACACCGACGGCACCGGCATCACCGACGATGCCACACTCGAGGTCAGCATCGACGCGGCCATGCGGTTGACCCACGAAATCCTCGAGGGACTGGCCTCGGTGGATCTGCGGGCCGCTTACGCCAACGCCGTCATCGCGCATCCGGCCGGCATTCTCGGCGGGATCGACCAGGGGCACACCGGACGGATCGAGCGGGTCGATGTCAAATGTCTCCACATGCTGCTGCACGAGGGGATCATTCCCGTGGTGCCGCCGCTCGGTTTCGACGGCGAGGGGCACACCTACCGGGTCAACTCCGACCACGCCGCGGCCGAACTGGCCGAGGCGCTGCAAGCGGCCAAGGTCATCTATTTGTCGGGCGACACCAAATTGCCCGGCGGCGCTGTGCTCCCGCGGCAACTCGGGATCGCCGAGGCCGAGGAGTTGCTGAAGAAACGCAAGAATGGCGAGGCGCCGAATATTTATTCCAAGGTCGATTGCGGCGCCAAAGCCTGCCGGCAAGGCGTGCCGCGGGTGCATATCCTCGACGGACAAGTCAACGAGGCGCTTCTCGACGAGGTCTTCAGCAACGAGGGGATCGGTTCGATGATCTACTCGAACGAATACCGGCAGATCCGGAAAATTTTCAAAAAGGACGTGCGGCCTGTCGTGGCCCTCATCCGGCAGTCGATGGACAACGAGGAACTCGTGCGGCGGACGCGGGCCGACATCCTCGAGCGCATGCCGGATTACTGGGTGCTGGAGATCGATGGCAAATTGATGGGCTGTGTCGCCCTGCATGTCTATCCATCGGACGGTCGCGGCGAACTCGCCTGCCTCTACGTGCACAAGGACCACGAGAACGAAGGGCACGGACGCAAGTTGATGGCCTTCGCCGAGCGGTTGGCCCGGGAAAAAGGCGTCGGGCAGCTCTTCGCCCTCAGCACCCAAGCCTACAAATACCTGCAAACCAAAGGAGGCTACCGCGAGTCGTCGCCGGACGTCATGCCCGCGGCGCGGCGGAAAAAATACGATGCCGACGGACGGCAATCGAAGGTGCTGGTCAAAGATCTCGCCTGAGGCGCCGTCCATGGAAGGCGTCCATACCCACTTTCTCTGGATCGATTGGACGGTTCTCGCCGTTTATTTGCTGGCCACCACGTGGATCGGCCACGCCCTGCGCGGCAAGCAGTCGACCATGCAGGATTTCTTCCTCGCCGGGCGCTCGCTGCCGTGGCCGGCAGTCAGCGGGTCGATCGTCGCGACGGAAATCAGTGCCATCACCTTCGTCGGCGTGCCCGGTATGGTCTTCGCCGCGGGCGGCGACTTCACCTACTTGCAGTGGGGGATCGGTTCGCTCATGGCGCGGTTCATCGTCGGGATCTGGTTCGTCAAAGTTTTCTACGAACGCGGCATCTTCAGTCCTTACGACTACATGCAGTCGCGCCTAGGCGGGGGCGCGCGGGCTTTCACCACCTCGCTGTTTTTCGTCGGGTCGATCCTCGGACAAAGCGTGCGCCTCCTCGTTACCGCGCTGATTTTGTGGACCGTTACCGGTCTGGCCTTCGAGTGGTGCATTGCCATCATCGGCGTTTTCGCCATCGGGTGGACTTTGATGGGCGGCATGACCACCGTTATTTGGACCGACGTCATCCAGTTCTTCGTCTTCATCGGCGGCGGGCTGCTGGCCTTTGGCGTCCTCATGTTCAACATCGACGGCGGCTTCGCCGGGTTTTTCGCCGAAGCAGGTGCGGCGGGCAAATTGCGGTTGCTCGACCTTTCGACCAATCCCGATGTGCAATTCACCTTGTGGGTCGGCCTGCTGGCCATGCCGTTCCAAAATGTCGCCGCGTTCGGCACCGACCAACTCAACGCGCAGCGCATGTTCTGCTGCCGTAATGCGCGCGACGCTTCGAAGGCCATCATCGCGAGCAGTTTTTCCTTGCTCGTCACCGTGCTCATGCTCGGCGTCGGCGCCGCGCTTTTCGTCTACTACCAGCAGCATCCGCCGTCCCCGGCCGAAGCGGCACTCTTCACCAAGGATACCGATTCGGTGTTTCCCGTCTGGATCACCACGGTGATTCCGCCGGGTCTGAGCGGACTCATCCTCGCCGGCGCGTTCGCCGCGGCCATCTCGAGCCTCGACTCCGCGCTGGCCGCGCTCTCGCAAACTTCGATGGCGCTGTGGCATGGCAAAGACGGACTCGAGGCCGCCGACCAGCGGCGCCTGCTCGTGCAATCAAGGTTCGCCGTGGTCGGGTGGGGGATCGCGCTCATTCTCGTGGCCATCGGGCTGCAGGCGGTGCGCGGGCAGCTCAACCTGCTATCGCTGGCTTTCGGCATGGTGACCTACACGTATGGTCCGATGCTGGCGGCGTTTCTCCTCGCGATCAGCCCGCTGCGGCGCGACATCCGTGGCATCGTCATCGGCACGGTCATCTCGGTGCTGCTCGTGCTCTGGGCGCGCCCGGACCTTTACAACATCCTCGTTGCATTCGGCGCCATCACCACGGAACAAGCCGCCGCGCTGCGCCCGAAAATTAATTTCGCGTGGCTTTATCCAATCACTTGTTTGATCACTTTGGCTTGCGGCGTCCTGCTGGGCCGTCAAACAAAGGCCCCGCGCGCGGCGTGAACCGGTCAAGCGCTTTTACAGAAAATTTTTCGAGCCGCTCATTATTCTTGAGCGCCTATTTCGGCATCGATACGCTCCGCGTTTGTGACGCCGAGTGAAAGTCAGGACGCCTGTGAACAAGTTGTGAATAGATGTTCTAAGCTTTCCTCTTTCCAGCCCGCGGCTTTGCAGCGAACCGTCCGCCTTCCTCCGTCTCGTCCCGTGCTTTGCCGGCCGGTTTTTGGTGGACGCAGTAATTTGCCGGGCCTCATTTAACAGAATAATTTCATGCCCCGATCCGTTTCCCCCCGTCTGAAGAGCCGTTCTACCGCATCAGTTAAAAAGCGTCCTTCCTCCCTGTCCGCGGAATCCCGACGGCCCGCCCCGGTCCCGATGGTGAATAACTCGGCCCCGGACGCCGGCCTCGATGCCCTCTGGACTCAGATTTCATCGGCCTTGCGGGCCGAGTTGGGTGACGGCGTTTTTGACCGTTGGTTTTCCACATTGCGCCTCGGGGAGGTGAGTTCCCGGGAGGTCGCGTTGGTTATTCCGAACAGCATCTACCAAGTCTGGATCGAGAGTAACTACGGCGCGCAACTGCAGGCCGCCTTGATGTCCGTCTTCGGCGCCCAGCGCGTCGTTTCCTTCCGGGTGGAGAACGGGGCCGCGGTGGAGGCGCCCTTGGACGCCGCGCCGTCCGACCTGGTCGAAGAAAGTGCTGAGCCGGCCGGGGTTACCGGGGCCAAAGGACTTAATTCCCACTACGTCTTCGACACCTTCGTCGTCGGGGCCAACAGCGAGTTTGCCCATGCCGCCTCCCTGGCCGTGGCCAAATCTCCGGCCCGCACCTACAACCCCCTCTTCATTCATGGCGGCGTCGGTCTGGGCAAGACCCACCTTCTCCAAGCTATCGGTCACCATCTGGCCTCCTCACGCCGCGGCACCAAAGTGGCCTACGTCCGCAGCGAGACGTTCACCAACGAGTTCATCAACGCCATCCAGACCAACTCGCTGGTCAAATTCCGCCGCCGCTACCGCCAAGCCGACATCCTGCTCATCGACGACATCCAGTTCCTCGCTGGCAAGGAACGCTCGCAAGAAGAGTTCTTCCACACCTTCAATTCCCTCTTCGAAGGTCGCAAACAGATCGTCCTCTCCAGCGATCAGCCACCCAGCGAGATTTCCCAACTCGAGCAGCGCCTCGTCTCCCGCTTCGAATGGGGCCTCACCGCTGAACTCCAACCGCCCGACATGGAGACCCGCCTCGCCATCCTGCGCAAAAAAGCCGCCGGCTTGGATGTGCAACTTCCGCCCCACGTCCTCGAATACCTGGCCCATCGCATCAAATCCAACGTCCGCCGCC
>JBBEEK010000124.1:0-3050 GCA_040880825.1 Chthoniobacterales bacterium
GAGGAAGCTGCCGCGGTGGTTCGGTTTTTCGGTAGGACGGTAGGGAGGTTTTTCGGTTGGAGATGGGGGGTGGCGTGGGGTGGGCGGATGGGTTATGTTGTTTTGTTACGGCCATGACGAATATTCATCCGGAGACGCGGCGGTTTCTTGACCGGGGGGCGAAGGAGCGGTTGCTCAACCAGCGGGGGATTGTGCTGTGGCTTTACGGGCTTTCGGGGTCGGGCAAGTCGACGGTCGTCAATGAGGTGGAGCGGGTCTTGCACGCGGAGGGGCGGATGACGGTGATTTTGGACGGGGACAATTTGCGCACGGGGTTGAACGGCAATCTGGGGTTTTCCGATGAGGACCGGACGGAGAATGTGCGGCGGGTGGCGGAGACGGCGAAGCTGCTGGCCGGGCAGGGGGTGATTGTTTTTGTGTCGGTGATCACGCCGTTGCGGCGGCACCGGGAGGCGGCGGGGGAGATTCTCGGCGCGGATTTCCACGAGGTCTATGTCAAGGCGGACTACGCGACCTGTGCGGGGCGGGATCCGAAGGGGCTGTATGCCAAGGCCGGGGAGGGGAAAATCGGACAGTTCACGGGGAAGGATAGCGGCTTCGAGGAGCCGGAGGCGGCGGCGCTTGTCCTTGACACGCAGGCGGGTTCCGTCGATCAGTGTGCGGCCGATTTGGTGGGATACTGGCGGTCAGTGGCCGACGACCGCGTGGGGCGCTGAGTCACCGGTCATCCTTGCCGATCTGCAAAGCTCGAAGTCCATGCCGCATTACCAGTTAGACCATCTTGACCAGATCGAGGCCGAAGCCATTTTCGTCCTGCGGGAGACGGCCGCGCAGTTCCAGAATGCGGCGCTGCTATTTTCCGGCGGGAAGGATTCGATCGTCATGGCGCATCTGGCGTCCAAGGCGTTCTGGCCGGCGAAGATCCCGTTTCCGCTGCTGCACATCGATACGGGGCACAATTTCGCGGAGACGATTGCTTACCGGGATGCGTTCGTGGAGAAGATCGGGGCGCGGTTGGTTGTGGGGCACGTGCAGGATTCGATCGACAAGGGCCGGGTCAAGGAGGAGCGGGGGCCGCAGGCGTCGCGCAATGCGCTGCAGTCGGTGACGTTGCTCGACACGGTCGAGGAGCACAAATTCACGGCCTGTCTCGGCGGCGGGCGGCGCGACGAGGAGAAGGCACGGGCCAAGGAGCGTTTCTTTTCGCACCGCGACGATTTCGGCCAGTGGGATCCGAAGAACCAACGGCCGGAGTTGTGGAATCTTTTCAACGGACGTCATCACCCCGGCGAGCATTTCCGGATCTTCCCGCTTTCGAATTTCACCGAGATGGATATCTGGATGTATCTGCAGCGCGAGGGGATCGACTTGCCGTCGCTGTATTTCGCGCACCAGCGCGAGGTGTTCGCCCGCAACGGGGCGCTCTTGGCGGTCTGCGAGCACATCACGATGCTGGAGACGGAAAAGCCGGAGCGCAAAACGGTGCGTTTCCGCACCATCGGGGACGTGACCTGCACGGGCGCGGTGGAGTCGGGGGCTTCCACGCTGGACGAGGTGATTGCCGAAGTGGCGGCGGCGCGGCAGACCGAGCGCGGGACGCGGTCGGATGACAAACGGTCGGAGACGGCGATGGAGGATCGCAAGAAGGAGGGCTATTTCTGATGGACCTGTTGCGTTTCGCCACGGCCGGGTCGGTTGATGACGGAAAGTCGACGCTGATCGGGCGTTTGCTTTACGACTCGAAGAGTATTTTCGAGGACCAGTTGAGCGCGATGGAGGAGAGTTCGCGGCGGCGCGGGGATGCGGTGGTGAATTTGGCTTTGCTGACCGACGGTCTGCGGGCCGAGCGCGAGCAGGGGATCACAATCGACGTGGCTTACCGTTACTTTGCCACGCCGCGGCGGAAGTTCATCATTGCCGACACGCCGGGTCACATTCAATACACGCGCAACATGGTGACGGGCGCCTCGACGGCGGACTTGGCCATCATTCTGGTCGACGCGCGCAAGGGGATCATCGAGCAGACCAAGCGTCATTCCTTCGTGGCCAATCTGCTGAAGATCCGGCATCTGGCGCTGGCGGTGAACAAGATGGATCTGGTCGATTACGACGAGGCGGTCTTCCACCGCATCGTACAGGACTTCCATGAGTTCGCCTCGCGGTTGGATGACATCGCGGAGATCACGGCGATCCCGTTGTCGGCCTTGAACGGCGACAATGTGGTCGAGAAGTCGGACAAGATGCCGTGGTTCAAGGGGCCGTCGCTGCTTTACCATCTCGAGACGGTTTACACGGGCGGGACGGAGAACCATGTCGATGCGCGGTTTCCGGTGCAGTGGATCATCCGTCCGCAGTCCAAGGAGCACCACGATTTCCGCGGCTACGCCGGGCGGGTGGCCGGCGGGGTCTTCAAGCCGGGCGATGCGGTGACGGTCATGCCGTCCGGGTTTTCCACGACGGTCGAGAAGATTCATTTGCCGGGCGGGAAAGAGGTCGCCGAAGCGTTCGCCCCGCAGTCGGTGGTGATGACCTTGAAGGACGAGATCGATATTTCGCGCGGGGACATGCTGGTCAAAGCGAACAATCCACCGCGGACGGGTCAGGATTTGGAAGCGATGGTCTGCTGGTTTTCGCAGAAGCCGATGGAGGTGCGCGGGAAGTATTTGCTGCGTCATACGACAAAAGAGACCAAGGCGATCGTGCAGGAGTTGCGCTATCTGGTGGACATCGAGACGCTGCACAAGAAAGAGGGGGTGCCCACGCTGGCGATGAATGACATCGGGCGGATCGCCTTGCGCACGGCGACGCCCTTGTTTTATGACAGTTACCGGCGGAACCGGTTGACGGGTTCTTTCGTGTTGGTGGATCCCGGCACGCATGAGACGGTGGCGGCGGGGATGATAGTGTAGGGCGGCGCGGGGCGCCGCGGTGACGGGTGGCTGGTGGGAAAGTAGAAGGTAAGAGGCATACGGCAGACGGCATGAGGCATAGGGCGGAGGGCTGAGGCTTGAGACCTGAAAGCTGAGGGCGGAGGGGGGAGCATACGGCAT
>JBBEEK010000125.1:0-2995 GCA_040880825.1 Chthoniobacterales bacterium
GGTGGCTTTTTTGATGCGCCCGCCGGTCACATGCATGAGGCCGAGCGTGCCGTCCTCGTATTTCATGGGGAACTCACCCTCGGCGCCGACGGGAACATAGTAGATTTCGCCGGCCGGGAGATTGGCCACATCCGGCTCGCTGCCGCGGCAAAGACCGTGGCTTTTTTGCGCTTCTTGCTGACCGAGGTCGAGCTTGAGCGTGTGCGTGGCGCCATTCTCGAGGTGGAAGTCGAGTTCGACCGAATCGGCCCGGGTCATTCCTTGACGGAGCTTCTCGGCTTCGACGCTGACTTCGTCATAGTCGACGGAAAGCCCGGAGCTGAGAATGATGTCGTTGACCCCATGGAGGGTGGCGCCGCGGAAACCGTGCTGCTTGGCCGAAGCGGTCAGCGGCGCGGTGGCCGAATAAGTCGAGACGCAGAGGATGAGGTCGTAGTTCGGGTAGATGTCTTTCTCGAAACTGAGCTGGCGTCCATCGGGCGCGAAAGCTTCGTCCGGCAGGTCGAGATTGCTCCCGCCGGTTAGTTCGAAGGCATAGATCTCACCGCCTTGCAAGCCGAGTTCGGCCAAAACGCCATTTTTCAGGCCCTGATAGAAAACATCGTGCGCTTTCTTTTGCACGGTGAGGCTGGCGTCCTGCAAGAATTTGAAATCCTTGATGTCGCGCGGGTCTTTCAGGTCGATGAGGACGCAGACACGCTGGCCGGGTTGGGGTTCGAAGGTCTTCTTGAGCAGGCGGCTCAAGCTGAAGGGCGGGAAGGATCGATTACTCATAGTTTAATGCAGTTGGAATTGTAAGGCGTGATCCGTTACGAATGGAAGCTCATGGCGGAGGCGGAAATTTACACCTCGGAAACGGAACCATCTCCGGTCGGCGAAAGCGTGGCCGTGGTTGTGCCGCTTTTTCCGAAGCTGCCGGGCCTACGAGAGTCGCTCGCTTCGCTGGCCACCCAGACCCGGCTGCCCAATCTGGTGGTGCTCCTCGATGACGGCACCAATCCGGAAGCGGAAACCCTGCCCGCGGAAATCCCCGGTCTGGCCGTCGAAGTCGTGCAGGTGGAGACCGGCACTTTGCCCGCGGCAGTCAACGCGGTGATGGAGTATCTGGAAAATTTCGACTTCGTCACCTTCTTGCAAGCCGGTGACTTCTACTTGCCGGAACGCATCGAGCGCTGCCTCGCGGCGTTCGAACCGCCCGGCGACCGGCGTCCGCCGGCCTTGGTGGTGACCGGAGTGCAGGCGGTGGACGGACGCGGACAGCCTCTCGCGCCGGACGATCCGCGTTCGTTGCATCTGGCGCGGCTGTGGGAACCGGGAGAGGCGGAAGCCGGGCTGGCCGACTGGCTCGGCGCGGGACATTTTCCGGGGCCGATTTCCAACATCTTTGCACGCCGCAGTTATTTCGCGGCCAATCCGCTGCCGGAGCAACTGTCCGGGTTCAACCAGAGCGCCGTCCTGCTGGCCGCGTTGCAAGGGCAGATGTGGGTGGAGAAGGAACTTCTTTTGCGGCATTATCCGCCCCTGCCGGAACGCGAACCGACGGTGCGGACGATGACGGAAAACCTGCAGGTCCAGCTGGCCGTGTTGTCCGCCTTGCGCGACAAACTTGCCTTCTCGCCGGAAACACGGCGCCTGACCGCCGCTTACCACCGCGCGGCGTGGAACAGCCGCTCGGGCGTCCGCGAGGATCTTTTCCAACAATTGGTCCTGCGCCTCGCCGCGGCTGCAGCACCGGAGGACGGGCAGGCGACACTGCAGGAAATTCTCCGTTCCTATGAGGCGCAAACGGCGCCGGCCCACTGGGCGGCGTTGCTCGAAGGCGGGGATCCGCTCGATTTGACCGGCTATGCCGACGCCCTGCGCCGCACGCGGGAAAAACTGGCCGCGGCGCGCGAGGAACTCGACCGGTTACGGATCATCGCCGGAGCCGCGCAGGGCTCGGGCTGGGTGCGCTTCGGGGCCTGGCTCGGCGAACGCAGCGCGCGGCGGATGATGGAGTTGGAGGAGAGTGAGGAAGCGGCGCCCCTGAAAGAAAAAACCGAAGGTGAGAGCTAGGATGTCTGGCGGGCGAAAAGGGGCAGTCGATCCGGTCGCCGCGGCGACCGGACCCTCACGGGGGGATTGTTTTTTATGGCAGGGACGGCTGGCCCGTCGGTGCTTTTTTCCGCACTGCGCCGGCGGTCATTGACCGCCGCTACAAGTTCAAGATGTTCCGGTCTTGGCGTCCGCGTCTTTCGTCTCGCCCGGTTTCGTGCCGGACAATTTCTCCACCACGTAAAAGAGCATCGGGATGATGAAGATGGCGAAGAGGGTGGCGGCGGTCATGCCGCCGATCACCGCGGTGCCCATCGTCTGGCGGGAGATGGCGCCGGAACCGGTGGCGGTCCACAGCGGGACGCAGCCGAGGATGAAAGCGAAGGCGGTCATCAGAATCGGACGCAAACGCACGCGCGCGCCGGCCAGGGCGGCATCGAAGAGGGTTTTGCCGCTTTCGTATTCCGCTTTGCAGAATTCGACGATGAGGATGGCGTTCTTGGCGGCCAGGCCGATCAACATGATGAGTCCGATCTGCGCGTAGACATTGTTTTCCATGCCGCGGGCCCAGAGGGCGAAGAAGGCGCCAAAGACGGCGATGGGCGTGCCAAGAAGGACACTGAAGGGCAGCGACCAGCTTTCGTATTGGGCGGCGAGGATGAGGAAGACGAAGACAAGGGCGAGGGCGAAGATGACAACGGGCGAGACGCCTTGGGCGGCTTGCTTTTCCTGAAACGACATGCCGAGGTAGTTGAAGCCCATTTCTTTCGGCATGGTCTGGGCGAAAACTTCTTCCATCGCCGCCATGGCCTGCGACGAGCTGTAACCGTCGGCCGCGCTGGCGTTGATCTGCGAGGAGCGATACATATTAAAGCGCATGGTAAATTCCGGACCGTAACGCGGTTTGCTCTGCACGATGCCGGAAACGGGGACACTCTCGCCTTGACGGTTGCGCACGTAG
>JBBEEK010000126.1:0-2994 GCA_040880825.1 Chthoniobacterales bacterium
GTTGCGGGGAAAGCGGAGATTTACCGCGACCGTGTTGGTTTGGCGGGGTTGAATTGATTAATGTCCTCCCGCGCCGACATAAAATGGGACCCCGAGGCTGCGGCGCATTTGTTGCGGCGGGCGGGATTTGGCGGCACGCTTGAGAATGCGGAGGTGCTGGAGGCGGCGGGCTTGGAAGGGGCGGTGGATCGGATGCTGGCGGATGACCGGCGGGGTTTGCCGGTGGCGCCGGCGACCGATCCGGGGGAAAGCGCGCAGCGGCGTGCCTTGCGCAAATTGCTGCGGAGCAAGGGCGAGGCGGGGCGGCAGGAATTTGCGGCTTTTGAACGTGCGACCCGCGAGACGTTGGCCGCGATGCGGGTGTGGTGGCTTGATTGCATGCGGGTCGGTGGGGCCGGGGCGCGGGAGAAATTGACACTCTTCTGGCACGGTCATTTTGCCACAAGTCAGACAAAGGTGCGGTTCAATCACACCATGCTCGGTCAGAACAAAACCTTTCGCCGTCTTGGCCTTGGACCGTTTCGCGAGCTGTGCGCCGCCATGGTGAGCGATCCGGCCATGTTGGATTGGCTCGACGGGCTGCGAAGTCATGGCAAGGCGCCGAACGAAAATTTCAGCCGCGAGATCATGGAGTTGTTCACGCTGGGCGAGGGGCACTACACGGAGGAAGACATTCGCGAGGCGGCGCGGTGCTTCACCGGGTGGATCGTCAATCCGGGGAGCGGCAAGAGCGTGTTCGTTCAGCGGCGCCATGATGACGGACTAAAAAAACTTTTCGGGAAGTCGGGAAAATTCGGCACGGAGGACGCGGTGGAAATCATCTGCGCACGGCCGCGCTGCGCGGAATTTCTCGCCGCGAAATTGTGGGAGTTTTACGCCTACCCGCAACCGTCGCCGGATCTCGTCCGATCGCTGGCCGCGCACTATCGCGAAAATGATCTCCGCACCGGTGAGTTGTTGCGGATGATTTTCACTCATCCGGAGTTTTATGCGACTCGCGCCCGGGCCACGCAGGTGAAAAGCCCGGTGCAGTGGATGGTGCAGGTCGCGCGGGAAACCGGACGTCAGCTTCTCCCGCCCGGCGTGGCTCTGCCGCTGGCTGCGGAACTGGGACAGAACCTCTTCATGCCGCCCAGCGTCAAAGGCTGGGACGGTGGCACGGCTTGGATCAACAGTGCGACGCTCATCCGCCGCAGCAACAGCGCGCTGCTCTTTGCCACAGCGGCGCCGCCCTTGCCGGTGGAAGCTGAGTCCATGGACGCGGCTGCTTGGGCTGCCGTCGCGCCACCCGAGATGCGCTTTGACAACGTGACGCTGGCTGACCGATTGGAAAAAGTTTTTCTCCCGGTCCCGGCTGGACTCGCCACGCGCCGTCGTTTGGACGCGGTGCTGGCCAAGAGCGACTTTCCTTGCAACGACAACACGGTGCGCGATGCATCGATCGTTCTGCTCGGCTGCCCCGAATACAACCTCTGCTGACAATGACCGACCCTTTCTTCACCCGCCGCAAGTTTCTCCGCACCGTCATTCTCGGCGGCGCCATCGCGCCGACCGTGCCGTCATTTGTCAACCGCACCTTCGCCGCGCTCGACGGCGTGGCCACCTCGAGCTTCACGCCGGTGACGGGCAAAGACGACACCATCCTCGTCGTCATGCAGCTGGCCGGCGGCAACGACGGACTCAACACGGTGATTCCTTACGCCGACGATGCCTACTTCAAAGCGCGTCCCGGGTTGGCCGTGCCGGCGGACAAAGTGATCCGACTCGACGACTACTGCGGATTGCATCCGTCGCTGAAAAATCTCGCGGCCCTGCAGGGTGAGGGTCATGCCTCGATCGTGCAGGGTGTCGGCTACCCGAATCCGAACCGTTCGCACTTCCGCGCCACCGAGATCTGGCACACGGCGAGTGATGCCGACAAGAACGAGCCCTACGGTTGGCTCGGCCGTTATTGCGATGCGGCCTGTGCCGGCGAAGATCCCGGCGCCGGCATTGCCATCGGCGATCAAGTGCCGCAGGCGTTACGGTCGGCATCCGGTCAGTCCATCGCGATCGGCGCACCGCAAGACTACCAATTCCAAGACGGCATGGATCCGGCGCCGGTGGAAGCGGATGACGATGCGGGTGCGCCGGCTGGCGGATCGATCGATATGCTCTTCGGCGCGTCTGATCCGGACGTCAACGTGGCCGATTTTCTCCAACGCACCGCGCTCGATGCTGTGGCCTCCTCCGCCCAAGTGCAGGATATCCTGCGCAAATCCCATCGCGGCGCGGATTATCCCGCAACGGACCTCGGGCGGCGCCTGCAATTGGTCGCGCGGCTCATCGGCGGCGGCATGACCTCGCGCATCTACTATGTTTCGCTCGGCGGTTTCGACACGCATGCCAACCAAGCTGGCGCACACGAGCGGCAACTGGCCGTTTTCGACCAAGCGGTCGGCGCCTTTTGCCGCGACATGCAAGTGCAGGGGAATTTCAACCGCGTCATGATGCTGACCTTCAGCGAATTCGGCCGCCGCGTGGCGCAGAATGCCAGCGGCGGCACCGACCACGGTGCGGCCGCGCCGCTCTTCCTCTTTGGCGGCGCGCTCAAGGGAGGCCTGGCCGGCAAACATCCGAGCCTGACCAAACTCGTGCGCGGCGACCTCATGCACCACACCGACTTCCGCAGCGTCTATGCCACACTGCTCGACCAGTGGCTGAAGACGCCATCGGCCCCGGTGTTGGGGCGGGATTTTGGCGATCTGGCGTTGCTGCGGTCCTGAGATTTGTGGTCTGCAGTCGCCGGGTGCGTGGCGCGCCGGTGCAATCCAGACTTGCAGTCCGGCGGCGAAGAAGTAAGTGGTTTCATGCCTCGTCGCCCGCCCAAGCCGGTCAAATTCGAAAGGGAGCTGGTTTTCGCCGACCGGAATTTCCCGCTGGCGGTTTTCATTCTCGATGAGCATCCGGACTATCCGCTGCACGTTCATGATTTTTCGGAGATCGTGATCATCG
>JBBEEK010000127.1:0-2967 GCA_040880825.1 Chthoniobacterales bacterium
GTCCGAGCCGGGTGCGCACTTCGGTGCGCTCGTGTCCGTCGACCGTGGGGTAGCGGCGCAGCCCGATGACCCAGAGGATCTTTTTGTCCTGCCGTTTGAGGATGCCGCGGGTGATCAGCCGGTCGAGTGCGGGTTGCTCGATCTCTTGCTGGCGGTCGGCCAGCACGGAGAGCCAATAGGCCACGGAACGCGGATGCTTATCCGCCGTGATCAGCGCGAGCCAGGGATCGAGCAGGGGATCGCCGGTGGGTGAAGCATCAAGCACCGTCAATCGTTGCGCATCGGTATCGATTTTTCCGGCCATGGCGAGATCGGCCAGCACGGCCCCGGCCAAGCCGTAGCTCAGGGCGGTGACAGGCAGCGGAAGTTGCGCGCCGGTTTTGTCATCCAAGGCCAGAAGGACGGTTTCCTCGGTGAAGGTGAGTTGTTGCATGGCTTCAGGCGGTGGCGGATTCCAAGTTGTCGTGGATCTCAAGCACCTCGAGAAATCCGGAGATATCGAAAATTTCGCGCAGGGGAGGTGTGAGCGAGGCGAAGCCGCAACGTCCGCCGGTCGTCTTCAACTTTTTCGCCGTAGCGAGGAAGACCCGCAGGCCTGCGCTGCTGGCGTATTCGAGGCCGGAGCAATCGAAGACCATGCGCGGGGTGGTGGTGGCCAGGAGGGCGTCAACCTTCTCCTCGACGGCCGGAGCGGCGATGCCGTCGAGACGTCCGCGCAAAGTCAGAACCGTGGTTCCGTTGACAACCGATTCAATGATTTCCATGGGGGCGGAGTGTGGCGAGCGTGGCGGCCGTGATCAACCGTAGCTTTTGCTGAACTTCTTTTTGTCCTCTTCCTCAGCTGGCGGTGCGTCGGCCGCGGGCGGCGTTGCCAACGGTTCCGTCGGCGCGGCGAGGGGTGACTGATGACCCGCCTCGACAAAGGCCAATTGCAGATCCCCCAGCACCTTGGTCAGCATATCCTCCTCTTCCTTGGAGAGATTACCGCGCGTTTTCTCGCGGATCATTTCCAACTGGTCGATGAAGATGCGCGCGATCGGGAGGTTCGGCTCCAGCGATTTGCCGTCCGGCCCGGGGATCTGCCCGAGCATCAGCGCAATCTGCTGCGCTTGCATGAGAACGAATTCGATGAACCGGCGGGTCATTTCGCCGGACTGTTGGGAGTTTTGCACTTCGGCCATAGGGATCTTTTAAGCGCAGCCGTCCCCGATTGCAATTGTCGCGGCGGTCGGCAGGAAGGGTAGGGGCCAGCGGCTCGCTGGCCCGATCGAAAGCAAGTGGACGAGCGAGCCGCTCGTCCCTACTTCTCACAGACCGCGGCGGTTGCGGCCGGCGTGACCAGCACCGTGGCGCGGAACGAATCGTGAAAATACTTCCGTGCCACCGCCCGCACTTCATCCAGTGTCGCCGCGTTGATCTCTGCTGTGCGTCGCTCGTAATGATCCGCCCCGAGCCCGTAAAGCTCGTCCACGGCCACGACGTGCGCGAAGGCTTCGAGTGACTGGTTGCGGATTGCTTCGCTGCCGATCAACTTTTTCTTGGCCCGCATCAATTCGGCTTCGGTCAAACCCTCGGCTGCCAGCGAGGCGATCTCCTCGTCGAAATTCTTCCGCACCTCGTCAACCTTGGCCGGATCGGTGCCGAGGTAAAAAGTGAAGATCCCCGGGGCGAAGCCCATCATTTGCGCGGCGCCGACATAATAGGCCAAGCCAAGTTCCTCGCGGATGCGGTGGAAGAAACGCGAAGCCATGTCGCTGCTCGCGGTATCGATCAATTCGAGCGCCACACGGTCGGGGCTCAGCGCGTCCGCGCCCTGGAAGCCGGCCATGAGCACCGCCTGCTGCTTGGGTTCGTGCACGACGATCTCCGCCGCGGCGGTCAGCGGCGGGGCGGCTGGCGGGTCGGTCATGAGCAGGCGGCCTTCCGGCAGGGGGCCGAAGAATTCGGTGATCAGGGCCCGCACGTCTTCCGGTGACACGTCGCCGAAGATGGCCAGCACACCATTCTTGGCGGTGACGCAGGTATCGCGGAAGGCGAGCAACTGTTGGCGGGTCAGCGCCGCCACGGATTCCGCCGTGCCGTTGGAGCGCAGACCGTAAGGATGGTCGCCGAACACGGCGCGGCGCATGGCGTGGCGGGCGATAGTAGTGATCTGCTCGTCCTCCGCCTTGATCGCCGCGATCTGGTCCTCTTTTTCGCGCTCGATCTCCTCGCTTGGAAACGCGGCGTGGGCCAGCACATCGGACAAAATATCCATCCCGAGCCGCAGGTCGGGTTGCATGACCTCGAGCGACACGCTGAAGCTGTTGTTGCCCGAATCGGCGCGGATCTGTCCACCGACCGCCTCGATTTCATCGTTCAACTGCTCCCCGCTGCGGTGCTTGGTTCCCTTGATCAGCGTGCGTGCGGCCAAGGCCGTCACCCCATTGGTCTCCGCCGTTTCGGCCAGCAACCCGCCGCGGAAGACGGTCACGAGATTGACCAAGGGCAGCTTGCGGTCTGCACAGACGAGCACGCGCAGTCCGTTGGGCAGGGTGAATTTTTCGATCAGTCGCGCACCGGGTGCCGGGGCGGTTTGGATGGCACGGGCCAGCGAGCCCTTCGGGTTGAGCGAGGTGACGGTGGCCTTCGATGCGGCGAGGTAAAGCCGCACCACCCGTTGCAGGTCGGCGGCTTCGACGCGTCCGATCTGCTCGAGGTATTCGGAACCGAGGTCAGGATTGCGCGCCAGCATCCAGCTGCCGCCGATGTCGGAAGCACGGCCGCGGGCCGTCGAAAGATTGTTCAGTTGGTCGGCGAGGATGCTTTTGCGCGCTTTGGTCACTTCGGCGTCGGAGGCCGTTTGCCCGCGGTAACGATCGATGATTTCCAGCACGGCCTCTTCGGCCTCGAGGCGTTTCTCCGGATCGCAAAGGAAGTCGATGCCGAAGAGCCCCATCTCGCCGGCCATGTAGGAGTAGGCCGAGA
>JBBEEK010000128.1:0-19108 GCA_040880825.1 Chthoniobacterales bacterium
CCTCCGCCCTGCCGATCGCGCCCTTCATGCCCTCCGGCCCCGGCGTCAGCACCAACTCGGCGCCGAGCATGGCCAACAACGTCCGCCTCTCCACACTCATCGTCTCGGGCATGGTGAGGATCAACTTGTAGCCTTTGGCCGCGGCGACAAAAGCCAAGGCAATACCCGTGTTCCCGCTCGTCGGTTCGATGATGATGGTGTCTTTGGTCAGCAACCCCTTCTTCTCCGCATCCTCGATCATCGCCATGCCGATGCGGTCCTTCACGCTGCCCAAAGGATTGAAGAACTCGCACTTCACGGCCACGGTCGCCTCCACGTCCTTCGTAATGCGGTTCAGTTTCACCAGCGGCGTCCGACCGACAGTCTCCACGATATCATTGAAAATTTTAGCCATGATCTAGTTTGTTCTTGGAAGAATCGCTTGGGATACAGCCAAACGGCCTTGAAATCAACGCCCGATTTCCTGACTTTCATCTCATGCCTGCACAGCTATCCCCCCAAGAAGTGGCCCGCAACATGACCCGCGCCCTCGAGTGGACCAGCAATGGTTCCGCCATCACCCGCACCTTCAAGTTCGCCGACTTCGCGGCGGCTCTGGACTTCGTCAACAACGTCGGCGCGGCCGCCGAAAAGGCCAATCACCACCCGGATATCGTGATCCGCTGGAATAAGGTCACGCTCACTCTCTCGACCCACAGCGAGGGCGGACTAACCGCGCTGGACTTTGAACTAGCGAGCACGCTCGATCGCTTGGCTCTGGGAAAAGCGAACAATTGAAGCGATCGGGGGCCTGCCGATCTTCAATGCGATATTCTTGATGTCGCTTGGGGCCAGCTTGTTTTTCCCAAGCTACATTATCTTGTTGCGCTGAGCATTCCCGCATGTAAAAGTGTAAGCAACATGAAAACAATAATGCTGAGATCGTTGCTGCCCTCCCTCCTCATCTCGACGTGCCTCCTCGCCCTTTTTCCCGTTGTTGCTGCAGGACAGACCAACACCTTTACCAACAGCGGAGATTTTTTCGGGGCAATCAGCGCAAGCAATTACACGGAAACATTCGACTCGATTCCCGGTCAAACTTTCGTGACCACGCCGACCAATTTCAGCGGCAACGGATTCTCATTCACCGCGACCACCACGAATGAAGTCGGCAACACGCTTTACGGTCTGACCAACGCCGGGGGTGGTGATCGTTGGCTTACCCTTTACTATCCGCAATTCGGACTGGTCTTCACTAACTTCAGTCTCAACGTCTCTGCCATCGGCGGTAATTTTTTTGCAACCGATGACCAGGGCTTTTTTACAAACACCCCGATAAATGTGGGCGTCCTACTTTCCGATTCGACCACTTTTTCGACGAATTACACACCCACATCGCCCGCCAGTTTTCTCGGCCTCACCTTCTCCACGAATGTTTCTGTGCAGTCTCTGGTCATTTCGAATCTCAATACGCCCGAACAATTTCCCACAGCCAATAACCTGACTGTCGGCGTGGTGCCCGAGCCCTCGACCTACGCGCTCCTCAGCCTTGCCACCCTCGGTTTGGCCGGCTATCTCATCCGCCGCCGTCGGGCTTGAATGGAATTTATTTTTTGCCCAAGCGGTGAAACGGAGGCCTTGACCGTCCGTGCATTGGCCACCAGACTCCGCACGACAGTGCCTGCCGGATTGGCAACTGGGGGGCCGGAAAATGGTCCGGGTGGTTGATTGCGCGAACTCCGCCGCCGCCTTGGACTTTGCGCACCGCGTCGGCACTCTCGCCGAAGTAGCCCGCCACGACCCCAACATCGATATCCGCTGGAACCAGGTCACCCCGGTCAGCCTGAAGCCGACAACACACGGTAAAGGCAGTTTTGCTCAGCAGGATGTTGCCTTGGCAGCAGGCGTCAATAGCATGAGCGATAAACTTATAAATAACTAGCCACCAGTTATTTATCAACTGATAGACCTGGTGGATGCCGGGCACCACCATCGCCTACTGCAGCAAAAAACTCAATGAACGCGAGATTTTTCTCTTGAACTGGGGCGTGGCGCGCAGAACGTTGAGATAAATTACACCTCCATGAGAACCTCCTTGAAAATCATCTGCAGCACAATCGCGATCGCCACGATTGCCATGACCAGTCCGGCCGCCGCAGCATCCTTCACGAGCTACAGCAACAGCACGGATTTCTTCAACGCCATCTCCTCGAGCAATTACACCGAAACATTCAGTGCCATCACCAATGGCGGTTTTGCCAATACCAACTTCAGCAGCAATGGCTTCACCATTAACGCCAGCTCGGTGTCAGGATTGTATGGCGAGACACTGGCCGGCAGCTCCCCGAGCATTCGCCTGCTCTCCTCGGGCGGTGCGGCTTCGACTGAATTGCTTTTCACCTTTACCACCAACGTCTTCGCCGTGGGGGGATATTTCTTGTCGGCCGAAGCCGTCGCGAAGCCGGGATCCTTCACCGCTACCGTCGTCGCCGCCGGTAACATCACCAATGTCTTCACCAATAACACCACCACCTTTGACAACAGCTATCTGGGCTGGATTTTCGATACCAACATCATCTCCCTCACTCTGAGCACCGACCCCGAGAACGCTGGTTTCGCGAGTGCCGCAGAGATGACCGTGGCCGTGCCCGAGCCATCCACCTATGCTCTCCTCGGCTTGGCCGCCGCTGGACTGGCCGGTTACCTGCTTCGGCGCCGCCGCGCTTGATCCGGCTGCCTTCCTGCCCTGCCGCCTACTCAGCGGCCGGCAAACTTTCCAGTGCCGCTGCGGGCTGCTGGTCTCCTCCACCGGCCACCGTCTGCAGGTATTTCCGCGCCCACTCCCGCCGGCCGGACAATTTTTCGCCGGACATGGAAAGCCGCGCTATGACAAACTTCGCTTCACCATCCCCCTTCGCCGCCCGCCCTGTGAGCACGCCCAACCGCGATCGACCTGGACGAACACATCCGGATTTGCCCGCTGGGTGGAAAAAGACTAGTTGAAACACCAGCCATGCCCCCCACACACACCCGCAGAAAGCGGCGCCGCAGTTGGAAAAGGCAACTGCGACGTCCTTGGGTCATCCTGCTCATCGCCAGCGCCCTTCTGGCCGGCGGTTTTTATTTTTTCACCGGTTGGCGCGCGCGCGACCTGGCCGGCAAAGCGCGGGAGAATTTCGAACGAGGCAATTACCGCATGGCTTGGCTGCAATTACGCAGCGCTCGCGAATTGCGTTCGGGGGATGCCGAGGTGCTGCGGACCACGGCAATGCTCGAAACGAAGTTCGGACGCCCCGAGGCGCTGGAGACCTTCCAGAAACTGGAGAGCCGTGGCGCCTTGCGCGAGGAGGACCTTGAGACACAAGCGCGGACGGCTCTGCGTTTCGGGAGTGAGGAGGAATTCGAGGCGGCCGTGCAAAAACTCGAAGCCATGGGCGACGGCGGAGAGGCCGTGCCGCTGCGGGCGGCCCGGGCCGCCCTGCGGGGCGACCTCGACCGCGCCCTGAGCGAGGCGCGGCGCGCTGCCGCAACTCCGGGCAAGCCGGAGGCCAAACTCGAACTGGCCCGCCTGCTCGCCCTGCGCCATGGGCACGTGCTCCGCACCCGGGGCCGCCCGGCCGCGGAGGATGTGCCGGCCCTCCGGGAAATCGGCCAAATCATCGACAGCCTGCAGTCCACCACGCTGTCCGAGCCCGCCTTGGCTTTCGGCCTCGGCACGGCAGCCGCCGACCCGGAAACGAAAAAGAAATGGGCCGTGGCCGGCATGAAAAATGTGTCGCCCTCCAATCCCGCCCTGCTCCCCGCCGCCGAATTCCTTGTCCGCAGCGGGGCCGCCCGGGCCATCGATCTGCACGTTGCCATGCGGCCGGCTTATGACACCGCACCGCTCGCGCAGCGCGCGGACTTCGCCCTCTGGCTCTCGCGGCAGGGACTGCCCAAAGAAGGCCTCGCCCTCCTCACCGCCCAGGAGGCGGCTGATGATCTTTCCGCCTTTCTCGCGCGGACCGACGCCTTGGCCCGTCTCTCGAATTGGCAGGGCGTGCTCGAAACGGCCGAGGCGGCGGAGAAAGTTCCCGCCTCGATGCGCGAACTGACGCGCGTCTGGACTTTGACCAACTCGGACGATCGTCTGGCCATGGGACCGGCCTTGACTCGAGCCGTGGGCACGGCCGTGCAGGCCGCGGCCCGTGAGAAGAAGTTGCGCCCGATGCTGGCCTCGCTCGACTCGATCGGCGTTGGCACGGTGGCAGACGCGGAACTGGGCCGCCTTTGCTCCGACCCCGGGACGGCTGACGCGGCCTTCTCTTTGCTTCGCGAACGCCTCGGCCGCACCGAAGGCACCGCTGCTCTTGAGCCAGCCTATGAAAGCGCGAAAAAAGCGGCGCCTGACGCCCCGTCGGTGCTCGACCACGGACGGTATCTCGAATTGTTCGGCAGCCTGCGCCTTCAAGCCTCGGAAACCGCAGCTGCCATCGCCAGCTCTCCGGCCGAAATCCCGCCACGCGTCACCCACGCGCTCTTCATGCTGCGACGCAATGATCCGGTGGCGGCCAAAGCCACTTTCGACGATGTCACCGTTTTCTTCGATGAGATGCTGCCAGCCCATCAAGTGGTCGTGGCCGCCTTTACCGGCGGCACGGGCGACACAAACCTCGCACGCATGATGCGGGGCGCGATCAAGACCGATATTCTCACCCCCGGCGAGAAAGGCGTGCTGGACCAATGGGTTCCCCCGGAAGGAAACCCCGCCTCCCCCTGAAGGATCTACGCAATTCCCTATAAACCATAAGCTTGTATTTTAGCGTAATTTTCTCTTGTGCCAGATGAGAACAAGTCCATATTGGGCCGAGAACCGGACTCAAACTACCATGAAACCAATTATTGCTCATCTTCCCTCCCAATGGATCGTGGCCGCGCTTCTTTGTTTCTCAGCGCCCTTCGCCAAGGCCTCCGTGGTGACGTACATCGATTTCTTCACGACAACGCAAACACTCAATGCCTTGAACTCAACCACGAACAATACGATTGCATCAACCAACGCGATCGGAGGATTCCGCACCTTCTCGTTGAACTCCACCGGCAATGACCCGGAGTTGGGAAATACTACCATGCGCGTGTCGACGAACGCGCCGATTGGTCCTCGCTTCAGCCTGAGTACCCCGACCGACGCAACCGCTTCTTTTGAGATCAAATGGGGCGGCGCAGGCGGCACAGCCGGGCTGGGCGGAATCGATCTTCGCGGAGGCATTGCCGACACAAACTTTAGTCTCACCTCCAGCACCGTGAATTTCTTCCTTCGTTCTGCCGACATCGCCAGTTCATTCGCGTGGACCTTCACCGACACGAGCAACAACGTCGCTAGCTACGCATCCACGTTTCCGACGCACAGCTCGACCAATCCGGCGATTTCCTACGCTATCAGTCTCGCGTCGTTCACTGGTTCCGGCATCGTCGACTGGTCTTCCATCAATTTCATCACACTCTCCGGCGGAGGACTCGAACTGGACCTCAGCTTGCCCACTCCGCTTTCGGTCACGGCTCAACCCATTCCCGAGCCCGGCACCTGGGCCGCCGCTGCCCTCCTCCTCACCGGCGCGGCCTACACCATGTGGCGCCGCCGCCAAACCGCAGCGTCCGTCACCACGGCCGCCTCCTAAGCAGGCAAGTAGCATCGGCATCCTGCCGATGTGTCCGATCAGCGCGGGCAGGATAACATGCCACCTTCGCCGGGAGCGCTGGGGCAAAAATAAAAAGCTCCAGCAAAACCACCTTAGCGCCACACGCGAAGGACATGAGCGACCCGCACCTCCGGATCCAACTGCACGTAATTGCGTGCTCCGCGCCAAGTCCACCGCTCATCGGTCAGCAGATCCTCCACCACATAATCCGCATCCCACGCCAGCCCATATTCCCAAAGCGGCCACTCGACCGCCGCGGTCTGCCCATGACGTGGATCGAGATTGACCGCAACCAGCACGATACTGTCCCCCGTTGCTTTGGCATAAAAGATGACGTGGTCGTTGTCTGAGGTGTGGAAACGGAGATTAGTCAGATGCTGCAACGCCGGGTTCTCCCGCCGCGCCCGATTCAGCTTGGTCACCAAACCCTTGATGTTGCCCGGCGCATCCCAGTCGCGCGGCTTGAATTGGTATTTCTCGCTGTCGAGGTATTCCTCCCGCCCCGGCAAGGCCGCGCTCTCGCATAACTCGAAGCCGCTGTAGATCCCGTAGACCGGCGAGAGTGTGGCCGCCAGCACCGCCCGGATCATGAACGCCGGACGCCCCCCCTGTTGCAAAAAGAAGGGCAGAATATCCGGCGTGTTGGTGAAAAGATTCGGCCGGAAATATTCCGCCGACTCGGGCGTCGTCAACTCGGTAAAGTATTCCGTCAGCTCCTCTTTCGTGTTCCGCCAGGTGAAATAAGTGTAGCTCTGCGTGAAGCCGACCTTGGCCAGCACCCGCATCATCTTCGGTTTGGTGAAAGCCTCGCTCAGAAAAACCAGATCCGGATACTTCTTCCGAGTCTCCGCAATCAGCCACTCCCAAAAAGCCACCGGCTTGGTGTGCGGATTATCCACGCGGAAAGTCCGCACCCCGCGGTCCGCCCACCACAGGATCAAATCTTTCAACTCCTCCCACAGCGCCCGCCAGTCCGCGTTGTGGTAATCGAGCGGATATACATCCTCGTATTTCTTCGGCGGATTCTCCGCATATTTGATCGTCCCGTCCGGACGATGGAAGAACCACTCGGGATGCTCGGCCACGTAAGGATGATCGGGCGAACAATTCAGCGCGAAATCGAGCGCAATCTCCAATCCTCGCTTTTTCGCCTCGCCCACCAGCCAGACGAAATCCTTCAGCGTGCCAAGCTCCGGCGCCACGTCACGATGACCCCCACCGTGCGGACATCCCTGATGCCGGTTGCCGATGGCATAAGGCACACCCGGATCATCCGGCTCGCCCACCAGCGCATTATTGCGCCCCTTGCGCTTGGTGGTGCCGATCGGATGGATCGGCGGGAAATAGACCACGTCGAATCCCATCGCCTTCGCCTCGTCGAGCCGCGCCAGACAGTCGCGGAACGTCGACCCGCGGTCGCCGCGCCCTTCGGCGGAACGCGGGAAAAATTCATACCACGCGGCGAAGAGCGCCGCGTGACGCTCGACCATGATGCGTCCAAGCGGACGGAACTCGCTGCCGATCACGCGATCAGGGGCCCGCGCCATCAGTTCCGCCAGATCAGCCCGTGCCGCCACAGCGGCAGCGCCGTCACGGTCGGCTTCGGTCAGCTCCCGGGCCGCGTCCCGCAGCATAGAGGCGACCCGCTTGTCCCGGCCCCGGAATCGCGCCGCACCACGCTCCAACAACTGCGCGCCTTCTTTGGCCTCCGAAACCAGATCCTGCTGACCGCCCGCATATTTGCGGCGGAACTCATCGCGCCACGATTCGTAAGCGTCGAGCCACGCTTCCACGGTGTATTCGCAGTCGCCGATTTCCGTGACCGTGAACGAGCCGGTCCACACATCGTTGTCCCCTTGCTGCATCGGCGCCTCATGCCACCGGCGCTCCCCAGCCCGGCGCCATTTGACCACGGCGGCCACCACGTCGTGCCCGTCCTTGAAAATATCCGCGGTGACGTGCACCGGATCACCGACCAACCGCTTGATCGCGTAGCGCCCGCCGTCGAGCAGCGGTTGCACGTTTTCAATGACTACGGCGGTTTTCTTCATCGGGCGGCGGCGCGGATACCCGCAGCCAGAGGTTGCCACGCGGGCTCGGCTTCGCAAAGCACGGCCAATCGCTCCGCGGCAGGCGGGATGTGGGCCAGAAACGCGGTCTTGCCTTTGGTTTTCCCGAGAAACCCGTAGGCCCCCAGTGCCTGCATCAATCGCTGGCGGGCGCCGGCACGAAGTTCCTCGTCCCACGCCGCAAGGTCAGTCCGACCGGCCAGGCCGGCGTAGATCGTCGAAAGTTCGCTGCGCTCCTCCGCCGTCATCGTCACGTAGGGATCATAAAGTAACGAGGCCACATCGTAGCCCGCCAACCCGGCGCGCATTCCTTGGAAATCAATCAAAGTGACTTCGCCCCCGTGCACCATCACGTTCTGCGATTGCAGGTCGCGGTGCACCAGCACGCGCGGCTGCGCGGCCAGCTCGTCGGCTTGCGCGTCGAAGGGCACGGCGGCCCGCCATGGGGCGGAACTCTCCGCGCCGAGGAAGTTGTCGAAAAAATAATCCTGCTCCCAACGGTAAAGCCCCGCATCGAACGGCTCGCGCAACACATGCCCGGCCTCCGCTTGGGCCAAGTCGAGCGCATGCATCTTCGCGGTCTCCGCCAGCGTCTTGGTATAGAGATCTCGCCGCACTTCCCACGACTCGTGGCGGTGCGACCACAAATCCTCCGTGCCCGCGTCCTCCATCAGCAGCCGCCGCCAGCCCTCATCATGGGCCAGCACGGCCGGCACACGGACGCCATGCTGGTGCAAAAAATCCGCACAGTGCGCGTAGCGGCTGTTCTCCGCTTTCTCCGGTCCGTAGAAAACCGCGATCAGACCCGCCGCGTGGCCGCGACCCCGCCAAAATTGACGGTCGGATCCCCCGTGGTTCACCGGCTCCCATTCACCGCCCGCCGCAGAGGGATGGACCGCTGCCACCCAGTCAAAAAGATCCTTCATCGCACCGTGGATTTCACTTCCCCCGCAGCGATCATGCCTTCGCGCACGACCGATCCCTCGACCACCGCACCCGCCTCGACCCGGGATCCGGCCCAGAACACGGAATCGGTCAAGCGCGCCCCCACTCCGACCTCGCAATCTGGCCCGAGCCAGTTCCAACCCGACAAAACGGCATCCGTCGCCACCCGCGCACCCGCACTCCGCCACCGCGGCCACCCGGTCGGCGCCGTCGCCGGTGCAGCCAGTTTGACCGCACCCGACGCCAGATCGCCGTGGATCCGCAGATATTCCCCGATCGTCCCGATGTCGCGCCATACGCCTTCATCGAGCACGATCCCTCCGATCTTCTCCCCCGCGCGCAGCGCCTCGAGCCACACCGTCACGAAGGAAACCGGTTGGCCGGACGGGATCCGCGCCAGCAGCACGGGATCCACCACGCACACACCCGTGTAAAGAAAGCGCGGCGCCTCCGAGCCAAGTTCCCCGCGGATGTCGGTCACGTGCCCGCTTGCCGCGTCGAAACCCACCTGCAACGGACCGCCCGACGACCGCAGCGCCAGCGTGCACACCGCGCCGCCCCGCCCGTGAGCCGCCATCAACGCGGCCAAATCCATCTCGGCGAGAATATCCCCGTTGTGCACCAACACTGGACCCGGCAGCAGCAGATCCTCCACATTTTTCAACCCTCCCGCCGTCTCCAGCAGCACTTCCTCGTGGCGGAAAACCACCGGCACCCCCGCATACTGCGATGGCCCCGGATACTCGGGAAAGAGCCGCACGAATTCGCCCGGCAACCGGTGCGTGTTGATCACCATCCGCTCCACCCCCGCCGCCACCAGTCGCGCCAGCGCGAATTCGCACAAGGGCACTCCGCAAATCGGCACCAGTGGCTTCGGGACCTGGTCGGTCAACGGTTGCAACCGCTCACCCCACCCCGCACACAGCACAAAGGCCGTCCGCACCCGCGCGCTCACGAACCCGCGCCGCTCCCCGGCTCCAAGAGCAGACGCATCGTTACCATCTCCGATTCGAAGAAGCCGTGCTTGCGGTAAAACTCGACCAACCGTCCGTCTCCTCGATGAGTCAACAACGTCAGACGTAGGAAATTTTTCTCCCGCGCGAAATCAACCGCATGCTGCAGCAACCTGCTGCCGTGGCCCTGACCGCGGTGTTCGGCATGGACCACCAGATCCTCCAGCAAGACCACGAATCCGCCTTCCGCCGTGCTGATAGTGAAGAGCAGGTTGATCATCCCGATAATCCGCAGATTGTTGCGCAGCACGAAAATCCGCCCGCGGTTCGGTTGCTCGAGAATCAGCCGCAACCCCCGTATTTGCTTCTCCGTGTCCGGATGAAAATCCGGCTCGTGCGCGAACAGATCGCCGAGCAACTCAGCCAGCAAAGGCAGATCTTCCAACGTCGCCGGTTGGATACGCAGATCGGGCATACCCCCTTGTAGCGGGCGCCCGCGCCGGCGCGCAAGGCAGGCCCGCTCAAGTCCGGCCGAATTTCCGGTCCAGATCCCGCCAGGAAAACTGCAGCATGACCGGACGCCCGTCCGGATCACAGTAAGGCAGCTCGCATGACAGCAACTGCTCGACCAGCGCCCGCTGCTCGGCCTCGCTGCCGGCCCCCTCGTGTCCGACGGCCAACCGCGTCACCGCCCGCCGCACCGCGTCGTCCTCCCGCCGCCCCCGGGCCGAACCGCCCGCCAGACACGCCGCCGCGAATTCCTCCAATACCCGCCGCGGCTCGCGCCCGGCCAGAAAGTCCGGCAGCGCCTCGACCCGGAGCGCCCGGCCACCGAAGATCTCCACGCCGAAACCCGCCTCAGCCAGCACCGCCAGATTCTCCGCCACCACTTCATGCTCCCGCGGAGCCAGTTCGAAAACCTCCGGTGCCAGCAAGCGCTGCGAGGCCACACCACCACCCGCCACCCCCCGCTGCAGCCGCTCGAAAAGGATCCGCTCGTGGGCCGCACGCTGGTCGAGCATGACCAACCCCTCCGCCCCCTCCAGCAGCAAATACCGCTGCGACAAAGCCCCGATCATCCGGAACTCCTCCTCCGGGCGCCGCGACGCTCGCCCTTCCGCCGGCACCGCCGACGTTTCCGGCGAATGGTCAGCCCGTAGCTCGGGCATCACGGGCCGTGGTAATTCCGGTTGATGGGCCGCCGCCGCCGGTCGCACCGACGCCACCACCGGCTCGACCCGCGCCACCACGTGTGGTTGCAGCGGACGCAGCCACTCCGCCCGCGCCTCGCGCAACGCCCCTTCCACCGCCACACGCACCGCCTCGCGCACCGCGGCTCCATGGCGGAAGCGCACCTCGCGCTTGGCCGGGTGCACATTGCAATCCACGGCCGCCGCATCCATCTCCAAATGCAGAAAGACCGCCGGATGCCGCCCCGGTTCCAGCATCTGATGGTAAGCTTCGCGCAAACCCGCGGATAAAAATCCGTTCTCCACCGCACGTCCATTGATGAAGAAAAACTGACGGCTCCGGTCCGCCCGCGTCGCCCCCGGCCGCGAGACCAGTCCGCGCACCCGTATTCCGCCGGCCGCCTCGAATTCCACCACTTCCACCATGGCACCGCGATCTTCCGCTCCATAAAAATCCGCCACCCGCGTCCCCAATCCTGCCGCGGCCGGCAGCCTGTGCACTGTTTTCCCGTCGCGCAGGTAGTGAATCCCCACCTGCGGAAAAGCCAGCGCCACCGTCTCCACCGCACGATCCAGGTGTGCCGTCTCGGTCGCTGCACTGCGCAGGAATTTTCGCCGGGCCGGCACATTGTAAAAAAGTGATTTTATCTCGACCGTCGTCCCAACCGGACACCCCGCCTCGCGCACCGCGGCAAGCTTCCCGCCGCGCACCACCGCCTCGGTGCCGGCCGGCGCTTCCGCCGGACGCGTGCGCAGTGTGAACTCCGACACACTCGCGATACTCGGCAACGCCTCGCCGCGGAAACCCATCGTCCGCACCGAAGACAAATCCGCCGCCGTCGTAATCTTGCTCGTGGCATGCCGCTCCAAAGCCATCAAAGCATCCTCCCGGTCCATCCCCGCCCCATCGTCCGTCACCCGCAGCAGGGCCGTCCCCGCCCCCCGCACTTCGATCTCCAGTTGGCGCGCCCCCGCATCGAGGCTGTTTTCCATCAGCTCCTTGATCACCGACGCCGGACGCTCGACCACTTCGCCGGCCGCCACCTGGCTGGCCACGACTTCCGGCAGCACTCGTATTTTACCCACGGTGACAGCCTCCCGTTTGACTTGGAAGTTTGGTGTGCTTTAGAGACACTCCGCTTTCATACCTCCGTCAACGCCACGACTCAATGCCCGCCGGAAAACGATCCTGATATGCCTCGCCGCAACCATTCCCGCACGGGCACAGCCAGACAAGACAACCTGCTCGCCTGGACCATCTTCATCATCGTCCTGGCGGCCGTCGCCGCCATCTCGTGGATCGGCAGCTTTTACGTCTTCGGACATCCCGAGAAAGGTTTCAGCTACCGCTTTCTGCGCACCCTCGGGAAAATTGACGCGCCCAAACGCTTCGAACAGACCAAAGCCCCACGCGGACAATTCCTCGACGCAAACAAACTCTTCGAACGCTTCGGCCCGCTGCCTCCCGCCGAGCTGTCCGCCGAGAATGACAAACTCCTGCGCCACTACCTGCGCAACTACCAGCAAACCAAAGATCTCGTGCCCTATGTCATAGGCTCTTTCAACATCATGGGCGCCTTCCGCCTCGGGCCGAACAACTTCTTTCCCCAAGGCGTGGTTGTCCTCGCCCGCTCCAACGAGAATCCCTCCGTGCTCCTCGAGTTGATCCTCCCCGCCGAGGAGAAAAACATCGGCAACCTCGAACGCATGCTCCTCACCGGCCTCGACCTGCCACTGGCCCGCACCCACGACCTCACGGCCGTGGTCAACGCCCGCATCATGCCCGACGGACGGCTCAACCTCACTGCCGTCCCCCTTCTCTACGGCAGCTACACCTCGACCGACGACACCGGCACCTTCAGCCTCGAGCCGCCGGAAGACCTCAACGTCGGAGCCGGGCTCCCCGTCCTCAACCAAGCCGCCGTCGACAAAGCCACCGAGCATTACCGCAAGTATCTCCAGCGCGCCGGTCTGGCCGACGAAAGACCGGACGATGCGCCCACGCTCATGCGCGTGCAAAAAACCGAAACCGCCAACCCCGCCGCCACACCCCCGCCGCTCCCGCTGCCCGCGACGGCCACCGAAATGATCGATGGCGTCCCCGTGGCCAAAGCTGTCCCCGTCGATACCGCAGGCGAGGAGATCCCCGTGGCCCGCGCCGAACCCGTGTCCACACCCCCTGCCCCCACCGCCCCCGCCGCGGAACTCGAACCCTTCGCCGCCCCCGCACCCGCCACCATCTCCGCCCCCGGCCCACGCGACTGGACGCTCTACGCCCCGGGCCGCATGCCGCGCGGACGTCTGCTCGACCCAGACGCCGCCGGCCAACTTGCCGGACAAGAGGCACCCAACCAACCCGTCTACCTCTCCGGCGAATTCAGCGTCACCAATGCCGGCGAAGGCCGCGCCGTGCTGCGCGGGCGCCGCACACCCCGCAACATTCGCATCATTGCCGACTTCCCAACCGGCACCAGCGCGCCGGCCCAAGGCGAAAACTTCCGCCGCGACTCCACCCGCCCTTTCCAGATCAACCGCGTCGAAGAAGGCCCCGACGGCATGATCAACGTTTATGTCCGGGAAATCACCCGGCCCTGACACGCCTGCGGAAGCACTCCGCCGCCGCATCGCACAACACGGCCCCGTCGGCTTCGACGAATTCATGGCCGTCGCTCTCTACCACCCGCACGGCGGCTACTACACATCGGACCAATCACGCACCGGCCAACGCGGCGACTTCTTCACCAGCGTCAGCGTCGGCCCCGTCTTCGGCAAACTCCTCGCCGCCCAATTCCTCGAAATGCGCCGGCACCTCGGGAATCCCGGCGACTTCACCCTCGTCGAACAAGGCGCAAACGACGGACAACTCCTCGCCGACATCCTCGTCGCTTGGAGCGGTCCCCTGCCGCGCATCCTCATCGTCGAACCACTGGCCAACCTCCGCGCGCTCCAACAAAAAACCCTCGCCCCGTGGGCCGCGCACCTCACCCACGTGGCGCACGAAAAGGACCTTCCCTCGTTCACCGGCGTGTTTTTTGCCAACGAACTCCTCGACGCCTTTCCCGTGCAGCTCCTCGTCCGCGACCAATCCACCTGGCACGAACGCCGCGTCGAGAATGATGGCACACACTTCTTCTTCATCGACGCTCCCTTCTCCGGTCAAACACCACCCGTGCCGGACCACCTCCCGCACTTCGCCACCGAGGTCTGCCCGTCGCTCGCTCCATGGATGCAAACCGTCGCCGCCAAAATCACCAAAGGTTGGCTCCTCCTCATCGACTACGGACACCCCGCCGCCGTACGCTATCACCCCGCTCGCGCGGCCGGCACCCTCGCCGCTTACCGCAACCACCAACGCCGGGATGACCCCCTCGCCGATCCCGGCGCCCAAGACCTCACGGCCCACGTGGACTTCACCGCCGCGGCCCGCATCGCACAGGGTGCCGGCCTCACCCTCGCCGGCTTCACCGATCAACATCACGCCCTCACCGCCCTCGCCGCCGGCACCTTTCCCGCCATGCCGGAGACACACCTCTCCCCGGACGCCGCCCGCGAAATGCGCGCCTTGCGCCAGTTGCTCCATCCCGAAAGCATGGGCACCTCGTTCAAATTCCTCGCCCTCGCCAAAAACAACCGCGAACCGCTCACCGCCTTCCAATTCGCCCGCGACCCGCAGCGCGAATTGTTCTCATGACACGCCCGACACCCGATCAACGCGAGGCCGCACGACACCCTGCTCCACGGCAACGCACCGTCATGCGCCAACGCTGGGAGAATCTGCTTTTTCTCCATTGGTCCGTCGAACCCGGCCTCATCCAACGCACCCTCCCGCCCGGCCTCCACGCCGACACCTTTGACGACGCCGGTTGGCTCGGCATTGTGCCCTTCGCCATGCGCGGCGTCCGTCCGACCGGACTGCCCGCCGTCGCCCCCGTCTCCAACTTTCTCGAACTCAATGTCCGCACCTACGTGCACGACGATCGCGGTGTCCCCGGCGTGTGGTTTTACTCGCTCGACTGCAACCAATCGCTCGCCGTCCTTATCGCCCGCATTTTTTTCGGCTTGCCCTACCAACGCGCGAAAATGCAGGCCGACTTCGGACCCGTCATCGACTACCGCTCCACCCGCCGCGGCACATCGGAAGAATCCCGTTTCGTCTGGCGACCGGAAGGCCCGGCCCGGGTCAGCGCTCCCGGACACCTCGAGTTTTTCCTCCTTGAACGCTACCACCTCTACTCTCACCGGAACGGCCGACTCTTCCGCGGCACCGTCGCTCACGCGCCCTACGAAATCCGCGACGCCAACGTCGAACAGTTCTCCACCGTCCCCGCTTCCCTCGCCGGATTCAAAAACCTCTCCCCCCAACCCCGACACACCTGCCACGCCGACGGCGTCGATGTGCGTATCCTCGGACTTGCACGCCTCCCATGAACCTCCACGGCATCCACCACGTCACCGCCATCACCGCCCGCGCCCGCGATAACCACCACTTCTACACCCAGACCCTCGGCCTGCGCCTCGTCAAAAAAACCGTCAACCAAGACGACGTCTCCGCCTACCACCTCTTCTACGCCGACGGCGCCGGCACCCCCGGCACCGACCTGACTTTTTTCCATTGGCCCATGGCACCCGAGCGCCGCGGCACACGCAGCGTGACACAAACCGGTCTGCGCGTCGGCCGCACCGCCTCGCTCGAATGGTGGCGCGATCGACTGGGCGCGAAAGAGTCCATCACCGAACGCAACGGGAAGCCGGTGCTGGATTTTGAGGATCCCGAAGGACAACGCTTGAGCCTCGTCGTCGACGACGAACCCGCCGCCGCCATTTGGGAAGGCAGCCCCGTCCCGACCGGGCACCAGATCCGCGGGTTGGGCCCCTTGCTCCTCAGTGTGCCAACCTTCGAACCGACCGACCGTGTCTTTCGCGAACTTCTGCACCTGCAAAACATCGGCACTTACCCGATGGACGGACGCGATGTGCACGTCTACCAAATCGGCTCGAACCCC
The DNA here is from genome assembly GCA_040880825.1 of Chthoniobacterales bacterium. Classification (GTDB taxonomy): domain Bacteria; phylum Verrucomicrobiota; class Verrucomicrobiia; order Chthoniobacterales; family JACTMZ01; genus JACTMZ01. Next base: position 15,818 of record JBBEEK010000128.1, read on the forward strand.
GGAGCCGCCCGCGAACTTCATCTGCGGATCGATCCCGAGACTCCCGCCGCAGGCCAAGGTGCCGGCGGTGTGCACCATCTCGCCCTCCGCACCACGCAGGCGGACTACCACGCGTGGGCACAACATTTGGCCGGGTCTGGCATGCCGAACAGCGGCCCGGTCGACCGCCACTGGTTCCGCAGCCTCTACTTCCGCGAACCCAACGGCATCCTCATCGAAATCGCCACCGACGAGCCCGGCTTCACCACCGACGAGTCCCTCGAAAACCTCGGCACAACACTCTCCCTCCCCCCGTTTCTCGAGCCTCGCCGCCACGAGATCGAAACCAACCTGCAACCCCTGTAGCGCTGCCATCCCAGGCGACGGCTGTTCTCCTCCTACTTGTAGCGGTCTATGACCGCCGGACCCTAACCCCTCCCAACTCTTGTCCGCCTCTGCACCCCCATCTACACTTGCCCGTTCACCTATGCCCAAAGAAGCCCAACAACGCATGGAAAAAATTGTCAGCCTCTGCAAACGCCGCGGCTTTATCTTCCAGTCCTCCGAAATCTACGGCGGCCTCAACGGCTTTTGGGACTACGGCCCGATGGGCGCGGAACTCAAACGGAACCTGCGCGATACCTGGTGGCAAAACATGACGCGTGACCGGGACGACATCGTCGGTCTGGATGCCAGCATCATCATGCATCCGACGGTTTGGACCGCGAGCGGTCACGTCGACACCTTCAGCGACCCGATGAGCACCTGCAAACACTGCAAGAAACTCGTCCGCTCCGACCAATGGTGGGCCATGATGGCAGAGCAGAAGTGGACGCAATCCATCGCCGAAATGGTCGAACCCGGCACGAACCACTTCGAGCCGGCCGACTTGCTGAAGTGGGGCAAGGGCAAAGGCCAACAACTCGCCCCCAACCTCGCGCTCATCCGCAATCCCGACGTCACCATTTCATGGCTCGCCGAAGAGATCGAACAAGGCCGTGGGCCGGCCGACGCCACCGAGCTCTACAAGTTTCTCGCCACCGAGCAGATGGCCGCCACCGGCCTGGTCACGCCATGTCCCCATTGCGGTGGCGAGTTGACCGCGCCACGACCGTTCAACCTCATGTTCCGCACCCATTGCGGTCCGGTCGAAAGTGACGACAACCTCGCTTACCTGCGTCCCGAAACAGCCCAGGCTATTTTCGTGCAATTCAAGAACGTCCTCGACTCCTCACGGGTCAAAGTCCCCTTCGGCATCGCGCAGATCGGCAAAGCTTTCCGCAACGAGATCACGCCGCGTAACTACACCTTCCGCTCCCGCGAATTCGAGCAAATGGAGCTGGAGTTCTTCATCCGCCCGGATGATGCCGTGCGACTCATCCACGGATCCGTTGAAAAATGGCACGAAGGCACCGACCTCTCCGCCCCCCGCCCCGCCTGGGGCTGGGAAATGTGGCACCGTTACTGGGTGGACCAGCGCACGAAATATTACGACTCGATCGGTCTCGGCACCGACGTGCTCGATTACCACTGGCAGAAGCCCGACGAACTGGCCCACTACGCCCGCGCCACGGTCGACATCCTTTTCAAGTTCCCCTTCGGCACCGAGGAACTGGAGGGCATCGCCGCCCGCGGTGACTTCGACCTCTCCCAGCACCAGAAATTCTCCGGCAAAACGCTCGAAGTTTTCGACGAGGAACTCAAGGCTGCCGGCGACAAACTCAGCGACGAACAGAAAAAAGAATTCATCGACGGGCTTTTTGAGGACCGCCAATGCGCGGAGACCACACGCCAAGAAATCGCGGCTTGCGCCGAAAAACTTTTCAAGGGCTCCTACCTGCCCCATGTCATCGAGCCCTCCGCCGGCCTCGACCGCATGGCCTTGGCCGTCCTGGCCGCGGCTTTCGACGAGGAAACAGTCGCCGACGACAAAGGAAAATCGGAAACCCGCACCGTGCTGCGCTTCCATCCCCGCATCGCACCGGTCAAATGCGCCATTTTCCCGCTGCTCAAAAACCGTCCCGAACTCGTCGCCAAAGCCCGCGCGATCGAAGCCTCCCTCCGCCGCCACATGAACGTCTTCTATGACGAAGCCGGGGCTATCGGCCGCCGCTACCGCCGCCAGGACGAGATCGGCACACCCTTCTGCGTCACCGTCGACTTCGACACCATCGGGGAAAACGGACCGGAAAAAATCGACACCGTCACGCTCCGCCACCGCGACTCGATGCAACAGGAACGCCTCCCTATCGCCGAACTCCGCGCGCGCCTCGAAGCCGCCATTCTTTGATCCCATGGCGGACGATGTCCATTTGCACGCGCGCGGACTCCGCAAGTCATTCCGCTTGGGCAACACAACTCTCGAGATCCTCCGCGGACTCGACCTCACCGTCCTCCGCGGCGAAACCGTCTTCCTCTGCGGCGCCTCCGGTGCGGGCAAGAGCACCCTGCTCTATACCTTGGCCGGACTCGAACGTCCCACCACCGGCGAAGTCCATTTCGAAAACGAGAACCTCTACCGCCTCTCCGCCGCGCGGCAGGCCGAAATGCGCAACACCCGCATGGGCTTCGTCTTCCAAAGCTACATGCTCCTCCCCGAACTCACCGCGCTGGAAAACGTCGCCCTGCCCGGCCTCATCGGCGGCCAGGCCGACCAAAACCGCGCCGCCGAACTTCTCCAACACGTCGGCCTCGGCGACCGCACCCACCACCTGCCCTCCGAACTCTCCGGCGGCGAACAACAACGCGTCGCCATCGCCCGCTCCCTCGTCAATCGCCCCGGCATGCTCTTCGCCGACGAACCCACCGGCAACCTCGACTCCCGCACCGGCGGCGAAATCGTCGACCTCCTCCTTCGCCTCGCCCGCGAAAACAACACCACCCTCCTCGCCGTCACCCACGACACCAACCTCGCCGCCCGCGGCGACCGCGTCCTCCACATCCGCGACGGCCAGTTGGAAGAAAACGCCTGACCCGCCACGCAACAAACCCGTGGCATGGGCAGCCCTGCCCATGGCGACCCCAAACCCATCGGCAGGATGCCGATGCCACCTTCCTTCCCCCCTTGTAGCGGCGGTCTATGACCGCCGGTGCCCATCCCCCCGCATCCCCCAATCCTTGCCCCTCGTAACTCCTCGGGTTAAAAACAACCTTCTCAAGGACAACCTCAACAACACACTCAATACACCATGGCCTACGAACTACCTCCTCTCCCTTACGCAAACAACGCCCTCGAGCCCCACGTCGACGCGCGCACGATGGAAATCCACCACGACAAACATCACCAAGCGTATATCACCAACGCCAACAACG
>JBBEEK010000129.1:0-2938 GCA_040880825.1 Chthoniobacterales bacterium
GGCAATTTACCGTCGCGTCAAAGTCGAAGCCGAGCAGCTGGCGCGGGCCACGAGAAAGACAAATAAATAGTAGCTAACTTCACTGCCGTAGCAACGGGCATTTTGCCGGATTTTTCGAGGGGGACGGCCAGAGCGGGCGGAGGCCTCAGAGACCTCTCACGGAGGCACGGAGGGCGCGGAGAGGGCGGAAACGAGGAAATAGCGAGGGCTGAGAGCTGAACCGGAGCGCAGCGGAGATAGCCGGAGGCAAACTTGAGTGATGTTGTTGCGACCGAAGGTCGTTGGCGGTCTATGGCAGAAGAATTTAACCACGGATTACACGGATGGCACGGATAGTTTCCGGAAAAGTAGCATCGGCATCTTGCCGATGACGACCCGAGATCATCGGCAAGATGCCGATGCCACGGCTCTCTCCGACCCTTCGTTTACTTCGTTACGTTGACTCCTTCGCTCCCGCTCATGTCGCCCTGCGGGTGACCTTCGGTCATGTTGATGTTCGCTGGCGCGACCACCCCTGCGGGGCACAGCTACTCGCTGTCTCTATCTCCAACTGCAGAGCAGTTTCCGGTTCCCCGAGCGCCCGTGCGCTCCGGTGATCTGTTAAAAAAACTCAGGAAACCTTACGGCGCCGACGCCAACGCATGAAGGCTGCCCCGGAGGCGAGCAGGGCCGCTGCGGCCCACGTGCCGGGTTCGGGAATGGGTTTGGTATAGACAAGGTTCAGATTGTTGCCGTCCAGCAGCACCGAGAACGTGCCGCCATTGAGCGCATTGGCAAATCCACCTATGCCATTGGTCGCGAAGGTATTGATGTTGAATTGGCTCGTGCCAGTGTAATTGGTGATGCCCCCGGCGGCACTGGCGATCGCCCAGGTGTAATTTTGCGCAGGATTGAAGTTGAGCGCATTGCCGTTCGTATCGGGTGCGGTGCCCGAGAGCGACCAGAGGTTGATCTGGAATTCGTTGCCGGCCGACAACGCGGTCAGATCGAGCGTTCCGCTCACACTCAACAAATCCCAACCCGTCGGGCTGCCCGCGGTGCCCGTCGCATCGTAGATCTGCCAGTTGTAATTGCCGCCGGCATTCCATACCGCGTTGCCGGCGACGCTCAGCGTGCCGGGCGAGCTGCCCGGGTTGATCGTGCCGCCGGAGCTGACGATGAGTCCGCCAAGCGTGCCGGATCCCGCCACGGTGCCGCCGCTTTGCACCGTAACCGCACTGGCGGCGATCGAGCCGTCGACGACGAGCCGGCCGGCCGCCACGGTGGTCGCGCCGGTGTAGGTGTTGCTCGCGCTGAGCGTGGTCGTGCCCGCACCGAGCTGGCTCAAGGCGCCCGCGCCGCTGATGGCCGACGTGATGGTCACCGCGTCGCTTTGGTTGAAGTTGATCGCGCCGGTGCCCGCGCCGAAGGCGATGGTCGGGGCGATGATCGTGCCGCCGGTGTCATTCGTGCCGAAGCGGCCGATGTTCAAGGTGCCGGAGGAACCGGCTTGCGAGGCGATGACGAAGTTGAAGCCGGCATCGACCGTGGCGCCGTCGGCCACCGTCAGGGTGCTGTTGCCGCTCTCGAACCCGACGATGAGGCCGTTGGTGTTGTCCCAGCGCGAACCGGCGCCGGTGACCAGTGCGCTGTTGTCAATCGCGAGTCCGGCGGTGTTTGTGAAGCCGATGATGCCGTTGATGCTGGAAACCCGGCCGCCATCGGCAATGACCAGGCTGTTGCTAGCGCCGTTGTAGCCGACAATGAGCGTAGTGCCACCGCCGGTGACGGATAGAAGCGAGTTACTCCCGGTGACCAAGACCGAGTTGTTGTCGGAGGCGAAGCCAATGGCCGAATCGGTAAATCCGCTCGCCGTCACCGTGCCGCCGTTGCTCACCACCAGGCTATTGTTGCCGCCCTCCCTGCCGACCAAGAGGTTGTCGAAATTGTCCCACGTCGAGCCGGCGCCGGTGACCAGCGCGGTGTTGTTGGAGGCGGTGGCGCCATAGCCAAGGTAGCTGTTGCCGGCCGTCGCCGTGCCGCCGTTGGAAATGATCAGGCTATTGCCGCTGCCGGTGTTGCCGACGTAGAGGGCCGCGCCCGGGCCCGTGGAAACCGAGCCGCCGTCGGCCACCGTGAGGAGGTTGCCGCTGCCGGCGTCGCCGACATACAGGGAACTGGCGACGGTGCCCCAGCTCGATCCCGCGCCGGTGACCAGCACGCTATTGTTGGAGGCGGCGCCGAGGGAGCCAAGGGAACCGGTGGCACTTGTCACCGTGCCGCCGTTGGAAATGACCAGGCTGTTGCTGCTGCCGGAGTTGCCGACATGAAGTGTGCTGTTATTGGTCCAGAGCGAATCCGCGCCGGTGACCAACACGGTGTTGTTCGAGGAAGTCGAATCGTTGCCGACTAAGCCAGCCTCGCTGGCCACGACACCGCCGTTGGCAATAACCAAACTGTTGCCGCTGCCGCCGATGAAGCCGAAAGCGAGTTCGCCGCTGTTGGTCCAGAGCGAGTTTGTCCCGGTGACCAGCACGCTGTTGTGGGAGGAAAAGGTGTCACAGCCGATGAAGGCTCGGTAGTTCGCCACCGTGCCGCCGTTGGAGATAACGAGGCTGTTGCTGCTGCCTTTGTTGCCGATAAAGATCCTATTGTTGGTCCAAAGAGAATTAATCCCCGTGACCAGCACGCTGTTGTGGGAGGAATTGGTTTCGGTGCCGATGTAACCATTATCGTTCGCCACCGTGCCGCCGTTGGAGATGACGAGGCTGTTGCTGCTGCCCTGATAGCCGATGAAAAGATCAAGTGAGTTGGTCAGCAGTGTGTTGGTGTTGAAAACGCCGAGCGTGATGCTGCTGGCGTTGCTTCCGACGTAGGTATTCCCATAGGAATTGGTCCCGCTGGTAAGATTCGTGCTGTTCGTGACATCAAAGTCCTGAGCCCGCAAAGCATCGGGGGT
>JBBEEK010000130.1:0-2851 GCA_040880825.1 Chthoniobacterales bacterium
ACGCAAAGCGCCGGCAATGGCCGCGGCGGCCTCGTCGGCATTGATATTGTAGGTGTGCCCGTCCGCGCCGCGCGCCACGGGTGAGACCACCGGCACACGTTCCTCATGCAGGACTTTTTCCAACTCCGCCGTCTCCACGGCCGTCACGCGTCCGACAAAACCGATATCCTCTTTGCCCCCCTTGCCGTCATCGACCGGCGGCAATTTCTCCGCCCGCAACACATCGCGCCCGGAAAATCCCCGCGCGCGGCCACCGAACTCGCCGATGGTTTGCACCAGTCGCGGATTGACCTCGCGGTCGAGCACCTCTTCCACGATGCGGACCGACACTTCGTCGGTCACCCGCAGGCCATTGACAAACCGCGCGACCAGGCCGGCCTCGCGCATTTTTGCGCTGATCGCCTTGCCTCCGCCGTGCACGAGCACCGGATTGATCCCGACCGCCTCGAGAAAAACCACATCGCGCAAGAGCCGCTCGACAGCATCGTCGCTTTCCATCGCGCTGCCGCCGTATTTTATAACAAACGTCTGACCGCGGAACTTTTGCAGATAAGGCAGCGCCTCGATCAGCGTCCCTGCGCGCAGGCTGGCGTCGGTCACACTCATGCTACTCGCTGAGGTTAAGTTCCACGTATTTCTCCGTAAGGTCGGTCGTGTAGACCGTGTAAAAAGCCCGGCCTTGGTGCAGGTCGATAGTCACAGTGAATTTGTCTCCCCTCACCGCTTTGACCAGCTTTTCCTTGGGTGTCGGCGCCGCCGTGCCGCCGCGCACCGCCGCCACTCCGTCATAGTAGATATCAACCAACTCCTCGCGGATCCGCACGCCGCAGTAACCGGCTGCGTCGAGGATACGTCCCCAATTCGGGTCGTTGCCGGCCCACGCGCATTTAACGAGAGTCGAGTTGGCCACCGCCTCAGCCACCTTGCGCGCCGCCTGCAAACTCGAGGCGCCGCGCACCTGCACAGTGACGAATTTCGACACACCCTCGCCATCGCGCACGATCATAAAGGCCAATTGCGTGCAGACTTCGTTGAGCGCCTCGCTGAAAACCGCATAGTCGGGCGATCCGGCTTTGACCGATCCCCCACCCGCCGCGCCATTGGCCAAGGCCAACACCGTGTCGTTTGTGCTCATGTCGCCGTCGATCGTGATGCGGTTGAAACTTCGCTCGACCGCCGTGTGCAGCGCATTCTGCAGCGCACCTTTGGAAATTTTCGCGTCAGTCGTCACAACGCAGAGCATGGTCGCCATGTTCGGATCAATCATCCCTGCGCCCTTGGCCATGCCCCCGACGCGGAACGTGCCGCCCGGCGCTTTGACCTCCACCGCATATTCCTTGGCAAATGTGTCGCTCGTCATGATGGCCTGCGCCGCGTCCGCGCCACCCGCTGCCGAAAGGCGTGCCGCCAACCCCGGCAGTGCGCCCGCCATTTTTTCGAGTGGCAAAGGCACACCGATGCGCCCCGTCGAGCAAACGAGCACACGACGGATGCCGCAGTCGAGAGCCTCAGCCATGCTTGCGGCCAGTGACTTCGCCGCGGCGATACCACACGGACCTGTGCAAGCATTGGCGTTCCCGCTGTTGAGGAGCACAGCGCAAGCCTGAGGCGAGCGCAGGTGTGCGCGCGAGACACGCACCGGGGCGGCTTTGACCCGATTCGTGGTGAAAACTCCTGCGGCCACGGACGGAATTTCCGAGGCGACGAGCGCCATGTCATCGCGGCCTTTATTCGAAGCTTTGATACCGGCAAAAACCGCGGCCGCGCGGAAACCTTTCGCGGCGGTGACGCCGCCTTTGACGGACTTCAGCTTGCTCATGTCAGTCCCATCCGTTCGTCCCAGCCCTGCGAAAGATTGAAAGCCTGCACCGCCTGCGAGGCCGCGCCCTTGCCCAGGTTATCGAGCGCACTGAAAAGCAGCAAACGCCCCGTCCGGGCATCATCGCGCACCGCGATATCAATAAAGTTTGTGCCCGTCACATGCTTCGAGTCCGGCAGATGCGGCACCACCCTCACAAACGGCCGCCCCTCATAATCCACGCGCCACGCCGCCTCGACGGCCTCGGCGTCCACGCCCTTGGCCGGTTGGACCACGATGGTCGAAATCATCCCGCGCGTCACCGGCACGAGGTGCGGCGTGAAGGTCACAGTCACCTGAACGCCGGCCGCGGCGGAAAGCTCCTGCTCGATTTCCGAGAGATGCCGGTGCTTCGGCACTCCGTAGGCCCGCAAGCTTTCGTTGCATTCGGCAAAGAGCAGGGACACATCCGCCTTCCTCCCGGCCCCGCTCACGCCGCTCAGACTGTTGATCACGATCGAACCCGGCTCAATCAGCTTCCGCCGGAGCAATGGCACCAAAGGAACAAGAATACTCGTCGGATAACACCCCGGGCAGGCCAGCAATCCGGCCCCCTTCAGCGCGACATCGCCGCAAATCTCAGGCAGCGCATAAACCGACTCCGCCAACAACTCGGATGCCGGGTGCTTTTCCCCGTAAAACTCCGCGAAGACCCCGGCCGATTTCAGCCGGAAATCCGCACTGAGATCGACCACTTGCAGTCCCGCTTTCCGCAAGGGCGCGGCGAATTCCGCAGCCAAACCGTGAGGCAACGCGAGGAACACCGTGGTCGCACCAGATTTTTGCAACGCCTCCAACGAAGGTTCGACAAATTTCATCCCGGCGATGGCCGCACCCGTCATGCGCGGGAAAACTTCCGCCACCGTCTGACCCGCCGATTGCCGCGACGTCACCGCGACGATCTCGACCTGCGGATGCCGCGCCAACAACGCGAGCAACTCCTCTCCGGAGTAACCGCTCGCGCCCACAATGGCTGCTTTCACCTTTGGCATG
>JBBEEK010000131.1:0-2768 GCA_040880825.1 Chthoniobacterales bacterium
CTGGCGTAGTGAGCGGCGCCACGGTGGGTTTACCTGCCGTGGCGCTTGTCATTTTTGGGGGCGGGCACGTTCGACGAACAATTTTCCGGCCCGTCGGCGCAAGTTGTGCCCGCACGGCAAATTCATTTTGGCCGGCGCGCGGGTCGAGAGAGCAAGGGCGCGGGCGCGTTCAATTGTGTCATAATCGCATTCGATGCCGGTGCACCGGCGCAACCAGATGCGCAACCAGCGGCGCTGCAAGGCGACGGGTTCGGCCCGCAGGTGGCGTGTTTCGAGAGGCAAGGAGGTTGCGCGGTCGCGCACGAGCGCATCCAGTGCTGCATCTTCCTCGGCGAGGAGGTCCGCGGCACGCGCGAGCGCCGGCACCGGATCGAAGCCGACGGCTTCGGCCAGCGCGGGCAGCACATCGTGACGGAGGCGGTTGCGTGTGTGAGCGCGGGACGTGTTCGTCTCGTCCTCGCAGAAGGTGAGCTGCCGCGCTTTGGCGTGGCTTTCGATTTCCCCGCGGGTGAAGCCGAGGAGCGGGCGAATGATGATGATGCCGGTGTCATCCAGCGGGGCTTGCGGGCGCAGACTCGACAAGCCGCGCGGACCGCCGCCGCGCGCCAAGTGGAAGAGCATGGTCTCGGCCGCATCACCGGCGTGATGACCGAGGAAAACGGTGCCCGCCGCGTGCTTTTTTGCGGTCCGCGCGAGGAAAGTGCGGCGCAGCCGGCGCGCGGCCTCCTCGAGTGACTCGCGGTGTTGGACGGCGCGGGTGCGCGTGCGTCCGCGTCCCGCCGCGAAAGATGCTCCGGCCTCTCGGGCCAAAGCGCGCACGAATTGCGCATCGCGGTCGGCGTGCCGGCCGCGCAGTCCGTGGTGGAAGTGCGCCACGATGATCTTGCGGAAGTCTGCCCGACGTAACAGATCGAAGAGCACGACCGAGTCGATTCCGCCGGACACGCCGGCCACGCACGGCGCGGTGCGCGGGAGGTCGGCCACGCGTTCGAGAAAACGCGGCAAGAGGTCGGCCGCTTTTTTCATGCGGTTCAGGCCGCGGTGATTTTCGCCGCGCCGAAGTAGGGTTGGAGGATTTCCGGAAGGTGCACAGAGCCGTCGGGTTGCTGTCCGTTTTCGAGCAACGCGACGTAGAGCCGGGGCAGCGCGGTGCCCGAGCCGTTGAGGGTGTGGCAGAAATGGTTTTTGCCGTCCGCCCCTTTGAAGCGCAGGGCCATGCGGCGCGCCTGGTAATCGCCGAAACTCGAGCAGCTGGAAACTTCGAGCCAGCCGTTGTGGCCCGGCGCCCAGACTTCGATGTCATAAGTGCGGCAGGCTCCGAAACCGAGGTCGCCGCTGCACAGTTCGATCACACGATAGGGCAAACCGAGGAGTTGCAGCACGCGCTCGGCGTCCGCGGTGAGGGATTCCAGCTCGGCCGCGGAATTCTCCGGCATGGTGATTTTGACCAGCTCGACTTTATCGAACTGGTGCATGCGGATGAGCCCGCGCGTGTCGCGTCCGGTTGACCCGGCTTCGCGGCGGAAGCACGGGGTGTAGGCCGCGAATTTGAGGGGAAGTTTTTCCGCGGGCAGAATTTCGTCGCGGTGGAAATTGGTCACCGGCACCTCGGCCGTGGGAATGAGGAAAAGGTCGCTCCCGGTCACGCCGAAAAGATCGGCCTCGAATTTCGGCAGCTGGCCGGTGCCGGTCATGCTGGCGCGATTGACCAGCAACGGCGGGCTCATCTCGGTGTAGCCGTGGTCGCGCGTGTGGAGGTCGAGGAGGAAGTTGATGAGGGCGCGTTCGAGCCGTGCGCCCGGCCCCGTGTAGCAGATGAACCCGCTGCCGCTGATTTTGGCGGCGCGCTCGGGGTCGAAGAGTCCGAGGCGTGTGCCGAGGGCGAGGTGGTCCTGCGGTGCGACGATGGGCGTCGGTTCGCCCCAAGTGCGGAGGACCGGGTTGGCCGAGGCATTGGCACCTTGGGGGATGGTTTCGTGCGGCAGGTTCGGGACGGCGAGGAGGAGGTCGCGCTGCTTTTCCTCGGCGGCGGTCGAAGCTTGTTGGAGGGATTCCATTTCCGCGCCCATCTTTTTCGATTCGGCTTCGAGTGCGGCGCTGTCCTCTTTTTTGGCGCGGAGGGCGCCGATTTCTTTGCTCAGACGTTTGCGTTCGGCCTGCAGGTGTTGCCAGCGGGTCTCGTGGGCGCGGCGCTCGCTGTCGGCTGCGAGCACGCCGTCGATCAGTGCGGTTAGCCCCTCATCGCGCCAGGCGAGGCGGGTTTTGACGGCCTCGGGATGGTCGCGGATCTGACGGATGTCGAGCATGGCCGCGCCAGCGTAGCGCGGGGGCGGCGCGGCGCCAAGCGGCGGAATCTGTTGGCCCGGCACGGGGGCGGGAACCTATAGTGTCCGGCAATCTTCTCCGCCTGTGGAATTCCGCGACTACTACAAGACGCTCGGCGTCGCCAAGACGGCTTCGGCTGACGAAATCAAGAAAGCCTTTCGTAAACTGGCGCGCCAGCACCATCCGGATCTGGCCAAGGACAAAAAAGCCGCCGAGGAGAAGTTCAAGGAGATCAACGAGGCTTACGAGGTCCTCAGCGATGCGGAGAAGCGCAAAAAATACGACGAAGTCGGCCCCAATTGGCAGCAGGCGGGCGCGGGGTTCCGTCCGCCCCCGGGCGGCGGCGGCTATCCCGGCGGCTACGGCGGCGGCGGGGGCGAAGAGGAATTCCAGTTCGGCGGCACCGGCTTCAGCGATTTCTTCGAGTCGTTTTTCGGACGCGG
>JBBEEK010000132.1:0-17913 GCA_040880825.1 Chthoniobacterales bacterium
TGCGCGAGACCGACATTGTTATACGCATGACCGGCTGCCCGAACGGCTGCGCCCGCCCCTATCTCGGCGAAATCGCCTTCGTCGGCCGCGCCCCGGGTAAATACAACATCTACCTCGGCGCCGCCTTCGACGGCTCACGCCTCAACAAACTCTACAAGCCGTCCGTCAAATCCGAGGACATCGTCAACGAACTCGCCCCCATCATCCGCCGCTACGCCACCGAGCGGCAGGAAGGCGAACACTTCGGCGACTTCACCATCCGCGCCGGTTACGTCAAAGCCACGACCGAAGGTCGCCTCTTCCACGAGGAAATCATGGTCTGAGGAAAAGTTGCAGCGGCATCCTGCCGCTTATCGACTGAGGTTAAGCGCCAAGATGGCGCTTCTACTTTTCGTCTCCGGCACGCGCATCACTCGGACACACTCTCATCCCGCGTGATCCGCAAAGCCGTCTCCAAACGGTGCGGCACGGCGCGATCGCCGAAATAGAGGCCGGAAACCGGCTCGATATCGGCCTGAACCACGCCCACTGCGGTGGCCAGGTAATGATGGTCGACCAACACGCCGTTCGACGGATCCAACCCGATCCAACCCGCGCCGGGGAGAAATACCTCGGTCCAGGCATGCAAAGAACTGTCCGCTTTGTGCTTCGCGGGATCGCTGGCGCTTTCCCACAAAAACCCGCTGACCAACCGCGCGCCCAGACCTTGCGCGCGCAGCGCTGCAGCCAACAGCACGGCCGTGTCGCGGCAGGCGCCGCGTCCGCGCCGCAGCGTTTCCTCCGGCGGGTAGGCGTCACCTTCCTCGCGCCGTTCGTAAGCGATGTTCGCGTGGATCCATTCGTTCATGGCCACGAGCGCACCGATGGTTTCGCCGCCGGAGACCGGACGCAGGGCCGCGGGAAGTTTAACGGTGGGCGCCTCAAGAAAAGCGGCCAGCACCGCGCATTCGCGCGGAGTGTATTCCGGCAGCCATTGCAGGGCACGGCTGTCGAGCAAGAAGCCGAACGGGTTGCGCGGCTCGACGATGATCTCCGCGTGGAATTCGAAAAGCAGGCCGTCTTCCTCCCGCGGGTAGAAACATTGCGCCACGACATTGTCGAAGAGGTCGTGCCGCCAGTGGATTGAGCCGGACGGATTGGTTGCGAAATGAAGCACGGCGACCCGCGCCTGCAGGGCGTCGCGCGGAAAAAGACGCACGACATGCGGCGAGAGACTGATCCGTCCCTCGTAGCGGTAGGCGGCGCGGTAATCGATGGAAAGTTTCATGTGGCGCGTTTCATCACGACTTTGACCGACATTTCTTGTCCTCTGCTGCCCTTGAACGTCCCGCGCAGCGGCGTGGCGTCGGCAAAGTCTCGTCCCAAAGATACCGCAACATGGCGTTGGCCGCACCATTGATCGTTGGTCGGGTCGAGAGCAACCCATTCCAGGCCCGGCACCAGCACCTCGACCCAGGCGTGGGTGGCCACTGCGCCAGTCAAACGACGCCGCCCTTTCGGCGGGTCGGTCTCGATGTAGCCGCAAACGTAGCGCGCGGGCAGTCCGGCCGTGCGCAGCACGGACAACATGATGTGCGCGAAATCCTGGCAAACCCCGGAGCGTGCTTTCCAGATTTTGCCGAGCGGCGTCCAGTTATCCGTTGCACCCGTGGTGTAGCGGAACCCGCGGTGGATCGCCCCGTTGAGTGCGACCAGCGCCTCGCCGAGCGCCGCATCCGGCGGCAGCCAGCGCCGGCCCCAAGTTGCCGCTTCCCCGCCGGTCGGCACGGCAGGCGAGGCGCGGACATAATCGAAAACCTCGGTGCCGGCCGAGGAGAAGATCTGCCGCGCCTCGCCAACGGGGAGGGCCAGGGCCTCCGTCGGAAGCGCCGGCGGCGCTGTTTCGACGAGAAGCCGGCTGGTCACGGTGAGGCGTGCGTGGCGTTTGACCATGGAGTAAAAAGACGTCGGATTGCCGAAGTAGTCCGTGTAGGACGACAAGGGCGCCGGCGGATCGAAGAGCAATTCATGGGCCAGGATGCGCTGGGACGGGCGCTCGGGTGCGGTCAGACGCGCCTCGACGTAGGCCTCGCTGGCCGGTTCCTCGTAGCGATAGTCGGTCGTGTGCAGAATCTCGAAACGCATCAGTCGAGGAGGATCTGGTGGTTAATAAAGCCGTCGGTGATGACGTCATGCACGGCGTAGGTCTGCTCGGTAATGTCGGAGAGCCCCGCGACGAGTCCGCCGATGCGCGCCGGATCGAGGAGCACCCCGCCGCCGGACTCGCCGGCGGTCTCCGTGGCCGGCAGCAAATAGGACGCCCAGTCGGCGGTGGCGACGAGTTGCAGGACACCCTCGAGCGCCTCGCGCGTGCGCACCAGTCCGGGCGAGCGGTCCTCCTCGCCGCCGAGCAGGCGCGCGGAGCGTCCGAGACAACGCCGCACCGAGCGCGGCATTTCCGGATGGTCGTAGAGGAGGCGCAGGACCGGCACCGGCTCGGCGCGCATCTGGTAGACCCGCCGGTAAGCATCGCGCATGCCGAGCAGGCGGAGGAAGGCTGACAGCTCGATTTCCACCGCGTGCTCCGGAAGTTCGGGCACTTTCTCGAGCCGTTGCGCGATGGACTTGAAAATGGTCAAGCCGGCGTTGGCCGTGACCGCGGCCCGTTCAAACTGTTGGCCCAGCCGGCAGAAGTTCCACCCGCGGTCGGCCAACATGGTCGCTTCGGCCGTGCCGAAAAATTCCGCGATACCCGAGACGGCCGCGGCGCTGAAGCGCTGCGTGGCCCGCGTCAGCGAGGCCTCGTCGCCGTCCGGCCGGAAGCGTGCGCGGACGAAGCGTCCGTCGAGATTACTGAGGACGCCGTAGGCCTCGACGCTGAGTGACTCCATGATCTGCCCGGCATTGCGCACCGCGCGGCGCAGGATGCTCCCGACCGAGCCTTCCTCGCGTCCGTCGAGCACGAGATGGTAGCGCTCGAGCGCGCTGGTGATGCCACGCTTGCGTCCTTTTTCACGATTCTCCAGCGGCGGCAGCACGCGCTCCCAGACCGGGCGGTAAAGCTGGCGCTCGGCGCGGTTGAGTTCCTCGGTCTCGAGGCTCTCGATGACGCCGACCATGGAGGCAACGCTCTGCGCGCGCTCGAGGTAGCGCCCCAGCCAATAAAATGCATCGGCCACGCGGCTGGTCACGTGCGCCGTCGGGGCGTGGATCTCGGGCGGACGGTTGACCACCAGGGCGCGCGGCCCGACCTCCTCATCGGTGGCCAGCACCCAGGTGTCCTTGCTGCCGCCACCGAGTTCGGACGCGGTGAACACGCCGTCCTCCGAGGAAACGCGCGTCAGCGCACCGGGAAACACCTCGTAGTCCCCACCCGGACAGCGCAGAGCGAAGACAATGTGGTCCTGCCGCCGGTCGTCGAGCGAACCCTTGCGGTCGAGGCACACCGTGACGGCCCCGGCCTCGCGGGGTTGGGCCACGTAAAGCTGCGGCTCGTCGAGCAACCGTTTGCGCAAGCGGTCGATGTCCTTCTGGCTGCTTCCCGCGTGATGGATGAACGGCTCGCCGTAGAGCGGACGGATGTCGAACTCCTCGAGCCGGTCGAGCACATGGTCACGCTGGTCGAGATCGCCCAGCCACCACGTGCGCAGGGTCGGGAGGATTTCCTTCTCGCCGAGGTAAAAGCGGATGATCCGCCCGGCGAAGGGCAGCAGCGCGCGGTCGTCGGCCAGTTGGCTGCCCATGGCATTGGCCACCGCTACCGTGCCGAGCCGCACGCATTGCGCCAAGCCCGGCACGCCGAGCAACGAATCCCGCCGGAAGACCATCGAGTCGAGCCATGCATCGGCCACGCGCGTGTAGAGCACGTCGATGCGCTCGAGGCCCGAGACGCTTTTCAAATACAACCGGTCATCGACCACCAGCAAGTCGCCGCCCTGCACCAGCGGGATACCCATGCGGCGGGCGAGAAAGCTGTGCTCGGAATACGCGGCGCTGCCCGGCCCCGGCGTGAGCAGGGCCACCACCGGATCGTCCACCCCGGTCGGCGCCAGCGCGCGGCAGGTCTCGAGGATGGAGACGGGCACATCGGCGATGCTCTGCGCGTTGTGGTCGCGGAAGACTTCGGCAAAGACGCGGGAAAGCGCGCGCCGGTTTTGCATCATGTAGGAAATACCCGAGGCATTGCTGAAATAATGGTGCGTGACGGCCATGCGCCCGTCGGGCCCGCGCGCCAGAGCCAGACCCGACAAATGGAGGAAGGCCCCGCCAGGCCGCGGCAGGCCGACCGCCGGTCGCTGGAAATACGGACTGCCCAGCACCGGTCGCGCCGGCACGGCCTGGGCCCGAAGGATGGTTTTTTCGCCGTGGATGTCCTGCAGGAACATCTCGAAGGCCCGCAACCGCTGACGCACGCCTTCAGCCAACCGCGCCCACTCGGCCCCGCCGAACAGGTCCGGCAGCACATCGCAGAACCACGGACGTTTCCCCCACGGCCGGTTGCGGTCGATGTCAAAGGTCACCCCCATCTCGCGCATCGTCGCCTCGAGGCGCTCGACGATCAGCTTGACCTCCCCGCGCGGTAATCCGAGCACGAGATCGAGCAGCGGACGGTAAATCTCGCGCGGCGTGCCATCTGCCGCGAACATTTCGTCCCACAGCGCGGGCTGCGAGTTTCGGCGCGCTTTCCTCATCAAACGACGGTTTCCGCGCCCTCCAGTGCGGTCAAGCAGATACGGTTTGCGTCATTCCGCCGCGGCCATCCGCGCGGCGGGCGCCTTGCGCCGCAGGCGGAACCAGTTGTTCCACGTCTTGCGGATGGTCTGACGCGTGCTGAGGTAGCGCTGCTCGAGTTCCGAGCCCTGCCGCAGCGCGGCCAGCACGCCCGGCACGGTGAAATCCTCCGTCTCGAGGATGGTGCAGGCCACCCCGACGGCGCCCGCGTGGTGCGCGTCGCTGCCCGCCGTCATGGGCAAGCCGCGGCGCGAGGCGTAGTCGTAAGCTTTCCGGTTGTGGCGCTTGAGTGTCGTCGCGGCATTGAAGACCTCGAGTCCGTCGAGCGGCAACGTGTCGAGCACACTCTCGCGGATCCCCGCGCGGAAGAGGTCGTAAGGATGCGGCGCCACGCAGAGGCACCCCGCGGCGTGCGCCGCCGCGCAGACTTCGGCGGCCGGACGACCGCGCAGGGTCGGTGGGAGTTTGCTGCCGAGGCAGAGCAAGTGGCCGTCGGACGTCGTGACTTCCATGCCCGGAATGACGAGGAAGCCGTCGACCGGTTGCCCGTCCGGACGCATCAAGCCTTTCTCGATCATGTAATCGACCGCCTCGCACGTGTTGTGGTCGGTCACGGCGAAGCCGTTCAACCCGGCCGCACGCGCCGAAGCAATGAGGTCCTCGGGGCTGCTGATCCCGTCCATCGAGAAGAACGAGTGGACGTGGAAGTCGATCCGGAGGGGCATGGACAAATTGTCCTCCTCCGCCGCCCGTTGCCAAGAGCAAAGACGCCCCGCTTTCCCCCTTGCGGCCCGGCGGCGGCTGTTGTGCAATCGGCCCCGATGGACACTATCGGCATCGACATCGGCGGGTCCGGCATCAAGGGCGCGCCGGTTGACACCGGGCAGGGCCTCCTGACCGCCGAGCGCCTGCGTATCCCCACCCCCTCGCCCTCCAGGCCCGACGCCGTGGCCGGGGTCATCCGCCAGATCCTCGATAATTTCCCCATGGTCACCGGCCCGGTCGGCATCACCTTCCCCGGCGTGGTGAAAAACGGCCGCGTCCTCACCGCGGCCAATGTCGACCCGATCTGGGCCGGTTTCGAATCCGCCACGTTTTTCTCCGCCAAGCTCGGCCGCCCCTGCACCGTGCTCAATGACGCCGACGCCGCCGGTCTGGCCGAAATGCGCTTCGGCGCCGGGCGCGGCATCAACGGCGTGGTTATTCTCGTCACCCTCGGCACCGGTATCGGCAGCGCCGTGTTCCTTGACGGCAAACTCCTGCCCAACACCGAACTCGGACACATGGAAGTCCGCGGCAAAGACGCCGAGGACCGCGCCTCGGATCGCGTGCGCGAGGAGAAGGATCTCGGCTGGCCGGAATGGGCCGAACGCGTCGGCGAGGTCATGGCCCGCTACGCCTTCCTCTTCAATCCCGACCTCTTCATCATCGGCGGCGGGGTCAGCCGCAAGGCCGAGAAATTTCTCCCCGTCGTGCAGGGCATGGTCAAAGTCCCCGTCGTCCCGGCCCAACTGCAAAACCAGGCCGGGCTCGTCGGCGCCGCCATCGTTGCCGCGGAAAGCGCCTCCGCCTCATGATCGAGATTCCCGTCGCCATCCCCGGCAGCACGTGCCGCGTGCTCGTCGGTCACGGCCTCCTCGCGCAGACCGGAACCCTGGCCGCCGCCGCCGGACTGCGCGGCCCATGCGCCGTCATCACCGACGAAAACGTCGGCCGCCTCCACGGGGCGAACGTCATGGCGGCCCTCGAGGGCGCCGGCTTTTCCCCGCATCTTCTCGCCGTGCCCGCCGGGGAAACCTCGAAATCGATGGCCACCGCGGAGAACCTCGTCGACCGCCTGCTGGCCGCCGGGCTCGACCGCGGCTCTTTCGTTGTCGCCCTCGGCGGTGGCGTGGTCGGCGACCTCGCGGGTTTTGTCGCCGCCATTTACCTGCGCGGCATTCCTTTCATCCAAATCCCCACGACCATCGTCGCGCAGGTCGACAGTTCGATCGGCGGCAAAACCGGGGTCAACGCCCGCGCCGGCAAAAACCTCATCGGCGCATTCCACCAACCGCGCCTCGTGCTGGCCGACACGGACACCCTGGCCACCCTGCCCGACCGCGAATACCGGGAAGGATTCGCCGAGGTCATCAAGCACGCTGTCATCCGCGATGCCGCTCTCCTCGACCAACTCGACCCCGCCGCTCCGCGCGAAACAATGGCTCCGCTCATCGCCCGCAATATCTCGATCAAAGCAGACATCGTGGCGGGCGACGAACATGAACGCACCGGCCAACGTGCTTTGCTCAATTTCGGCCACACCGTCGGCCACGCCATTGAAAATGTCGCCGGCTACGGGGAGCTTCTCCACGGCGAGGCGATCAGCCTCGGCCTGGCCGCCGCGTTGTTTGTTTCGCAGCGCCAATACGCCTTGCCCGTCGAAGAGGCCGAGCGGGTCCGGGCCAAACTGCGCGCTTACGGCCTGCCCGTGACCCTGCCACCCGATCTCGGCACCGACGCCCTGCTCGCCGCTATGCGCCACGACAAAAAATTCAGCGAAGGCCAAATCCGCTACGTCGTGACCCCGAAGCTCGGCGAAGCCTTCGTGGCCGAGGATGTCACCGAGGACGATCTGCGCACTGCTATCGATTCCCTCCGCGCTTAGGCAAACCATGCATCCGCAAAACTGTAGCGCCGCCGTCCCCGGCGACGAAACGACCACAACCAGCGGCGGCGGCGGCGCCGCTGCATTGACATCCACCAAACACCTTTACGTCCATATCCCCTTTTGTCTGCAGATCTGCCCGTATTGCAGTTTCTACAAGGACCTCGCGGGCCCGGGCAAAGCCGACCCGCTGGTCGATGCGGTCATCCGCGAAGCCGAACTCTTCGGCAGCAAGTGCACGCCGGAGACCGTCTTCATCGGCGGCGGCACCCCGACCGCCTTGTCCGTGTCGCAACTCGAACGCCTTTTCGATGGTCTAAACGCCCACCTCGACCTCGCCCACGTCGCCGAGTTCACCATCGAAATGAACCCGGCCACCGTGACCGCACGCAAAGCCGGCTTGCTCCGCGCAGCCGGCGTCAATCGCGTCAGCATGGGCGTGCAGTCTTGGGATCCGGATCTCCTCAAGGTGCTCGGCCGCGTGCACGATGCGGAACAAGTCCGCCGATCCTTCGCCACCTTGCGCGCCGCCGGCTATGACAATCTCAACCTCGACCTCATCTACGGCGTGCCGGGGCAAACCCTCGCGTCATGGGAGGACAGCCTCCGCCACACCATCGATCTCGGACCCGAGCATATCTCGGCCTATTGCCTGACCTACGAGGAGGACACCGAATATTTCGACCGCCTGCAGCGCGGCGAGTTCCGCGAGGACACCGGGCAGGACTCGTCATTTTTCGAACGCGGCGTCGAGATCCTCTCCGCCGCAGGCTACCTCCAATACGAAATCTCCAACTACGCGCGGGAGAACCGCACCTGCCGCCACAACCTCGCGTATTGGGAAGGCGCCGACTACCTCGGCCTCGGCCCCAGCGCGTGGTCCACGGTCGGCCAACGTCGCTGGCAAAATGTCCCCGACACGGCGGCCTACGTCCGCGCCGTCCAAGCCGGCGTGCGCCCGCTGACCAACGAAGAAATCCTCCCCGCGGCCACCCGCGAGGCCGAGAAGATCGCCTTCGGCCTCCGCATGAACGCCGGCATCGACCCCGCCAAACTGGCCGGCAACCACGACCTCGTGACCAGCCTGCGCACCGAAGGCCTCCTCGAAGACCACGGCCCCCGCATCCGCCTCACCCCCCGCGGCCGCCTCCTGGCCGACGAAATAGCCTCGGAGTTTGTCTAGAGCGTTTTTGATTTAAATGTAGCCGAAGACGGCGCCGCGACATTCCCTGTAACAACGGCGTCCTCGCCGACAGTCGTTTCGATCGGGCTCGGAGTGCGCATCCATTCGAGGGTGCTCACCGGAGAAGAAACAACCTTCTCCAAAAACGGCATGAACGTCCTCAAAACCGACGACCGCATCATCCATCTCTGATCCCGGGAAACCTGACCGCAAAAAAATGCCGGCAGCGCCGCGCGCTCACCCCTCAGTGGGAGGTTCCCGGCCGCACCTCACAACCCAGCCCGCAGGGCGCCATCTCCACGGGCTTTTCCGCGTGGACGGGTCCATCCGGGCCCAACCCCAGCACCAGAGCGACCAACAGCAGCAGGGCAACCAGCGTCAGCTTCATGGCAAATAGTCCACCAACCGCGCCCCGGGTTATTCGGCGGGCGGTTGATACAGAATCCGGAAGAAGGTCTGGATGCCGTTGACCGGGTGGGCGATTTCGCCGCTCTCCGCCGCACCTTCGACCTGCATCTCTTGCCGATCGGACCACGTGCCGGTCGGTGAACTGGGCCCTTGGATATAAAGGGTGCCTGCTTCGACGATGGGCGAGACTTTGAGCGTGGCTTGACCCCGAGCTGCTGCGACTGCAACGAAGCCGCGAGAACTTTGTGCAGGCAACCAAGGGCCTGCCACGCGAGTCAAGGCGCGTTGCGGTCGGACGGCCAGGACACTTACGGCACCACGGAGACGGTGAAGAAGAGTTTGTCGTAGGTCTGACCTTGCGGAGCCTGCGCCCGGACGGTCGTGCTCGCGTCTTCGGCCAGGATCGGGCCGCCGGGATAATCCGACCAGATCGCCAGATCGCTGGAGTAGCGGACCTTGTAGATCACCCCGGGCACACTCTGCCAAGTGAGGTCGACGTGCGGGCCGCCGGGTGCGACCTCGGCGATGCGTAGGGCGGAGTTGCGGTCGGTCGGCACGGTGCCGGCGAGGAATTCGACAAGGTTGCTGTAGCCGTCGCCGTCGTTATCGCTGCCGGCCACGGCGCCGGTCGGGCTGCCGAAATTTTCCTGTTCCCACCAGTTCGGAATACCGTCGCCGTCAATGTCCGGGTCGGTGGCGTCGGTCAATCCATCGCCATCGGTGTCGGTGTAGTCGCTGTTGATGTCGATGAGCTTGAGGTAGTGGGCGTGTTTGCCCTGGTAAGGCAGACCGACGTAGAAACCGTTGTCGAGAATGTCGGCGCCGGTCTTTGGCGTGCTCCAGACGAAAGCGTTCGGATCATCCGAGACGAGATCGCGCACATTGTAGGAGCGGGCGCGCTCGATCCCGAAGTAGTTGTCGGTGCCGCCCGGCGCCGTGCCGCGCAGGTCGAAGAGGGCGGCCGGGGCCGAATTGACCCGGTAGTTGTTGTTGACGAAGACAAGCATGACGTCCTGCTGTCCGGCAGAAAGACCGGGGACCTGCACCTTGCCAACGGCGAAAATGTTGTCATCGAAGCCGCCACCCTGCTGCAGGCGGTTGAGGAAGTAGACGTTCTGGCTTTTGAGGGCCGGCGACCGGAGGCGGGCTGTGGTGACGCGCTCGTAGAAGCCTTGCACGGACCAACCGAGACCGTTGTCGAGGTCGCGCGAATTCCAGATGCTCACCATGTTGTTGAAGACTTTGAAGTTCGGGATGTTCTTGCCGAAGTTAGCTTCGTATTTCGCGAAGTTGCGGGCCGGGTTGATCGCGCCAAAGTTCGCCTGCGTGGCTGCGTAACCGCCGGTCGGCGTGGCCGTGGCCGAGAGGGAGCTGTTCTGCGCGCCGGCTTCCTGCCCGTAGAAGATCATCGGAATGCCGTCCAGGGCCGAGACCTGGGCATAAGCGTAGGCGATGCTGAAGACGTCGTTGTGCGGGAAGACTTCGTCGTGGCTGACGAGATTGTTGAGCAAGGTCACGTTGTCGAAAGCTTGGCGACGCGTGTCATAAGCATTAAACGTGGCCCCGGTGCTGGGGGTGGCCGGCGTGCCGGGCACCGCGGTGGGCACCCCGTCGTTCACCTGATTGGCGGGATAGCCGAAGAACTGGTCGCGCCAGTAGAAGACGATGTTCTCATTGAGGATATCGAAGTGCCGGGCCGAGCGGTATCCGACGCCGTGACGCTTGTTGCCGGCCACCTCGCGGAAACCGTCGAGCGACTCGGCCATGAAGAGGAAGTCCCACTTCACGCTGCGCGTCTTGTTGATGCAATACTCCCAGAACTGCGAGGGCAGACCCTGCGCGAAGTCACAACGCAGACCATCGATGCCCTTGTAGGATTGTTCCTTGGGCGTGCCGCGCGGGTGGCCGGTCTTCTCCAGCCAGTAAGTCGGATAATAGGCGAAGTATTCCCACACTTCGCGGGTTTCCTGCGTGTGGCCGAAGAATTCGTCGCGTTCGAGGAGGAACTCGTATTTGTGCGCGTTGTCGGAATACGACTTGTCGGGATTCTGCGCACCCTTGGCCTTGACCAGTGTGTCATAGACGCCGAAGTAGAACTCGCGCACGTCGGTCCAGTTGCCGAAGTCGTTGCGGTCCGGCGCGATGGCGATGTCGGACCGGCTCGTAGCCTGCTGCGCGGGGAAGCCTTCTTTGGCATACCAGCGGAAGTTGGCGTCGCGGATCTGGGCGGTCGGCGCGTAAGGCAGGCCGAGATCGGCCACGGCCTGGCCCATGACGACGTCGGGCGCGCTGTGGTTGAAGGTGCCATCCATCATCACGTCCACCCCCCAGCTATCGAGGCGGTTGATGAAGGTCTGAAACTCCTGCAAGGCATCGCCGGCGGTGTTGCCGCGGCCCAGCATGGGGGCGACCGACCAGTAATCCTGCACGGCGTAGGGGCTGCCCGGATCGAAAGCCTGTCCGGTTTCCGGGTTGGTGTCGCGGCCGTCGATGCCGATCGGGTGGATCGGCTGCAGCCAGAGCATGTTCACACCGAGATTGCGGTAGTGGTTTTTGTTGAGGGCATCGGGACGCCCTTGGTAGCCGACGCTCTCGCCCGGGAGATCCGGGTCGTTGACCAGATCGAGGAATGTGCTGCGGCCGGCGAAAGTGTTGTCCTTGGCCTCGACCACAAGCGGATTGACCTCATACATGTTGGCTTGCAGCGCTTTCTTGGGCGACACGACGATGGCCAAATCACGGCGCAACGCATGGTCGGTGTAGTAGACGTAGTTGCCGCCATTGATTTTGTAGCGGGCCTGCAGGCGGTAGGCACCGCAACGATTGACCGGCAACGTCGCGGTGTAGAAGCCTTCCGCATCGGGACCGGTCATCGGGTAGGCGCGGAAATAAGTTCCAACGCCGGCGTCGTTGACGCCCGAGGTGGTGACGGTGGCGGGATTTTCCTCAAGCACGGCGAAGTCGCGGCGGTTGAGGTTGGTAAAGACCTCGACGTTGGAGACGAGGGAACCGGGTGCGGTGTTGGGTTTGAATCTGACGGTGATTTCGCCGGACTCCTTGAGCCGCTCGTCGAGATAGAACCGCCGGATGTTGTAGTTGGCGTCCGCGTTGTCATTCCCGACCACGGTGCGCAACTCCGGACGGCCGACATCGAAATGCCCGTCGAGATTTTCGTCGCGGATGGACGCGGTGTTGACCGCTTGGAATTCGGCGACTTCGACGTCGTCGGCCCAGTTGCCGAAGGAAGCAGGAGCCTGCGAGAGGATAGCGCCGCCGTTGGCCCGCGGGTAAGCGACCGTGGCGAGATAGATGATTTTGGGCACGCGGCCAAAAACTTCGAGCATGTCGATCTCGGTCTCGAGCGCTTTGCCGGCTGCGCCCATGAAGCTCTTGCCGGAGGCTTTGAAGCCGTTGGGGAATTCTTGGTCGGGATTGGCCCCGACCCACGGCTTGGTCGTGCCGCTGAAGTCGAACTTGCCGAAAAGTCGTCCGGCTTTGGCCCACGGCTGCGTGACCGGATCGCCGAACTCGTCGGTGATGTAGAGGAAGTGGTCGTTAACCCCGCCCTTGGTCGACCAGGTGGCGACGTAGAGCTTGGTGCCGCGCACGGCGGCGTAGATGCGCATGCCGTTGTCGGCGACGACAAAGTTCTGGCTGTCGAACTCACCATCCATCTCGAAGCCGGACGAGGTCGAGGCAATCCAACTATCCGAACCCGTGGTGTCCGTGGTCGCCCCGGACGAGAAGGTGTAGCTCACCGTCGAGACTCCGGCGGGAATGGTGTAGGTGTAGCTGAATTGGCCGTTACCGAGTGAGGTCATGACCGCGCTGGACGGCGAACCGCCCCCGGCGGGCGCGAGGTTGATATTGACCGACGATTGCCCGGCCAGCGGACCCTCGTTGACCGCATAGATGACGGTGAGGGTAAGACCCGACCCCGAGGAACCGAGCGAGGCCGTCGCGCTGGACGCCACCGCCGGCGTGGCCAACGTCCATCCGCTCCCGGTGGTGTCGAGCGAGGTGCCGTCGCCGTTGGAGAACAGGTAGGCAATCGAGGTGACACCGGCGGGAACGGGATACGCGTAGGTGAACTCGTTCGCGTTGACCTGCGTCATCGCGTAGAAGGCCTCCGATCCGCCGCCGGCCGGCGTGATGCGGACCCGCACGGGCGAAAGGCCTTTGAGCGGGCCGTCGTTCGGGCGGTAAGTGATGGTGGCTGTCTTGACCCCGCCGACCGTGCCAAGCACAGACGAAGCGCTCGAGCTCGTGCTGGCTGGCGGCGTGCTGTTGCGATCGTAGATGCTGTAGCGGAACGGATCGCCAGTCAGACGGTAGCCACGGATGACTTCCTGCAGGTTGGAAACCCCGTCGCCGTCCCAATCCTCGTCGCCGTCCCACGTGCCGTTGTAGGTCGTGTCCGAGCCCATCGGGTTGAGGCGCGTCCAATTCTCGCCGTAGTTCGGGATGAGGTCCTGGCTATTGTCGCCGGGCCACGGACGGTCGGGGCCGGGATTGGTCCCGTTGAGGAAGCCGGAGAGTTCAATTTCGTCCGGGATGCCGTCGCCGTCGGAATCGTGCAGGTTTTGGCCGTAAAGATTGAAGACGACGCGGCGCGCCACGCGGTTTTCCTGGCCGTTTTTGGTGACCACCGCCTCGAAGAAATGCGGACCGTTGACGAAGGCGCCGGTGAAATATTTTTCCACGCCGCCCTCGCGGTAATGGCCGGTGAAGACCGACTCGAAGTTGCCGCTGCCGGCCGGACTTTCGGTGAGGGCGCGTTGCTCGTAACCGTTCCAGTAGAGTTTGATGTCGCTGGCCGTGATGCCTTGGCCGGTGGGCACGGTGACGATCGTCTTGAAGAACGGCTCGGCAAGGACCACGCCATCGGTGTGGTTGAGCGCGATGGAGGAGCCCACCGTGTCGACGTTGAAGGCGCGGGTCAGCGTGGAAGAATTTATAACACTGCGGTTCGCGCCATAGTCAGCTTCGGTGGCGTTCAGGGTGATGCTGTGCGCGCCTGAGGACAGGCCGTTGAGCGCGATGCGCCAGCGTCCGCGGATCACCATGTCGGCTTGTTGCTGCGGGCCGCCGTCGATCGAGTAAGTAAGGTTGTAAAGGGTGTTGTCGGGGTTGTTGACCGTGATGACGCGTGCCCCTTGGATCGTTTCGCCTGCGGCGAGGTTTTGCATTTCGAGAGAAGGCCCGGTGCGATCGACGTAAACCGTGGTGGTGAAGGTCTGAAAGAGGGCGGGGCGTCCGGACGGACGGGCGTTGAAGGCGCGCGCTTTGACGGTGTGCAGACCTTCGGGGATGTTGGTCAGGTCGGCCGTGATGCGGTAATGACCGTCGGCGATTTTCGTCGGCTGCGTGTAGCCGCTGGAGACGATGCTGTTGCCGGCGAAGACGCCGTTGGCGTTGACGGGCAAGCCGTTGCCCCAGCGCAAGAGAACGTTGTCGATGGTTTCGCCGCCCTGCTCGGGAGTGCGGCAAAAGATGTCGATGGTGACCGCGTTGCCCGTCACGCGCGTCACGGTGCGCGGCTTGTTCACCCCGTCGCGTCCACCGGGCACGACCCAGGGCATCTGCGAGACGCCGGAACCGCTGAATTCGATGGGCGAGCCGGTGGCCGGACCGCGCGCGTTGAATGGCGCGTAGCAGACCCAACCTTGGCCGCCGCGGCCGGGCACGGTGATGCTGACTTTGCCATCGCCACCGACCGTGACGGCATTGCTGTTGTTACCCGAATAGTCTTTGAGAATCGTGCCGGGAGCAAAAGCGGTCTGGATACCGGTCCGCGTCTGGTTCCCGCCCGAGTCGTTGAGTGCGACGATAATGAGACCCTCGCCCGAGTCGGGATTGCTGTTGCTGTTGAGGTCATCGTAACGCTCGTAGGCGAAGAAGTCGTTTTCCGTCCAACGCGTCCATTCGCGACCGCGGCAAAATTGGTTGTGGATGTAGACGAGATTGGGCACGACTGCGGTCTGGAAATTGTTGACCGTATCGCCCAAGGCGTAGTCGTAGCCCTTATACATCCAGGTGTTCTTGCCCGGTTCGCGGCCGATCTCGGACTCGCGGAGGTTATTGCCGGAGAAATACACCACCGGGATGCCGATGCGCGTCAGGATGTGCGCGTAGGCCAACTCGAGCTTCGAGGGCGGCCGCTCGTCGTGGCTGTGGGCGAACATCACGCCTTCCTCCGGGCTGAAGCCGGCGAACCCGGCGAGCGCGCTGAGATTACCGTTGTTAAATGCGTCGTTGAGCATCTGCGCTTTGCGCGGGAAATCGAGATAGCGGGTCTTGATGCCCCAAGCCGGCGCGGAGGGACTGCGCCAGTAATCCACCTCGCCGACCGACCCGATGAAGAACTCGGAGTAGATCAAAGCGTCGTTGCGACGGATGTCGTTTTGGAACATTTGTGCGAAATCGATGTCGCCGACGCCGGTGTTTTCCGGGCGGCCGAAGCGCCGCTCTTTGAAGTTGCGCTGGATGTTGTAGTTGAACGTTCGGTTCTTCGTGGCGAGGTCTTGATTCGGCAGGCCGAAGAACTCCTTGATCACGTGCTTGGGTGCGTCGAGACGCACACCGTCATAATCCATCGCGTAGCCCAGCCAGTTGATCCAGCGGACGATGAACTCGCGCGAATTTTCACTCGGCAAAGTATCTCCGGGATTGTGGTAGGGATATTTTTCGTAGTCCCCGGGTTGGCGCACGAACGGAGCCGGATCGGCTGCGTAATTCGGAGAATTGGAACCTTGGAAGCGTCCGTCGAACTCCAAAACGATATCCATCAGGCTGACCAATTCTTGGTGCAGCGTGCCGCCGTAGCCGTTGTTCACATTCCAATCGAACATCCGCGGCGGACGGCGGAAGCCCCCCGGCTGGTTGCTATCCTCGTAAATGTGGAAGTCCCGCGGCACCATGCCGGGATAAGTGCGGTAGTCGGGACCATTGCCCGTGTGGTTGAAAACGATGTCCGGATAGATCTTCAGATCCATCTGGTGAGCGTTGTCCACCATGTTGCGCAGCGAAGTGCGACTGCCATAACGCGTCTCCCAATGCCCGCGCTGCGGTTGATCACCTAAGTCAAACCGGTCGAACGAGTTATAACCAACGTTACCCCCGTAAGCAAACGGGTAGGGACCACCGATGGGGGATTTGCTTGGGGGTGGCGTCCAGATCGATTCGTAGCCGATTTCTGCCAGCTCCGGCAACCGCTGATACATCTCATCCCATCGGGTTTCGAAGAACTGGATAATGACTTCGGCTCGGGCGGCAGACGCCCACAAAACCGAGGCAACAGTGAACAGAAGACAACGGCGGATCAAATTCATGTCTAGGGGGTTATACTGAAAAGGCAGTCAGGAGTGCACCCGACTGCAGACTGGTAAAATTACACATAAATCTCTGACCGCGCAAGGGCTGGTTCGTTAGTTTAAACGGACGTTTTATTTTGGTCCGGTTGACGCCTCCCGCCCCAGCCCCCATCTTCTCGGGATGAACCGAGCCGCCTCCCGCCTTGTGCTGGCCAGCTATGACGAAGGTCGCATCCGCGCTTGTGCCGAAGAAATGCGAGCGGAACTCGGGGCCCCTCCAACCATCGCGCTGGCCTTTGTTTCCGGCAGCTATGTCGACCATCTTGCCGAATTCCAAGAAGTTGTCGCCGTCCACGGACACGCCCCGCTGCTCGTCGGTTGCACTGGATCGGGCCTGATCGGCACGGAGCGCGAGGCGGAAATGGTGGAGGGCTTTTCCTTGCTCTTCCTGCATCTGCCGGAAGCGAAGGTCCGCGCCATCCCCCTTGCCCAAGCGCAAGTCGACTCATCAGACGGCGATGCATTCTGGCGCAATGCATCCGGCGGAAACGCCGGCGCCTGGCTTGCCTTCGCCAACCCTTTCCGCTTCGACGCCGACACATGGTTGCGCGAATGGAACAGCGCCTTCCCCGGCACTCCCGTCCTCGGCGGTCTGGCCAGCGGACCACGCGGCGACGAAGACGTCACCGTCTTCGGCCCAACCATCGGCGACACCTCCGATGCGCTCGTGCTGGCCCTCGATGGCGTGCGTGTGGAGACCGTGGTCAGCCAAGGTTGCCGTCCGATCGGCGAAGCCCTGCCCGTCACGCGGGCCGACGAGCATATGCTGATCGAACTCGGTTCCCGCCCCGCCTACCAAGTCCTCGAACAAGCTTTCAACACCCTCCCCGACGCGGAAAAACAACGCGCCCGCGGCAACCTCTTCGCCGGCCTCGTCGTCGACGAATACAAAGAATTGTTCGGGCGCGGCGACTTCCTCATCCGCAACATCCTCGGTGCCGACCCCGCCACCGGCGCCGTGGTCGTCGGCGCCCACCCGCGCACCGGCCAAACTCTCCAATACCAACTCCGCGACGCGGCCAGCGCTGACGAGGAACTCAAAACGCTCCTCACTCCCCTCGCTGCCCGCGACGAAAAACCCATCGCCTCCCTCCTCTTCTGCTGCAACGGCCGCGGCAAAAATCTTTTCGGCGCTCCCGATCACGATGCCAAAGCGATCGCCGAAAAACTCGGTCCCCATCCCTCCGCCGGCTTCTTCTGCAACGGCGAAATCGGCCCCGTCGGCGGATCCAATTTCCTCCACGGCTACACCGCGTCGATTGGCCTGATCTACTGATCGAAGCTTGTAGCGGCGGTCTATGACCGCTGGTGCCTGTCACTCCAAAGTTTCCGACGGTCATAGACCGCCGCTACAACAACTCCGTGGCACCGGCTATGCCGATGCCGCCTTTCCCCTCACAAAAACTTCCCCGGATTGAGCAGATCCCCGGGATCCAGTGCCTGCTTGATCCGCCGGTGCAAATCATCCGCCCCCGCATCGACCGCCTGTGCCCACCACCGCTTCTTGGCCAAGCCGACGCCGTGCTCACCCGTGATACTCCCGCCCATGGCCAGCACGCCTTGGAACAACGCGTCGAGTGCACGCTCCATCC
>JBBEEK010000133.1:0-17835 GCA_040880825.1 Chthoniobacterales bacterium
GCGGAGTGGCGGGCCAGTTGGAAGTTTTGGCGGATGGCCCACGAGTGGTCGAGGCGGTGGACGGATTCCTTGCGCCAGATTTCGCTGAAGAAGGTGTCCTCGCTGTAGACCGGAATACGCAGGAAGTGGAGGCGGGCGAGTTTTTCGAGGAGGGCGGGGGGATAGCTTTCCGGCGGGTCGGTCAGGACGATGCCCTCGAAATCCTGGGCGCGCCGCGCGGCTCCGCGGAGGTCGGGCGAGGGTTCGGTGCGGGCGGCTTCCTGCAGAATGGTGCGGGGGGAGACTTTGAGGGCGCGGGCTTGGTCGTCCATCAATTCGCCCACGACGCGCAGGTCGAGGTCGGCCAAGACCACGGGGTTGTGAAAGTCCATGCGGTCGCAGTAGTTCTCGAAGCCGGCCAATTCCGCGGGGGTGCCGATGGCGAGGTAGGGCACGCGGCGGGCGCGGCGGGTCCAGAC
The DNA here is from genome assembly GCA_040880825.1 of Chthoniobacterales bacterium. GTDB lineage: Bacteria > Verrucomicrobiota > Verrucomicrobiia > Chthoniobacterales > JACTMZ01 > JACTMZ01. The sequence goes on from JBBEEK010000133.1 coordinate 459, forward strand.
CGAGGCGGCGACGAAGCGGAGGGCGAGGGCGGGGATGGCGTAGCCGACGGCGGTGTAGAAGAGAACGACCCGGCTTTGCGCGGTGTAAAAGTCGCCGGCGGAGAAAAAGACAAAGAGCAGGAACGCCCCGACGCCGGCCCCGAGGACCACGGCGAGGAGAAACTCGGCAGAGAAGTGGAAGACCTGGAACGTGCGGCGTGCTTTGTAGCCGCCGATGAGGGCGACGGCGACGAGGATGCAGAGAAAGAAAACACCGACCTGGGCGAGATAGGCCGGCGACATGTTGAGGGCTTGGTTGACGCGGATGGTGCGGCTGAGCAGGTAGGCGCCGCTGACCAGGGCCAAGTCGGCGGTGAAGAGGCAAAGGCTGGTAAACCACGGTTGGCGCGCAATGTTGCGCAGCATCGCCCCCAAGCCAACCCGTGGCTCGGCAAGGATTTCTACGGTCCGCCGGCCGGTTTCGGACGGGTGCTCGGTCAAGTCGTGGGTTTGGCCATCAGTAAGCATGATGGTTAAGGATTTGGGGGGCGCAAACTTGGAAAACTAACGGCGATCTGGAAGCACGGCAAAGGATATTAACGGCCCGCGGCAGCGGTTCAGGGGGCGGCGGGGCTCGATCCGGGGAGGATGCGGGTGGCGAGGGCGTCGATCTTTTCCTGGGCGAACGTGCTCGGCGGGTATTGGCGATGGGCGTCGAGATACCATGCGAGGGCGGCGCCGTATTCGCCGAGGGCGGCGAGGTCGTCGCCTTTGCTGAGGGATTGGACGAAAGTGGCGGCGCCGCCACTGGCGAGGTCGGCGCGGAGGCGGTTGATTTCGTTGTCTTCGGGATATTTGACGGCGGCGATCTGGATGCTCTCCCAGGCACCAGCGGCGTCGCCGCGTTGCTGGATCTCGCGGGCGCGCTGGAGGGCGCCTTCAATTTCGGTCATTTGTGCAAGAATGGTGCCGAGCTTTTCCTGCCGTTCGGGATTGAGTGCGGCGGCGGCGATGAATTTGGCGCTTTGCCGGAAGATGGCGCGGTGGTCGCCTTGCTCCATGAGGCGGTCGAGTTCGAGCAGGGCCTGCTGTTGCACATCGGTCTGCTCGAAGATTTGTCCGGAGACGTCGGCGAGGTCGGGGTTGTTCGGCCAGATTTCGGTGGCGGCGCGCAATTCGCGTTCGAGGACTTCGGCGTCGCCGCTGAGCGCGGCGTTGCGGGCACGGGCGAGGTGCATGCGGGAGACGTTGCGCGCGGTCTGCACGGCGGTGAGGGGTTGCGAGGGATCGAAGTCTTTGGCCGTCTCCTGCAGTTCGGCCACGAGTTGTTCGGCGCGGGTGTAGTCTTTGACTTCGAGGGCGCTGAGGAGTTGGTTGGCGCGGCGGGTGAACTCGAGGATGCGCTGGCGGTCGGGGCGTGGGAACTGGTGGATTTCCGGCAGGTGCTCGCCGATGCCGAAGGCTTCGCCGAGGCGCAGGGAGGCACTTTGCAGTTCGTCCTTCTCGAGGAGGAAGTTGACCGCGGCAACGGCTTCTTTGACGTCGCGAATAGCTTCGTTGGAGAAGGTGTCGAGGGAGGTGACGGTCGGCGGGATATCGGCGAGTTTGGCAAAGACCGATTTGCTTTCTTCGCCGAGGCGGATCTGGTTGTCGCCGTCGTCGAAGATGCTGCGGTAGAAACGCGTGCCGATGAGGACATGGCGGAAGCGGCGTTGGATGAAAAGTTGGACGAGGAGGGCTTGGAATTCGATGCGGGATTGCAGGGCGGAGAGCTCGCTTTTGGCGCGGTTGGCATTGAGCAGGGCGTTGACCTCGGAGAGGCGCTGGGCGTGCGGTTGGAGGCGTGCGGTGCGTTCCAGTTCGCGGTCCTTGGCCCATTCGGCGGCCGCAACGGGGTTCTTCGGCGCGGGATTGAGTTTCGAGCCCTGGAGGCTGAGGCGGGTGTTCCACTCGTGGCGTTTGCGGTCGTCCTCGAGGGAGCGGTTGGCTGCGCTGAGGCGTTCCATCTGCCGTCGCGCCTGCCAGGCACCGAGAACTTGGTTGGCGATGGAGTCGCAAAGGTTGGCGTCCTCCTCGTGGGAGGCGGCCCGCGGGAGGAGCTTGAAGGCCTCGTCGAGGTTGCGGTTGGAGATTTTGCCGGCCGCGAGCAGATCCATGATCTGGGCGATAACGCGGTCGTATGCGGCTTGGGCGGTGATTTCGGTGGCCGGTGCGTTGAGGTATTTCTCGAAACGCGCGCGGAAGAGACGGTTGTTGTCGACCTGCCAGAGCTGGCCGTTCCAAGTGACCGAGTCGTTGGCCGGATCGAAAACGGGCACCTCAAGGCCGGCAATGGTGGGGTTGCGTGGTCCGGTGGCCGGTTCCGCGGCGGGCGCGGGCGCGGCTTCGGCGGTTTCCCCGCCGGGGGGGATGCTGGTGAAGCCTTCCTGACCCGCGGCGGTGAGCGGGGTGGCCAGCAGGGCGAGGAGAATGGAGAGGCGGGTGCTCATGATTTGGTCAGTCCCGTGGCGTAGATGATGCCGCTTTCACGCACCTCGACTTGGAAGTGGAAGCGCTGGCCTTTTTGCACGTTGGCTTCGGGCAGAGTGGCGGGGAGAACAATGGGGATGGGGGTTTCGGAGCCGGACGGTTGCACGGAGATGAGGCGTCCGGCCTCCGGCGACCAGGCGATGGAATTGAGCACGGCGCCTTCCAGCCGGTAGGAGTTGCCGCGCAGGGTGCTGGAGGTGGCGAGGTATTCTTCGACGGGAAATTCCGGCATGGTCCGGTAGGGTGTGCGGCCGGAGCCGAGGAAGTAGCCGCCCACGGCGATGAGCAGGAGGACGGCGGCGAGGCCGGCGAGGAGCCAACCGGTGTTCGGGACGCTGCGGGCACGGCGGGCCATAGGGTTTAGTTTATCGGTCCCACGCGGCCCGAAGGCAACCCAGCCATGCGAGAAAAATTCCGAAGAGGATGTGCAGGACGAGCACCCAGGCGCAGAGGGCGGCCGCGGAGAGGGTGGTGGGGACGACCATTTCGAGCACGTCGTAGTAACGGGTGTCGCGCAGGCTTTGCAGGGCGCCGCTCCAACTCCAGTAGGCGGCGATGAAGGGGCGCAGGGCGGCGTCGAGTCCGGCTGGCAGGGCCAGCACCGCGCCGGAGAGCGGGAGTTGGAAGCCGACGAGGTAGATGGAGGCGAGCGAGGCTTGGTCGGCGGTGCGCGAGAGGGCGGAGATGCCGAGGCAGACGGCGGTGAGGGCGGCATTGACGAGAAGGAAAAAGAGAAATTGCTGACCGCCGTCGCCGGGGAAGTGGGCAATGGTGCGGACGAACCACGTCATCCACGCCGATTGCAGGACGACGAGGACGGCGAGGAAGGCGGCTTTGGCGCCGACGTAGGCGGCGGGGTTGAGGCCGGCGAAGCGTTCTTTCTCGTAGATGGCGCGTTCGCCGGCGATTTCGCGCGCGCTGTTGTTGGCGCCGAGCAGGCCGAGGAGGATGACTTGCAGGAGGATGAGCCCGGAGACGGCGCTGCCGGCCTTGCTGGCGCCTTCGGCAAAGGTTCGGGCTTCGACGAGTTGGCGCACGACGTCGCCACTCAAGCCGGCGTCGAGACTCGGCACGGCGGGCAGACCGTCGAGGGCGAAAACGGCGACGACCAGCGGGAAGCCGAGGACCAGGCCGAGTTGCAGAGCGATGGCGCCCTTGTGGCGGAAAAATATTTTCCAACGGGTGGCCAGCAGGGCGACGAATTGCGAGACGGGCGACGGGAGATTGGCGGTCGGTCGCGGGGTGTCGGCAGTTTCGGTCGGCTGGTCGGGCTCTTTTTTTTCCTCGAAATGGGCGCGGTGTTTGATCCACGACGCATGCCACTCCGGGCCGGTGCGCTGCGGGAGCACTTCGAAGATTTCCTCCGGTGTTGCGGCGCGGAAGTAATGGGCCAGCGTAGCCGGTGGTCCGAGGTAGGCGAGGTGTCCGCCGGTCAGCACGGCGACTTTGTCGAAGGCCGCCAAGTCGCGCAGTCCGTGGGTCACGACAAGCACGACGCGGTTGCCTTCGCGGGCGATGCGGCGGAGGAGTTCGAGGATCTCGCGTTCGGAGCGGGCGTCGAGTCCGCTGGTCACCTCGTCGCAGAGGAGCAGGGGCGGCTCGCTGACGAGTTCCATGGCGAGGGCCAACCGGCGGCGCTGGCCGCCGGAGAGGTGCTTGGAGAGTGTTTCCGCGGCGGCGGTCAGTCCGGTGAGGGCGAGGAGTTCGTCGGCCCGCGCGGCGAGGTCCGTCCCGCGGAGGCTGGCCACGCGGAGGCGGATGGCGAGTATGACGTTTTCGCGCGCGGTGAGATTTTCCTGACTGATGGTGAATTGCGGGACGTAACCGATTTGGGAGGGTGGCAGGTCTTCGAGTTCGAGGTCGAGGCCCTCCCAGTGGAGCGAGCCGGCGCTGCTCCCGGCGATCCCGGCCACGGCGCGGACCATGGTGGTTTTGCCGCTGCCGCTGGGTCCGAGGAGGGCGCAGACTTCGCCGCGCGGGAAGCGGGCCGAAACTTCCGTGAGGAGAACCGGGGCATGGTCGCCGTCACCGGCGGTGACGGTCAGCTCACGGAGTTCAAGCATGCGGGAGGATGTTTGCGCGGGGCGCGTTTTTGCGCAAACGCAAAGGTGCCGCCCGGCGGGTCACTCGGCGAAGGCTTCCTCCGGCACGGGTGCGCCTTCGGGGTTCATCAAATCCTCGGTGAACTCGGTCACTTCGACGGGGGCGTCGAGCGAGTATCCGCTCTCCTCCTCCACCTCGACCGGGGCATCTTCATCGGCAGCCTCCCCGGTGGCCGCCCCTTCCTCGGCGGGTCCTTTGTAGTCTTTGAGCAGGGCGGCGAGCACGCTGCCGATGACGGGTGCGGCGTTGGATCCCCCGGAGAGGCTTTCGCCCGGGTTGCCCTCGACCACGACCGCGAAAGCGTAGAGTGGGTGGTCGGCCGGGGCGTAACCGGCGAACCAGGCGGCGTTGCGGCGTTTGCGCACGGGGCCCCACTGGGCGGTGCCGGTTTTGCCGGCGACCTTGACGTTGCGGACGGTGGCGGCGCGGCGTCCGGTGCCACTGCCGTGCGAGGTGACCATGACGAGACCTTTATTGAGGTCCTCGATGTTTTCCGCGGCGATATTCAAGTCGGCCCTGATGCGATCGGGGAAAGCGCCGACGACTTTGTTGTCGAGGCTTTGCACCTGTTTGACGAGGCGCGTTTGGTGGAAGGTGCCGCCGGCCGCGATGACTCCCATGGCTTGGGCCATCTGCAGCGGGGTGACGAGAACGTCGCCTTGGCCGATGCTGATGTTGGCGATGTCGCCCTGCAGGATTTTGCGGTTGTGGACGCGCTGCATGTAATCGTCGTTGGGGATATTGCCCGCGGACTCGGCGGCCAGCGGAATGCCGGTGCGTTTGCCGAGGCCGAGAGCGTCGGCCCACGCGATGATGGGTTCGGCGCCGATTTTCAGTCCGGCCTGGTAGAACCATGTGTTGCACGATTGGGCCAGCGCCTGGGCGAGGGTGAGGTTGCCGGAGTGGCCCGAGCGGTGGTTGCGGAAATAGAAATTACCGACCTGCAGTCCGCCCGGGCAGCTGATGCGCGAGGTCGGGGTGATTTCCCCGGACTCGAGGGCGGCGAGGCCGACGAACGTTTTGAAGGTCGAGCCCGGAGGATAGGCCGAGCGGAAGGCGCGCGGGTAGAGCGGGACGTCGGGGTCGTTGTTCAGCTTGGCGAAGACGTCGGGTTTGATGATGGGGATAAAGGCATTGGGGTCGTAGGACGGCCGGGAGGCCATGCCGAGGATTTCGCCGTTGTTCGGATCGATGACCACGACGGCGCCGCGCCGGCCGGTTTGGGCCAGCGCTTCCTCGCAGGCCTGCTGGACCTTGAGGTCGAGGGTGGTTATGACATTATATCCGGGCACGGGTTGCCGGACGATACGTTCGGTGGTGCGTTGGCCTTCGGCATTGAGGGTGAGGTTGAGCACGCCGGTGGTGCCCCGCAGTTCGTTGTCGAAAACTTTTTCCAATCCCTCGCGGCCTTCCGCATCCGGGAAGATGAGGTCTTTGTTTTCGATCGGCCGGACCGAGAGCGGGGCGAGGCGGCCGGTGTAGCCGACGATGTGTGCGGCGATGGCGGTGTGCGGGTAGGTGCGGACGTAGGCGGGCTGGAGGACGAGTCCGGTGCCGAGTCCGCGGCTGACCGCGGAGATCTGCTCGTTGGAAAGATCTTCGGCGAGGATGAAGGGGAGGATGCCGCGATTGTTGTAGTGCTGGACGAGGGCTTCGTCGGTGACTTCAAAGCGGCGGCCGAGGAGTGTTTCCGCGGTGAGGATCTGGCTGCGGGCGAAATTGATGGCCTGGCTGTCGTTAAACTCCAAAGGGGTCGGGAAGCTGAGGCCGAGATTGTAGGACACGCGACTTTGAGCGAGGGGCGCGCCGTGGCGATCGGTGATTTGTCCGCGGGGCGCGGGGATGTGCAACAGAAGGGTTCGCGCCTGTTTCTGGGTTTCCCAGGTCGGTTTGGGCACCTCGACCAGGTCGGTCATCCTCGCGGGGACGGAGGCGGTGGCCACGGCCAGCAGGACGGAGAAGACAAGCAATAGACGCATCATGAGCCGGGTAAACTTCCCAATGAACACCCATTGGCGGGGGCTGGCAAGTCAGGTGCGGGCGGCCCGGGGTGTGGTGATGTGGGGCGGCTTGAGGTAGAGCGGTTCGAGTTTTCGCGGATCGGTCGGGGAAAGTTCCGGAGCGAGGCGGGCCAGCACGGCGGCGTCGGGCGCGGCGTCCGGGAGGTGGTCATATCCGGGAACGGAACCCACCCGGTAGACGGGGATCGGGGGGGCGGCGGCGACACGTGCCGCGAGGGCCGCTTCATCGAGCAAAGCAATATCGCCGCGCAAGGTGCGCCGTTCCACCTCCGCCACATAGAAGCGACTCCCGCGGGCATCGCCGATCGCGAGATAGCGTTCCTCCGGCACGTTGAGCAGGCACGGGGAGGGGGCGGTGACGAGGTCCAGACCGAGAGCAAGTTGGCAGGAACCGGCCACGGCGCAGGCCACGCGCAGGCCGTTGTAGGATCCGGGGCCGAGGCCAAGGGCCAAGCGGTCGGCGTCGTGCCAGTGCGGGCGTAGCTCTTGGAGAACGGCAAAAAGCTCGGCGCCCCGGCCGCGCGGCGCGTCGAAGCGGCGGACGGCCAGCAGTTCGCCCTCGCGGGCCACGGCGACGCTGGCGTGGGCTGAGGAGGTTTCGATGGCGAGGACTTTCACGGGGTGATTTCAATGGTGCGGGCACCGTTGCCGGCATGGCTGAGGCGCACGTGGCGGCAGTTCGCCGGGAGGATTTCCGGAAAGCGGTCGGCCCATTCGATGATGACGAGTCCGTGGGGATCGCTCAGTTCGTCATGGGCGGCCGACCAGACCTCGGCGGCGGATCTGGCGCGGTAAAGGTCGAGGTGGAAGATGGGACCGCGGGGCGTCTCGTATTCGTGGACCAGTGCGAAGGTGGGACTGGTGGCGGGGGTTTGTCCGCCCCAGCCCTCGACGAGGCCGCGGACAAAACACGTTTTGCCCGCGCCGAGTTCCCCTTGCAACGCGACGGAGGAGCCGGGCGTGAGTTGTTGTGCCAGCGTGCGTCCGGCGGCAACGGTGGCGTCGGGCGAGGTGGAGGTGAGAGAGGTCATCGCTGGGGAACATGGTATAGCACTGGCGGGCGTCCGCGGCCATTGCGCGCTTGCCTTTGGCGCGTGGGCTTTTGACCATGATCGGATCACTGCATGGATTCCGCCCACTTGACTTTCCGCCGCCGTCTGCTGAGCACAGTCCTGGTCTGGGCGCTGGTGCTCGGCACGGTGTTGTCCGGCTACGAGCAGATGTTTTTTGTCACCATTGCGGGCATCGGTCTGCTTGGCCTGTGGGAATACTACGAGATGCTCGACCGGCGCGGGGTGCCGAATTTCAAACTGACGGCGTTGATCACGGCGGTGGTGTTTTTCGCGGGGAGTTTCTACATGTTCCGGTCCTACGGTCCGGACAAGTCTTATGACTTTGAAATTGCGGTCATGGTGGTGTTCCTGCTTGTCGTCTTCGGTCGGCAAATGTTCCGGCGCACGCGGGACCAGAACCCGCTGGAAACCATGGCCTACACGCTTTTCGGGCTGCTCTGGGTCGTGTGGTTGTTCAATTTTCTGACCAAGATCGTCTACCTCGCACCGCGGGCGCCGGGGGGCGAGACGATGGGGCAGTATTACGTTCTCTACCTGCTGCTGGTGACGAAATTCAGCGACATGGGGGCATATCTGACCGGCTCGGTATTCGGGCGCCACAAGCTGGTGCCGCACATCAGCCCGCACAAATCGTGGGAGGGTCTGGTCGGTGCGGTGCTCTTCGCGGTCGGCGGGAGCTTTGGCCTGTGGTATCTCATTCCGGACAAGCTGGCCGTCTTCACTATGACAGATTTGGCGGTGCTCGGCTTGCTGCTGGGGTTGGCCGCGGTCATCGGGGATCTGGCGGAATCGATCGTCAAACGCAGTGCCGAGGCCAAGGACTCCGGCGGCCTGCTGCCGGGCATCGGCGGGGTGCTGGATCTCATCGACAGCGTGCTTTTCACCGCACCGATCATGTTTTTCTACATGCGGTTGGTCATGGGCTTGCCGGCCTCATGAGCACGCGTCATATCGTGCTCTTGGGGGCCACCGGCTCGATCGGCCGCAGTGCCTGCCGGGTGGCCAAAGATCTGCCCGACCGGGTGAAGGTGGCCGGCATGTCGGGGTTCCGCAATATGACGCAGTTGGCCGCGGAGGCCAACGCGTTGCGTCCGGCGGCGCTCGCGGTGCCCGACGCGGCGGCGGAAGCGGAATTGCGGGCGGCGCTCGACTACGAACCGGCGGAGATTTTCACGGGCGGCGACGGGCTGGTGCGTCTGGCCACCATGGACGGGGCCGATACGGTCTTGGTGGCCATCGTGGGGACTGGCGGGCTGCGTCCTGTGCTGGCGGCCTTGGAAGCGGGCAAGGACATTGCTTTGGCCAGCAAAGAGGTGTTGGTCATGGCCGGCGAACTGGTCATGGCGGCGGCGCAACGCCATGGGCGCCGCATCCTGCCGGTCGACAGCGAGCACAACGCGATTTTCCAATGTTTGGAGGGTCACGATGTGCGCGCCGTGCGGCGTTTAATCCTGACCGCCTCGGGCGGTCCGTTCCGCACGTGGCCGCAGGAAAAGTTGCGCGCGGTGACGCGGGAGGAGGCGTTGCGGCATCCGACGTGGCGGATGGGCGAGAAGATCACCATCGACTCGGCGACTTTGTTCAACAAGGGCCTGGAGATGATCGAGGCGCGGTGGTTGTTCGGCTTGGACATCGGGAGCATCGACGTGGTGATCCATCCGCAGAGCATCGTGCATTCGATGGTCGAGTTCGTGGACGGCTCGGTGTTGGCGCAGATGAGTCATTCGGACATGCGTTTCCCGATCCAATACGCGCTGACCTGGCCGGAGCGGTTGGCCGGGAGCTTGCCGCGGTTGGAGTTTGCCAAGCTGGGTCAGCTGGATTTCGAGGAACCGCGTTACGACGTTTTCCCGGCCTTGGATCTGGCGCGGCAGGCGGCGGAGCGCGGGGGGGTGGTGCCGGCGGCGTTGAACGCGGCCAACGAGGTGGCGGTGGCTGAATTTCTCGCCGGGCGTATTCCGTTCCCGCGGATTTGGGAGGTGGTGGGTGCGGTGCTGGACGCCACGGCGGACGGCCCGGCCGGCGACTTGGAGACCCTGCTGGCGGCTGATGCGGCGGCGCGCGAGGCGGCGGCGCGGTTGGTGGCGTGACCGGTGGCCCTTGGCAAGCGGGCCGGGCGGGTTATCTTGGTTCCATGCGGCGGACCCTCGCGTGGATCATAGTGCTCGGCGGCCTTCTGGGCCACGGGGTGCGCGCGGATTTTGACCTTTCCCGCATGCCGACGGTGCAGGACGTGCAGGCCATCCGCACGATGGGCTGGGCCGCGGCGGCCGATGCACTGGAGCCCAAGTTGGCGGGGGCGTGGAAGCCGTCGCATTTCGCGCAGGCCGGCAGCACGGGCAACTCGCTTTTTCGTCAGTGGCAGCTCATTTACCAGTGGTGTCGTCTGCTCGGCACGCCGGAGCCCGCGGTGCTGCGGACGTTTCTCGGCCGGCGGGTGGTGGAGGATCCGCAGGACGCGGGGAAATTGCTGGTTTTGCCCCCGGGTGCGCCGTTGCCGACGGATGCCACCGGGCGGTTGCTGCCTGCCGCGGCGGATAAGCTCGAAGGGGCGCGCGTGCCGGCGCATATTTTGCAGGCGTTGGTGCCGGACGATTACACGCCGCAAGACGGGCCGGTGGCGTTGCGGGCCAAGGAGGATTTCCTCGCACGGTTGCTGGCCGAGCCGGAGTTTCTGCGGGAGTTTTTCCGTCAGCTGACCCCGGATGATTTTGTGCCGGTGGCCTTGACGCGTTTGGAGCAGCTTTACACGGCGCACCCGCACAAATGGCTGGAATATCGCTCACTGATGCTGGCTTACGCCCTGGTCTACGATCAGCGGCAGCCGTCGTTCTGGCCGCATCATCAAGTGCCGGCGGCGCAGGTGCCGGCCATGGATGAGTCGCTGGCCGACCGCGCCGGTTGGTATATGCAGCGCAATGACGCGGGGAAACTGGACTATGACTTGCGTCGCCTCTCGGCCGAGGAATTGAAGTTTGTCATCGATGCGCCGGTGCCACGTTCGGAGTTGGAATGGGCGGCCAAGAATGTGCGGACGGGGCGCAGTCAGTTCGACCGGGTTTTCAGCGCGGTGAACTACGACCGGCGCCGTGCCGAGCTGGGGGTCTTCGACTGGCCGCACGGGCGGTATCTGCTGGGCAATATCGAGCTGCAGGGAGGCATCTGCACCGATCAGGCATATTTCGCCTGCCTGGCCGGCAAAGCGCGCGGCATCCCCACGATTTATTTCGCGGGTCAGGGAACCGACGGCGGACATGCGTGGTTCGGCTACCTGCGCGGTCCGGACAAGTGGGAGTTCGATGCCGGGCGTTTCCTCAACCAGAACTACACGGTCGGGCAGGCGCTCGACCCGCAGACGTGGTTACCCATCACGGATCACGAGTTGGTTTATTTCTCGGGCCGCGCGGCGCGTCAACCGAAGGTCGATGCGGCCCTGGGCGACCTGGCCATGGCGGAAATGTTCGCCCGGCGCGGCGACACCGGGCGGGCCTCGGCTGCGGCGGCCAGTGCAGTCCACCAGGCGCCGCAAATGGTCGCGGCGTGGGACGCGCAGGAGCAGGCCTTGGCGGTGCAAGGCGACGCGGCCGGGTTGCGTGTGCTTTACGGCCAGGCGATCGAGAACTTCCGGCGGGAGAACGACTTGAAGGTGCGCTACCAGGCGCGGTTGGCCGACCTCGAGAGGGACGGCGGCGACTTGCGGGTGGCGACGCGTCTGCAGGAACGCATGATCGCGGACAACCGTCGCGAGCGCGCCGATCTCAGCACGGCGGCGGGGGGCGAGGCACTGGGGCGGCTGGTCGAGGTGGGCGACTATGACAAAGCAATGCGGGAATACCGTTCGCTGACGCGCAAACTGGCGGGGCCCGGCGGGGGGAATTTTTTCTACGACGTGGTGCGTCCGTTTGTCCGGCAGTTACGGGCGGCGGGGCGCGACAAGGACGCAGAAAAAGCGCTGCAGCAGGCGCGGCGGGAGATGGGTTTCGAGGGGGGGAGTATCCTCGACCGGGAATTCCGCGAGTTGGAAGCGGTTCAGTAGCGGATTTTGTCCGGCTTGGCCTCGTAGCGCCGCCAAAGCCCGAGCATGTCATCGCGCAGGCACTGCGCGGCGGGGACCAGACGTTGGGCGATCGGCTTGGCCAGATCCTCGTAGATCGGCTGGTCGTCGAATTGTCCGTAGCGCAAGGCGTCGGCGATGGTCGAGGCGTAGACGACGCGGTCGAGGCGGGCCCAGAAAATGGCGCCCGCGCACATCGGGCAGGGTTCGCCGGTGGTGTAGAGGGTGCAGCCGGAGAGGTCGAAGGTGCCGAGCTTTTTCGCGGCGGTGCGGATGGCCTCCATTTCGCCGTGCCACGTCGGGTCGTTCTCGGCCACCACATGGTTGGAGCCCTCGGCGATGATCGCGCCTTCCTTGACGATGACGCAGCCGAACGGTCCGCCGGTGCAGTCGATGAGGGCGGCCTTTTCGCCCAGGGCAATGGCATGGCGCATGAATGCCTCGTCCTCGGGCGTGGTGGTGCGGGGGTTCATCAACGATCAAGACCGGGCACGGACTTCGGCCTTTTCCCGCTCGCGCTTGTCTTCGAGGCGGCGGATTTCGTCGGTCAACTGGCGGCGCAGTTGGTCGATCTCGGTGATTTCTCCGGCGGCTTCGGCTTTGGCCAGTTCGCGGTGGAGGAGGAGTTCCTTGGCGGCGATGTCGGCTTTGCATTTGGCCTCGATTTCCGCGATGCGCTGTTTTTGTTCCTCGTTGAGAAGAACACCGGGGTCCTTGGCCTCGAGGCGTTCCATGGCGAGTTCGTATGCGGATTTCATAGCAGGGCCGGCTGGATGCCGGGAGCGGAGTGGTCTATCCTTACCGGATGCCCCTACGTTTGTTGAGCACGGATTTCGACGGGACCCTGATCGGTCATGAGCCGGACGCCCGCACGGCGGCCTCGCTGTCGTCGGCCTTGCGGGACTTGCGGGCGCGCGGGGCGGTGTGGGCGGTCAACACGGGCCGGCAGTTGTGGTTTGCCTTGGAGGGGTTGGAGCACGGGCGGTTGCCGCATGATCCGGAGTTCGTGCTTTCCAGCGAGAGGGAGATTTACCGGCGTATCGAGGAGGGGAGTTGGGAGGCTTTCGGCGATTGGAATGCGCGGAGCGAGGAGCGGACGGCGGATTTGTTCGGTCGCGCGGGGCACGTGCTCGAGGCGATCTGCGAGATGACCTCGCGGGAAGAGGGGATTGAGATTCTCTATGAGAACGGGCGGGTGGCCGGCTTGATGACGGCGGACGCGCCGACCATGGACGTGGTCGCGGTGCGCATCCGCGAGGCGGCGGCGGATGTGCCGGAATTTTCTTTCAACCGCAATGATGTGTGGATGCGTTTCGCGCACCGCGAGATCCACAAGGGGTCTTCCTTGGCGGAGTTGGCGCGCTTGCTGGGTATCCCCCGGGAAGAGGTGTTGGCCATCGGCGATCACCACAACGACATCCCGATGCTCGACGGAGTGGCGGCGGCGATGGTGGCTTGTCCGGGCAACGCGGTGGAGGAAGTGAAGCAACTGGTGCGGGCCAACGGCGGGTATGTCTCGCCGCATCCGTGGGGCGAGGGCGTGGCGGACGCCATCCGTCATTTTTCCGGCGCCTGACGCGCAGGGTCAGCGGATGAGTCCCCACTGACCGATAAACGGCCAGTAGACGACGAGTCCGCGCCCGACGACATTTTGCTCGGGCACGGGGCCGAAGAAGCGGCTGTCGCTGCTATGGTAGCTATTGTCCCCGAGGGCAAAGTAGGTGTTGCGGGGCACGGTGTATTCTTCGGCGGACGACCCGAGGATGGGAAATGTCCCGCCGCCGGCGCTCGAATTGGCGTAGCCGGCGTAGCCATTCTCGCAGGACATGACGCGCTGGAAGGCCGGCAACTCGGGCGGGTGCCCGTCGACGAGGAGTTGCGGCGGATCGATGCGCAAGGTTTGCCCGCCAAGCCCGGCGAGGCGTTTGATGTAATATTGTGAGCCCATGCCGGGGGCGAGGCCGGCCTCGATCCGGCGGATGCCGGTGGTGCGGAAGACGAAGACGTCGCCGAGGGCGGGGCGGACGAAGTTGTAGGACACCTTGTCGACAAAAAGCTGGTCGCCCGAGTCGGCGTAGCCGCGGACGATGGGTTGTCCGGCGGTGAGGGGGCGTCCGGGGTAGATCCGGAAGTCGCGCCGCACCACGTCGAGGGGGGCGGGGACGCTGTAGGTGCGGCTGCGGGTGATGATTTCCGTCGAGGTGAAAAAGTGGAAGCGGCTGATTTCGCGCAGGCCGATGACGGTGTCGTCGGCGGAGGCCTCGACGTCGATGTAGGTGCGTCCGCGCAGGATGAATTCGGCGGCGCGGAGGGGCCAAGCCGGCGGGGGTTCGACGGTCGGTGTGCCGGTCACGCCGTAGAGCGTCGGTTGCATTGACCCGGTGGGAATTTTGAAAGGTTGCAGGAAGTAGGCGCGCACGCCGAGGGCAATGACGAGGGCGACGAGGATCACTTCGGTGTTCTCGCGGAGCCCGGCCAGCGGCGGCGCCGGGGCAGCCTCATCGAAGGTCCCGTGCAGGCGGTTGGTCGCTTCTTCGATGCCGTTGCGTTCCCTTTTGCGGAGGGCGGCTTCGAGGCGGGCGATGCCCTCGTGCAGGATGGTGACCTGTTTTTCCGGGAGGATATCGCGACGGTAACGCAGCAACTTGCGGGCGGCGCGGAGGACGAGCTTGGCTTCCTTGCGGTAGCGGGGGGTCAGAAAAAACATAATCGCGAGCGGCGCAGTGTCGGGTCCGGTGGCGGAAAAGGCAATGCCGGGCACCGGATGATGGCTGGGCGGACCGGCCGGGATCGTGTTAGCTGACGCCATGCAATTGCACCGTTCAATTTCGCTGGACCGTCCGCTGCTCGTGGTGGCCTTGGAGGAGGAGGCGCAGCATCTGCATGTCTCCGAATTGCCGGTGCTCGTCACTGGCGTGGGCAAGGTGTGCGCGGCGTCGGCTTTGTCCGCGGTCCTGGCGCGGCAACGGCCCTCGTGTTTGGTCAATCTCGGCACGGCCGGTGCGCTGCGCACCGATTTGGCGGGCACGCATGTCATCGGCCGCGTCATCCAGCACGACTTTGACAACGAGGGGGTGTTCGCCCTGACGGGGCAGCATTTCGGCGCGCCCATTGAATTGTCGCCGGACGGTCCGGTCTTGGCGTCCGGCGATTTGTTCGTCAGCGGCGGTCCGGCGCGCGAGCGGCTGGCAGCGATGGCCGGTCTGGTGGACATGGAAGGCTATGCCATCGCCCGGGTGGGGCAGGAGTTCGGGTTGGAGGTGACTTTGGTCAAGCAGGTCAGCGATGCGGCGGACGCGGCGGCCGGGCGGACTTGGCGCGACACGGTGGAGGCTTGCGCGGAACGGTTGGGCGGTTGGGTTCGGCGCGAGTTGTTGGGTGCTTGACGGCGCAGGGCGGGCGGCGGACGTTCGGTGGTGATGAAAATTGACGCCTACACCCGCATTGTTCTCACCGTGATTGCCGGCTGCCTCGTTTATTTGGTGGCCAAAGATCTGACCTTGGTGCCCGAGGCGCGGGCCCAGGAGGTTTCCAGCATCACGCCGGTCAACATTGTCCAAATCGCCGGCGCGCCGGTCTCGGCCCCGCGCGACAGCAACTTCGAGGTCTCGCTGCCGGTGCGGGTCTTGGATTGATCCGAATCATGGCGGAAACGGAGCCACTGGACATCGCCCGGGCGCGGGCGGATTTCCCGATCCTCGGTCTCGAGGTCAATGGTCGTCCGCTGGTCTACCTCGACAATGCGGCAACCTCGCAGAAGCCCCGCGCGGTGCTGCGGGCCATGGATGAATATTACGAGGGGCGGAACGGCAACATCCACCGCGGAGTCCACCATCTGAGCCAAGTGGCGACCGAGGCCTACGACCGGGCGCGGGAAAAGGTGGCGGGTTTCATCGGGGCGACGAGTCCGCGGGAGATTGTTTTTGTGCGCGGCGCGACGGAAGGGATCAACCTCGTGGCGCACGGGCTGGCCGAGGTCTGGCTCAAGCCGGGCGACGAGATCCTGCTCACGCGCATGGAGCATCACGCGAACATCGTGCCGTGGCAGATGGCCGCGCAAAAAAGCGGGGCGCGCATCGTGGTCGCGGAGGTCACGCCGGAAGGCGCGCTCGATCTGGAAGATTTCGACCGCAAACTCGGTCCGCGCACGCGGGTGGTCGGTTTGGTTCATGCCTCGAATGCGTTGGGCACGATCAATCCGGCCGGGGAAATCATCCGCCGCGCGCACGCCCATGGCGCGGCCGTCCTGCTCGACGGCTGCCAATCGGCGCCGCACTTCCGCGTCGATGTGCAGGCGCTGGGTTGTGATTTCTTTGTCTTTTCCGGTCACAAGGTCTGCGGGCCGACGGGCATCGGCGTGCTTTACGGACGGAGCGAGTGGCTGGAGCGTTTGCCGCCTTACCAGACGGGTGGCGACATGATCGGCCGGGTGTCCTTCGAGCAAGGCACAACGTTCCGCGACGCGCCGGAAAAATTCGAGGCCGGCACCCCGGACATCGCCGGGGCTATCGGGTTGGGGGCGGCCATCGATTATCTCGCCGCGCTCGGCAGCGGGAAGATCGAGGCGGCGGAGCAGGCCTTGCTGGAGCACGTCACGCCGCAGCTGCGCGAGATTCCGGGCCTGAAGATCCACGGCGATGTGGCGGCGAAGGTGCCGCTCGTTTCCTTCACCCTCGACGGGGTGCATCCGCATGATATCGGGACGATCCTCGATCATGAAGGCATCGCCGTGCGGGCCGGGCACCACTGCGCCCAGCCGCTGATGCAGCATTACGGCATCTCCGGCACGGCGCGGGCGTCGTTCGCTTTCTACAACACGCCGGAGGAAGCGGACGCGCTGGTTGCCTCGCTGCACAAAATCGCCAAGATGTTTTCCTGATGTCCGAGCTGATCGACCTCTACCAGGAAATCATTCTGGACCACAACAAGCGGCCGCGGAACTTCCACGAAATCGCCGGATGCACCTGCGCGGCGGAGGGGACGAATCCGTTATGCGGTGATGAGGTGAAGGTGTTTGTGCAATTGACCGACGGAAACTTGTCCGAGGTCGCTTTCCAAGGCCAGGGCTGCGCTATTTCGCGGGCCTCGGCTTCGCTGATGACGGGCAAGACGCAAGGCCGCACGGAGGCGGGGGCGCGAGAGTTGTCCGCCCAGGTGCGTGAGATGCTGGTCGGACCGGAGGCGGAGCCGCCGGCCGCGCTGGGTGATTTGGTGGCCCTGTCGGGGGTGAGGAAATTCCCTGCACGCATCAAGTGCGCGATGTTGCCGTGGCACACGCTGGAAGCGGCACTGGATGGGCAGGGGTCGGTCACGACCGAGTGACGTCGCCGCGATCTTTACGCCAGCCGCTCCGCGCGGTAGGCAGGGAGTGATGCAAACTTACGTTTCGGAATGTGTTCTCCCGAGTCGGGCCGTGTTGGGTGAGGGGGCGTGCTGGTTTGCGGACGAGCAGAAGCTTTATTGGGTCGATATTTTGAAGCGCGAGGTGCACCGGTTTGATCCGGTGACGGGAAAGGACGAGGTGCGCAAGACGCCGTGCCATGTGTCGTTGGTGCAGCCGACCACGCGGGGGGATCTGGTGCTGGGGACGCGGGACGGGATTGCGCGGATGGATTTCG
>JBBEEK010000134.1:0-2721 GCA_040880825.1 Chthoniobacterales bacterium
GGCATGCATTGGATGCTCAATGTGCTGACCAAGGGCGAAGAGGAGGGTTTCGTGCTGATCCGCGCGATCGAGCCGCGGCGGGGGCTGCGCGCCATGCAGCGGCGGCGCGGGGGAAAGTCCGGGCGCGAGCTGACGGGCGGTCCGGGGCGTTTGGCGGCGGCGCTGGGGGTGACGGGCCGGCATCATGGCATGGACTTTTGCGCTTCGAGCCGGCGCTGTTTTGTCGCGGGTGAAAGCCCTGACGTGGTGGCTGACGGGCGCATCGGGATTTCGCGGGCGCAGGATTTGCCGTGGAGGTTTTCCACGGCTGGGAATCCGTTCGTGAGTTTTCGGCCGCGCCTTGTCGCTTGATCTGAAAGTGGGCGCCGCGCACACTTTGGCAATATGTCCCAGCACCCGGCAACCCGTCTCGACCCGGCCGATTGGCGCGGGGGTCTGGCGCAGGCCGTGCTCGAGGTGGACAAAAAACTTGGTCCGGTTTTGGTTTGTCTGACCGGTCCGGCGGGTGCGGGGAAGACCACGCTGGGGCGGGACGTTCGCAAGAAGGGGCTGCCGGGGATTTCGCGGCGACGCTTGGCGGTCGTCGATGATGGGGTGATGGCCATGAATGTGCTGGGACTTTTTACCCGGCGGATCCGCGACAAGTCGGACCGGCAGGACAACCTTGCGCCTTTCGCACGTTGGCTGCGCGGCAAGTCAGTGGTGGTTTACGTGGCCATCCGTCCTTGGGAACGCGTGGGGCGGTGCGATTTGCTGGTGCGTGTGCATTGTTCCGAGCCAGAGCGGGAAAAACGGCAGGCAGTCCGCGGGAAGGAATGTCTCGCGGGGGCCGAGCCGCCGCCGGACGGCTGGATCGGGTCCGCCCGGGTGCTGGATCTGACGACCGGATAAAAAAAACCAAGCCGCGGCGAACCGCGGCTTGGCAGAAAAGGGAATATTCCCCCCTTAATTGGATGTCAGCTTTACTTGCTGTAGCTGACGGGAGCGGGAGCCGGTTGTGGCTTGCTCGCGCAGGCGCCGAGGCTCAATGAGGCGGCCGCGACGGCGACGATGGCGATAACTTTGACGATGTTCATTTCTAGTTCACCTCCTTCCGTAGATGGGTAAAGCCCAAATGTGACAGGCCTGCGGCGAGGAACAACGAAAATCGGATCGAAAATTCAGCAGTGGCGATCCGGAATGGACGAGGCCCTTGGGGCCATGATGCGAACCGGGGTGCCGGCACCAATCATGTCGTGCAGGGCGACCATGTCGTCGTTGCGCAGGCGAATGCAGCCGTGGCTGGCCGGGGTGCCGATAAGATTTTCCTGATTGGTGCCATGGATGTAGACGAAGCGCTCAAGGGTGTTGGTGTTGGCAGGATCGAGGCCGTCGAGGGTGAGGATGCGGGTCAGGACGAGGTCTTCCTCACCGCCCGGTGCGGCGGTCTCGCCGGTGTCGAGGCGCGCGCGGAAAACTGTCCAAGGCGGCACGCCGGCACCGATCTTTTCGCGGACGACGAAGTGTCCGGTCGGGGTGCAAAAGCTGCCCTCTGTGAAGCCCAGGCCGAAGCGCGAGGTGGAGACGGGGAATTCGGCGGCGATGACGGGACCGTCCATGACGCGCAGGGCTTGTGCAGCGACATCAACCACGATCTCACGCGGGGCGCGGGGTGGGGTAGGTTTTACTTTCTTGATCGCCATGGCAGCGGGCGGTGGTATTTTTGACCACTTTTCCGATGGGCAGGAACTACCATGTAGCAATCGCGGGTGCAACCGGCGCGGTGGGCATCGAGATGATGCGCGTGCTGGAGCGGCGGAATTTTCCGGTGGGCCGGCTGACGCTGCTGGCCTCGGCGCGGTCGGCCGGGAAGACGCTCGATTTCCGTGGGTCGCCGGTCGAGGTGCGCGAGTTGACGGCGGAGGCTTTTGCGGGTGTGGATTTTGCGCTCTTCAGCGCGGGTGGATCCATTTCGAAAGCATTCGCGCCGGCGGCGGTCAAAGCCGGCGCGGTGGTGATCGACAATTCCTCGGCCTTCCGGATGGACCCGGATGTGCCGCTGGTTGTTCCGGAGGTCAATCCGGAGGCGGTGCGTGCGCACAAGGGGATCCTGGCCAATCCGAATTGCACGACGGCCATCACGTTGATGGGTTTGTGGCCGCTGCATCGCGCCTTCGGCTTGAAGCGTCTGTGGGCCTCGAGTTACCAGTCGGTGTCGGGTTCGGGAGCGAAGGCCATGGAGGAATTGAAGTTGCAGGTCGAAGCGCTGGCCCGCGGGGAAGAGCCGCCGCGCGCGGTCTATCCGTGGCAGATCGCCTTCAACGTGATTCCCCAGGTCGATGCTTTTCTCGACTCGGGCTACACGAAGGAGGAGATGAAGATGGAAAACGAGGGGCGCAAGATCATGGGTTTGCCGGGTTTCCGCGCTTCGGTCACGTGCGTGCGCGTGCCGGTCTATCGTGCGCATAGCGTGGCGGTCAGCGCGGAGTTCGAGCGTCCCGTGTCGGTCGCGGCGGCACGGGCGGTGCTGGAGAAGGCACCGGGCTTGCGGGTGGTCGACGAGCCGGCGCGGCACGGGTATCCGGTGCCGTTGGAGGTGGCGGGCCGGGACGATTGCCAAATCGGGCGTTTGCGCGTTGATTGCGCGCTGGAGAACGGGCTGAGCTTTTGGATTTGCGGCGACCAGTTGTTGAAGGGTGCGGCGTTGAACGCGGTGCAGATCGCGGAGTTGTTGAGGGAGGA
>JBBEEK010000135.1:0-2349 GCA_040880825.1 Chthoniobacterales bacterium
TTGGTGCTGACGCCGGGGCCGGAGGGCATGAAGGGCGCGATCGGCAGGGCGGAGGAAATTTTGAAAAACACACCGAACGGCTGGATGCCCCAGCAGTTCAAAAATCCGGCCAATCCCGAGATCCATGCCAAGACCACGGCGGAAGAAGTGTGGGACGACACGGATGGCAAGGTCGACATCTTCGTCTCCGCCGTCGGCACGGGCGGCACCTGCACGGGGGTCGGCGAGGCGCTGAAAAAGCGCAAACCCGGCCTGAAGGTCGTGGCGGTCGAGCCGGAGGATTCGCCGGTCATCACGCAAACGCGCGCGGGTCAGACAGTGAAACCCGGACCGCACAAAATCCAAGGCACGGGCGCGGGCTTTGTGCCCGACAACCTTCACCTAGATGTTGTCGACGAGGTGCTCACGGTGTCCAACGACGATTCCTTTGCCATGGCGCGGCGTTTGGCCAAGGAGGAAGGGATCTTGGGTGGCATCAGTTCCGGCGCCAACGTGCATGCCGCGCTGGAGTTGGCGCGCCGTCCGGAGAATCGGGGGAAGCTCATCGTCACGATCGCCTGTTCGACTGGTGAGCGTTATCTGAGCACGCCGCTGGCCGACGAGGCGCGTGCCGCGGTTTCGGGTTGAGAAAGCTTGGTATGGAAGAACAACGTCCCTCTGTGCTGAAACCGGCGATCGATCCTTCGCTGGACATGACCGACAGCGATCTTTTCTGGCAGGAGCATTGGCGGAAAGTTGTCTGGGGCTTGGCCGTGTTGGTCGCGCTCATTCTGCTGGTCGGCGTTTGGAATCTGTGGTCGGCGCAGACGCAGCGTTCGGCGGAGAGTCTTTTCAGCACGGCGGCCGGACCCGAGGGCTGGCGCGAGGTGGTGCAGCAATTTCCGGCTTCGGTGGTGGCGGGCAACGCGCAGATGCGGTTGGCCGATGTGCTGCGCGGGGAGGGGAATCTGGATGGAGCGGCGGCGGAGCTTGAGGCCATGGTGGCCAGCCAACCGGATCATCCTCTGGCGGGCGCCGCCTGGTTGACTCTCGGGGAAATTCGCCAAGTGCAGGGGAGCAAAGAGGCCGCGTTGGAAGCCTTTCGCACGGCCTCGTCCCGTCACAAGGAATCTTATGCCGCACCTCTTGCCCTCATTGCCGAAGCCAGCCTGCTGCAGGCCGATGGCTCGACCGGCGAAGCGCGGGCCGTCCTGCAGTCCGTCGGTTCGCTCCACCCCGGCACTCCGGCGGCGATGGTGGCGGAGGGTGAACTGGGGCGCCTCGGGGCCGCGGCGGAGCCGGCCTCCCCGACGCCGTGATCCGGGCTCGGTCGAGCGGGCTCGGTCTCAAAAAGAGATTGACTCCCCAGCGCGCCGGCGCGTCACTAACTAGCATGAGGTTGGCGGCCCGTTTGTTTGCATTAGTTTTTTGTCTCTGCCTGACCGTTGTGTTTTCGCGGGCCGTGGTTGTTTCCTCCGCGGAGGGTGAAGCGAACGTAAATATCGAGGGGGTGATGGCCCCTGCGGTGGGCAACGTTGGTGAGCCGTTGCCGCCGGGAGCGATTGTGGTGACCGGTCTTGATGGCCGCGCGTTGTTGAAAGTGGCCGAAGGATTGTTCGTCGAACTGCAGCCGGAAAG
This sequence comes from Chthoniobacterales bacterium, assembly GCA_040880825.1. GTDB lineage: Bacteria > Verrucomicrobiota > Verrucomicrobiia > Chthoniobacterales > JACTMZ01 > JACTMZ01. The sequence continues at coordinate 1,618 of JBBEEK010000135.1, forward strand.
TCAGATCGTCTTTGGGGGTGTGACCGCGGATGCCGTGGTGGGTGCGGCTGGCAACTCGCTGCCACAGTTTAGCATCACCTTGGTCAGTGGTTCACTCGTCCTTGTCTCGACTCCGGAAGCACTGGCCCAATTTTCCCTTTTGGTTGTCACGCCACGCGGCAATTTGTCGCCGGTCAACTCCGGGCAGCTTTTGGTCACCGCCGACAGCGCCGATCCCGCCCAAGCTTCGGTGACCTTTGCCGTGGTGAAAGGTGATGCTTTGGTCACCCAGACCGGCGGCGAGACAACGCCGGTCGGCGAAGGATTGGTCGTGACGCTCAAGGCCGATGGCTTAAGCAGCACGGAGACCCTTGCGGGCTTGCCGGAGAGCCCGGCTTACACCAGCACCGTGCAATCGACGGTCACCAAGGTTGAGTCGTTGGAACCCACCAGCCCGGCGCCGATGCAAACGCTCAGTGAGCCGACGCTCACTTCCGAAACTAGTCCCGCGCCCACTCCGCGCTCGCAGCCGAGCCCCACGCCCACTCCGCGCCCGCAGCCGAGTCCCACACCCACCCCACGCCCGGAACCGAGTCCGACGCCCACTCCGCGCCCGGAGCCGAGTCCTACTCCCACCCCCCGCCCGGAGCCGAGCCCCACGCCGACGCCGCGCCCGGAGCCGAGTCCTACTCCCACCCCACGCCCGGAACCGAGTCCGACGCCCACTCCGCGCCCGACGCCGAGCCCCACGCC
>JBBEEK010000135.1:2449-6371 GCA_040880825.1 Chthoniobacterales bacterium
ACGCCGCGTCCGACGCCGACGCCGAGTCCGACCCAGACTCCTTGATCCCCGCGGCGAGCGGGGCGGCAGATTTCCGAGACGCCCGGTGCCGGGGAGTGCTTTGTGTCGGCGAGGTTTTGTTCGACGGCTGGCCCGATGGCCGGGTATTTCCCGGTGGAGCCCCGGCGAATGTGGCCTTTCATGTGGCGGCTGTGGGCGAGGCCGGCTCTTTGGTCTCGCGCATGGGGTCGGACGAACGCGGGGCGCGATTACGTGCGTGGTTGACTGATGCGGGTGTTGGCCACGAGACCTGCCAGATGGACCCGGTCGAGGCGACGGGGTGGGTCGAGGTGCTGACGGGCGGAACCGAAGGGCCGTCCTACCGCATCGCCAATCCCTCGGCGTGGGACTTTATCGAGATGAATTCAACTGTCATAGACGCGCTGGGTCAGGCCCGTGTGCTGGTCATCGGCACATTGGCGCAGCGCCATCCGCGATCACGCGAGACGATCCGCCAATCGGTGCAGGAGGCGCGGGCGCAGGGTGTGACGGTGTTGGCGGATTTGAATTTGCGGGCACCTTTTTTCGATGAGGAGATTGTCCTCTGGACCTTGCGTCATATTGACGTGTTGAAACTCAACCTTGCCGAGTTGCAGACGGTGTGCGGTCTGCTGGGCGCGCGCGGGTCGGTGGAGGAATTGTTCGCCGGACTGTTGCACGAATTCGGTCTGGCGCGGGGTGTGCTGACCTGCGGTGCGGATGGTGCGTTATTTCGCGAAGCGGGGGAGAGTTGGCATCAGCCGGCCGGTGCCGCCGAGGTGGCGGACACGACGGGTTGCGGCGACGCATTTGGCGCGGTGCTGGCCGTGGCCCTCGCGCGCGGCAGGAGTTTGCGCGAGGCCGCGCCGGCGGCTGCGCAGGTCGCTGCGTTTGTCGCCACGCGCACGGAGGCCACGCCGCGGTGGCCGGATGATTTGCGTGCGCGGGTGCGGGAGGTTATGGGCTTGGGGTGATGGCTGACGGCGGCAAACCATGGTGGCGGTGTCCGGGCGTGCTGGTGGCGACCACGGCGGCGGTCTGCGCGGCCCTGTGGTGGCAGGCGACGCACGGTCCGTGGAATTCGCATCTGGTCGTCGATCCGGTCGTTTACTGGCAGCGCGCCACGTTTTTTCTCGGGCAGGGAACGTGGGCGGGGATGGGGGTCAACGAATACCAGCCAGGTGCGCTGTGGTTTTTCGCCGGACTGGGGGCGCTGGCGGGTGGTCCGGGTGATTTCGATCCGTTCCTGCGCGTCTTGATGGCGGCGAATGTCTTTTTGCTCGTTCTGCACGTGGGCTTGGCCCAATGGCGCGGGCCGCGCGGGGCGGGTTGGGTGATGCTGTTTTTTGCGGCGCTGACCGGTCCGTTGCTCCTTTACCGTTTCGAGCTGCTGGTGTCTTTGCTCGTGCTCTCGGCTTGGTTGTTGTGGGAGCGACGGTGGTTGGTGCCGGCGGCTGTTTTGCTGGGTGTGGCCACGGCCACGAAAATTTATCCGGTGCTGCTGGTGCCTTGGTTGCTGATGTCCGCGTGGCGCACGGGGCGGTGGCGGGAATTTTCCGGCGTGGCGGCAGGATTCGCTGCCGGCGGCGCGATCGTGCTGGCGCCCCTCGGGCTGGCCGGGGCGCGGTGGAGCGATGTGACGGGCGCCCTGGATTTCCATTTCGACAAGCCGTTCGGCATCGAGGGTCTGCTGGGCAGCGGGATCCCGCTGGTGCAGGGGTGGCTGGGTCTTCCGTTGCGGATGGCACCGCGCAATGGGATTTACGGGTTCGAGTCCGATCTGGGCGCGGCGGCCACGTTTCTGCTCGAATGGTGCTGGCTGCCCGCGGTGGCGGTGGTGGTGTGGATGGTGTGGCGTCGGGACCAGGGCCGGAACTGGCCACCGGCGGCGGCGATGTTCGTGCTTTTCGGATGGTATGTCGTCCTGGGCAAGCTGATGGCGCCGCAATACTTGTGGTGGACGGTTCCTTTCCTGGCGTTTGTCCCCTTTGGTTGGTTCCGGCACGGGGAATGGTGTGCGGTCGCGGGTCTGACGGCAGCGACTTTGGTGCTGGGCCAGGTTGTTTATCCGGTGAACTACTCGGAATTTCTCCAGTGCTTCAATGGAGATTACCTGGGGAACCGTTTCTACTGGCTCAACCTGGTGAAAAATGTGCTGTGGTTCAGCGCGGTGACTCTGGCCACGGTGGCGCTGGTGCGGCAGCGGGAGCGGACGGGCGGGGAGTGATCAGTCTTCGTCGTCGGACGGCTGACCGGTGGATTTTTTCCAGGTCCGCCGGGCTTTGCGGGCTTCCGTGTCGGAGCGGCCTATCTCGGAGCGTCCGTCCTTGGTGATCAAGTTGCCTTGATCGTCGACGATGACGAGCGAGGGAATGCCGGAAATGCCGAACTGTTGGCTGAGGGCGCAACGCTTTTCCGAGTCGAACGGGATGGCCGGCCATTCCATGTCATGGTCTTTCATGTATTCCGCCTGATCCTCGGCGCTGCGGTCGCTGCTGACGAAGACAACTTCGAATTCGTCGTCTTGACGGTCGCGGAGTTTGACGAGGCCCGGGGTGAAAGCGCGGCAAGGGCCGCACCAGGAGGCGGAGAAATAGAGGCCGATGACTTTGCCTTGGAACGAGGAGAGATCGACTTTTTCGCCCTTGGCGTTGACCAACTCGTGTTGGCTTTTCAGTCACCAGCCTGCGGCTGGCTCCTGAGGTAGGATTCGAACCTACGACCAATCGGTTAACAGCCGACCGCTCTACCACTGAGCTACTCAGGATCGTGCACCGAGACCCCGCAAAGAAACAGGCGTGCGCCCCACTGTCAAGACCTTGGCTTTGGGTTGAGACGCTCGCGGGGGGGGCGGCGAAACGGGCCATTGCCCAACTGTATATATCGTTGCCGGGGACGATTTTTGAAAAATGTGGTTGCCGTGGCTGGATTCGGTCTGCAGTTTGGGGTCGCTATGAAACCTTACTTCTTTGTTGTGGCGGCGACCGCTTTCGGTCTAGCCGCTTGTGATCAAGCCAAGCAAGACGTGCAGCAAGCCGTCGAGAAAACCGGCGACGCTGTTGAAGCCACTGCCGAAGGCACTGCCGCTGTGGCTGAAGGTGCCTGGGATGCCACCAAGGATGTGGCGGAAGGCACCGCGCAGGATGTTGGCGCGACCATCGACGCCACTGGTGCGGCCGCCCGAGATGTGGCGGAAGGCACCGCGAATGATGTCGGTTCGACCATCGATGCCACTGGCTCGGCGGTGCAAGATGCTGCCTCAGGCGCGTGGGATGCCGCGAAGGATGCCACCAAAGCGGTGGGCGAGGGCATCGAGAATGTCGGCCAAGACGTGCAAAAAGCCGTAGAATAACTCCAACGGAGACACAACGTTTCCAAGCCGCCGCCCCAATGGGCGGCGGTTTTTTTTGGTCTGCCTCGTGTGCGGGGCGATTATGGTCTGGCACTCTTCCTGCAAACTCCCATGTCCCCGTTCCGCTCCGGTTTGAACCACTGGCAGCGCCAATGGCTGAGCGATGGTTTGCACAAGAAGGACCAAGACCCCGGGCCAACCGTTCCTTCGCCGGCGGCTCGGCCGGAACGGAAGGTGGCCAAGAAACGCAAGCCCGCCAAGAAGCGCCCGGGTTGATCCTGCGCTTCCCTTGCCAAGGCCCGCGCCCGGCCTTATTTTCCATGGCGTTCAGGAGGGGTGGCAGAGTGGTCGATTGCGTCGGTCTTGAAAACCGAAGAGGCGCAAGTCTCCGTGGGTTCGAATCCCACCCCCTCCGATTTCCGGCGCAGCCGGCTGGAAACCCTCCGGTGGGATGAGAACGAAGTTCGAGCGCGAAGCACGGGTCGCCACAGGCGACCAATCCCACCCCCTCCGATTTCCGGCGCAGCCGGCTGGAAACCCTCCGGTGGGATG
>JBBEEK010000135.1:6471-17540 GCA_040880825.1 Chthoniobacterales bacterium
CCCACCCCCTCCGATTTCCGGCGCAGCCGGCTGGAAACCCTCCGGTGGGATGAGAGCGCCGCGCAGCGGCACAGACCGACCGCACGCCGCAATCAACTTCCGCGGTTCGAGCGCAAGGCACCGGGTGGTCGGTGGCATCGGCATCCTGCCGATGGGCTTGGTCGACATGGGCGGAGATGCCCATGCCACTTATGCTGCCGCGTTTTCCTTGTCCCGCGGCCTTGCGGAAACCATTCTATGGGGCCCGTCCGTTACTTTTCCGCTTATGAACCCGAAAGACTATGCCCGTCCCGAAGCCTTGGTATCGACCGCGTGGGTGGCGGAGCATCTGGATGATCCCTCGGTAAGGATCATCGAGAGCAATGAGGACGTGCTGCTTTACGACGCGGGGCATCTGCCCGGAGCGGTGCACATCGACTGGCGGGCCGATCTGCAGGACCAGACAGTGCGGGACTACATTGCGCCGGAGGAGTTTGCCGCGGTCTGCTCGAGGAACGGGATCGGGCCGGACACGATCTGCGTTTTCTACGGGGACAAATCGAATTGGTGGGCCTGCTACGCGTTGTGGGTTTTCCGGCTCTTCGGACACCACAACGTCAAGATCATGAACGGCGGGCGCGACAAGTGGGTGGCGGAGGGGCGTCCGTTGACGCGCGAGAAGCCGCACTTCGCGGCGGCTGATTATCCGGTGCCGGCCGTGCGGCGTGATGCGGAGATCCGCGCCTTTTACGAGGACGCGAAGAAGCACAGTGAAGCAAATCTTCCGCTTATCGATGTGCGTTCGCCGGGAGAATTCCGCGGCGAGATCACGCACATGCCGGAGTATCCTCAGGAGGGCGTGCTGCGCGGCGGGCATGTGCCGGGGGCGCGCAGTGTGCCGTGGAAAACGGCGGTCATGGAGGATGGAACGTTCAAGCCGCGGGAGGAGCTGGAAAAAATCTACACTCAGGGCTGCGGGTTGGCGGCGGACCGGGATATCGTGGCCTATTGCCGCATCGGGGAGCGCTCGAGTCATACGTGGTTTGTGCTGACCTATCTGCTCGGTTATGACAAAGTTCGCAATTACGACGGTTCGTGGACCGAGTGGGGCAACCGGGTGCGGGCGCCGATTGCCACGGGTGCGTGATGGGGAGAAAGTTGAAAGCGGAAACGCGGAAATACTGAAAGTCCGAAACACTGGATCACCGATGTCTTATCCGGCCAAACTACAGCAGATTATCGATCTTTTCGAGGTGCTGCCTGATGAGGAGAAGCGGGAAACGCTGATTGCCTACGCCGATCAGGCGGCGGCGCAGGCGCCGAAGGAAGGCGAGACCTTCGGTCTCGAGGACGTGCGCAAAGACGAGGAGTGCACGGACACGGTGGGCGTGTTTTTGTCCGTCGACGCGGAGCGCAAGGTGCGCTTCGGCATCACGCTGGGCTCCCAGGTGCAGACCTTGACCCGGGCCATGACGGCGATCCTGTGCAAAGGTTTCGAAGGCGCCTCGATCGAAGAGGTGATGGAGATGCCGGCGGATTTCGTCCCGAAAATTGTCGGTGCGCAGTTGGTGCGCCAGCGCAGCCAGACGGTCTACTACATCCTCACGCGGATGAAGAGCGCGTGCAAAGTCTGGCTCAACCGCGAGCGGGCGGCGGGCTGACATGCCGCGCGGCTTTTTGTTTTTCCTCGCGGCAGTCGCAGCGGGCGCGATGGCGGGTGAGCGCCTCACGGTGCCGACGCCGCAGTCCGCGGTGGACCGCATGGTGGAATTGGCCGCCATCCAGCCGGGCGACAAAGTTTACGACCTCGGGTGCGGGGACGGTCGGATTGTTATCACCGCGGCGCGGCGGCATGAAGTGACGGCGGTGGGGGTCGACATCGATCCGGAGCAGGTGGCCAGGTCGCGCGGGAATGTGGAGCGCGCCGGAGTCGAGGGGTCGGTGACGATTGTCGAAGGGGACATCTTCCGGACGGATTTCCGGGATGCGGATGTGGTCTTTCTCTATTTGCAGCCGGAGTTGATCCGGGGGCTGATCCCGCAACTGCGGCAGATGAAGCCGGGTTCACGGATCATTGCGTTCGATTTCGGCATCGACGGGGCCAAGCCGGCGCAGGTGGAGCGTGGCGCCTTCGGGGAGCGGCAGCACGGTGCGATCTACAAATACGACGTGCCATGGGTCGAGCATGGCGGGACGACGTGGGATATCTTCACGGCTTCGCCGTGAAGCACGCGTGCCCGGGGCAAAAAGTGCCACGGGCAGTTTGCCCGTGATGTCCGGAGGCCATCGGCAGGGATGCCGATGCCACGTCTACTTTTTCCTCCGCAGTTTTTCGAGCGCGCCGGTGAGTTCCTGCTCGGCGCGGGTCATGTCTTCGAAGAGCGTTCCGGCATCGATGGTCGAGGCGCCGGCGGCGAGGGCGGCGGTGCGGATGAGGTTGTCGTTGGTCGCGACAGTGAGGCGGTGGGTGGCGGCGTATTTGAGGACGAGGCGTTCGAGGATGGCATCGGCAGTCTGGCCGGACTGCGGGTAGAAAATCTGGATACCGGCGGGGCCGGATTTTTCGTTGGTCGTCCGCGCGGCGGTGCCGCCGTCGAAAACGGCAACGACCCGGACCCCGGAGGCGTCCTGATGGCGTTCGAGCAGGCGGACCAGTTGTTCGCGGGCCGCGGCCGGGCTGCGCCGGTGCAGTCCGGCCAGTTCGGGGTGGGCGAAGATGATGTTGTGGGCGTCGATCAGGAGAAAAGGGCGGCTCATAGGATCAAAATCCGGCAGGTTTGGTTGACATCGGCCGGGCGTCCCCCCAAGATGGCCGGTCTGCCAGGGATCCGGCACGAACTTTTTGTCCCATGAAAAGAACTTACCAACCATCCAAACGCACCCGCAAACGCCAGCACGGATTCCGTGCGCGCATGAAGACCAAGGGCGGGCGGGCCACTTTGGCGCGCCGTCGCCAGCGCGGACGCAAGCGCCTCTTGCCCAAAGGCGTCGAACTCCATTACGCGCGCCACACCGGCGCTTGAGCGGGGTCTATCTTCCACCGGGCGGCTTGATGGCTGCGCTCATTCTGCCGAAGTCCGCTCGGCTGTCCCGCCGCGACGAATTCGCGACGGTGCGTGAAAAGGGCCGCGCCTGGCACGGGAAGCTGATGGTTTTGGGCGGGTGGATTTCGCCCGCGGCGCAACCGGCGCGGGTCGGGGTGATCACTTCACGCAGGGTCGGTGGTGCGGTGGAGCGCAACCGGGTGCGCCGGAGGTTGCGGGAAATTTTCCGGCTGCATCGTCCTGCGTTGCCGGCGGGTTTGTGGATGGTCATCGTCCCACGCCGCGCCGCGGCGCCGGCTACGACGGCGGCTTTGCGCGAGGAATGGCGTGCGCTGGCCGCGCGCGCGGGATATTTGAAGTCATGAAATTCGCCCTGCGTTGCCTTATCCGTCTTTACCAGTGGACGGTTTCGCCCTTTCTCGTCTGGCTGGGCGGGCCCGGCAGCGGTTGCCGCTTCGAGCCGAGTTGCTCGGCCTATTTTCTCGAGGCGGTCGAGACGCATGGTGCGCTGCGCGGCGGTTGGCTCGGCGTCAAGCGGGTCGGCCGTTGTCATCCTTGGGGCGGCTGCGGATGCGACCCGGTGCCGCCGCCGGCGGAGAATCGTCCGATGATGGGAGCGGCGCGCTGACATGGATCGCAAAGCCTGGATCATCGTCGTTCTTTGCATTGCGGCCCTCGGGCTGTGGCAGTGGGCTTATGTCACATATTATTCGCCGACCCCCGAGCAGCAGGCCGAAGCGCGCCGGGTAGCCGAGGAGATCAGGGCGGCGGAGGCGGCAGCCGGGCCGACCCCGGCGGCTGTGACGGCTCCCGCGGCTGCGGAGTCTGCGCCTGCGCCGGAAGCGGTCGTCCCGGCGGAATCATCCGTGCCGCGCGAAACGCGGGTGGTCACGACGGCTTTGGCGGACTTCCATTTTGTCAGTGACACGGGCGGCTTGGCGCGCGTCGACTTGACCGGCCACCTTGGCGAGAACGGTTCGAATGTGTCCCTTAATCTCCCCGAAGCGTTGCCGATCGGCGCGCTGGCCGAGGAACCGGGGGTGGCCACGGGCGGTTTCGCGCCGGTCGCGGCGGGTGCGCCCAACGAAGCGGTCTTCACGCGGGTCATGGCCGATGGCGTGCAGGTGCGCAAGACGTTCATTGTCGGCGACGAGCCCGCGGGCGAGGGGAATTATACGGTTAATCTGACCGTTGATTTCACCAACACTGCCGCCGCGCCGGCCCAGCGGTTGGGGTTTTACGTCAGCACGGGTGGCGCCGCGCCGATCCATTCGTCGGACATGACGCTCTACACCGGTTTCGACTGGTATCGCGACGGCAAGGCGACGTTCACCGATGTGAACTGGTTCAACGAAAGCTCGATCCCGCTGACCGGCATCCAGCTGCGTTCGGCGCAGAATTTCTACGAGCAGAAGAGCGACAACATCACGTGGGCCGCCTCGAAGAATCAATATTTCGTCAGCATTGTGGCGGTCAACGCAGGCGACCCCGGCACGTCGGTCTGGGCGCGCCGCATCGACTTGCAGCACGGCGGGGCGGGTGGCGAGGAGGTCTTCGGCATCGAGGGCGCCCTCGGTCTGCCCGGCTTCCGCCTCGAGCCCGGACAGACCAAGTCGTGGACCTTCCAGATCTACGCCGGTCCGAAGGATCTGGGCCGGTTGTCTCAGCTCGGCTACGGCGAGCAGGAGGTGATGAACTTCGGGATTTTCAAGTGGGTCAGCGAAATCCTGCTCTACTCGATGAACGCGCTCTACGGCGTGCTGGGCAATTTTGCCGCGGCCATCATCGCGCTGACCATCATTATCAAGGCCCTGCTCTGGCCGCTGCAGAACAAGGCGACCGACTCGATGCGCCGCATGGCCGCGTTGTCACCGAAGATGACCGAGTTGCGGGAGAAATACAAAGACGACCCGACCAAGATGAACCAGGAGCTGATGAAGCTCTACAAGGACTACGGGGTCAATCCTTTCAGCGGCTGCTTCCCCATCCTGATCCAGATTCCGATTTTCTTCGGGTTCTACTCGATGCTCGGCACGGCCATCGAGCTGCGGAATGCGTCATTCCTCTGGGTCCAGGACCTGTCGCAACCCGACACGGTGGCGCACCTTTTCGGGTTCCCGCTGAACATTTTGCCCCTGCTCATGGCGGCGACGATGTTTGGTCAGATGTACATGACGCCGAAGACGGGGGATGCCATCCAGCGGCGCATGTTCATGTTCATGCCGCTGATTTTCATTCTTTTCGCCTACAATTTCGCCTCCGCCCTCTCCCTTTACTGGACGACGCAGAACATCATTTCCATCTTCCAGCTCTACGTGACACGCAACAAACCGCTGCCGGTCCTCGAGAAGAAAGCCGTGGTGCAAAAGAAAGCGCTTGAGGCGGGCAAAGGGAAGAAACGAAGATCGGGTTCATGACGCCGAAAGAAACCCTCGATACCATGCTCGGCTACCTCGGTTTCGCCGTACAAATCGAGGAGCAGCCCAACGAGCACGGGCTCGTCCTGCAGATCTACACCAGCGATGCCGACCTGCTGACCGGCCGCAACGACGAGACGCTGGAGGACATCCAATACCTCCTCAACCGGCTCATCCAGTCCGGGGATCCGCAAGCCCCGCGGGTCACGGTCGACGTCGAGCATCGCCGCGCCATGCGCAACGACCGGCTGGTCGAAAAAATGCGGGCCATCGCGGATTTGGTCAAAGAGCGCGGCAAGCCGCTCCAGACCGAGCCGCTCAACGCCTACGACCGCTGGCTGGTGCATCAGGCGTTCAAGGACGACGCCGAGATCCAGAGTTGGAGTCCCGACGACCATGCGCGCATGAAACGCATCACCTTGCGGTTGCGGAGGAAAGAAAACGCCTGACCATGGAAACGCGGCTTCTCCTCTCCGGGAGGGACGCCTCGCCGAGGCGCCTGCTGCCCCGAGTCGTCGTCATGCTCCGGCCCGCTCGGCGAGCGGGTCCTACCGGGAAGTAGGAATGAGGAACGTCACCCTGGCGGCCACCCAAATGGCCTGCGGCGAAGATCGGGCCGAGAGTCTCGACCGCGCGGAGAAGCTGATCCGCCAAGCCGCTAGCCAAGGCGCGAATGTCGTCCTGATCCAGGAACTCTTCGAGACGCCCTATTTTTGCCAGGACCAGTTGCCGGAGTATTTCCAGTTGGCGCGGCCGGTGGAGGGCAATGAGAGCCTGGCGAAGTTCCAAGCGCTGGCGCGGGAACTGGATGTCGTCCTGCCCTTCAGCTTTTTCGAGCGCGACAACCAGGCCTATTTCAATTCGGTCGCCATGGTCGACGCGGGCGGCGACATGCTCGGGGTTTACCGCAAGACGCACATTCCGGACGGGGTGGGGTATCAGGAAAAATATTATTTCAATCCCGGCGACACCGGTTTCCGCGTGTGGGACACGAAGTCCGGCAAGATCGGGGTCGGCATTTGCTGGGACCAATGGTTTCCCGAGACGGCCCGCTGCCTCGTGCTGGGCGGGGCGGAGGTCCTGCTTTATCCGACGGCCATCGGCAACGAACCACAGTTCCCGGATTGGGATTCGCGCGACCACTGGCAACGCGCCATGCAGGGGCATGCCGCGTCGAACATGGTTCCGCTGGTGGCGTCCAACCGCATCGGAATGGAGAAAGGAAAAAGTTCCGAGATGACCTTTTACGGGTCATCTTTTATCGCCGACGAAACCGGCGCCAAGGTCGCCGAGGCCGATCGCACGAGTGAGGCGGTGCTGACGCACACCTTCGATCTGGATGCCATCCGCAACCAGCGGGCGCAGTGGGGATTTTTCCGCGACCGTCGGCCGGAGCATTACGGGGCGCTGACCAAACTCTCCGCCAAGCTGTAGCGTCACGCCGCTACATTTTGTCGAACGAAGTCCGCCAATGCGCGAGGCGTTCGGCGATGCGTTTTTCTTCGCCGCGGTCGGAGGGTTCGTAGAAGACGCGGCCTGCGGGGAGGTAAGCCTGCGGAACGTAGGCGTCGGGGAAGTCGTGGGGGTATTTGTAACCCGGTGCCGGGTCCGTTTCGCCGGAGGTTTTCGGGTGTTTGTCGCGCAAATGCTCGGGCACGGCGAGGGTGCGGCCTTTTTGCAGGTCGGATTGCGCGGCGAGGAGTCCCATGTAGGCCGTGTTGCTTTTCGGCGCGGTGGCCAGGTAGACGGTGGCGTGGGCGAGGGGGATTTGGGCTTCGGGCAAGCCGACGAATTCGCAGGCCTGTTGCGCGGCCACGGCAACGAGGAGTCCGCGCGAGTCGGCCAGACCGATGTCCTCGCTGGCGGCGATGACCAGTCGGCGGGCGATGAAGCGGATGTCCTCGCCGGCGTGCAGCATCTTGGCCAGCCAGTAAAGCGCCGCATCAGGATCGCCGCCGCGGATGCTTTTGATAAAAGCGCTGATCGTGTCATAGTGCCCGTCATCCTTGGCATCGTAGACGACGGCTTTGCGCTGGATGCTTTCCTCGATAACGGCGCGGGTCAGATGGGCGGTGCCGGACTTGTCCGGCTCGGTCGTGAGGGCGGCCAGTTCGAGGGCATTGAGGCAGCGGCGGGCGTCGCCGTCGCAGATTTCCGCGAGGTGCGCGGCGGCGTCTTCGTCGAGGAGAACGCGTTTCGCGCCGAGTCCGCGCTCGGGGTCGGCCAGGGCGCGGTCTATGAGGGTGCGCAAGTTCGCGGCGGACAGCGGGCGGAGTTCGAAGACGAGGGAGCGGGAGACGAGCGGGCTGTTGACGTAGAAAAACGGGTTCATCGTGGTGGCCCCGATGAGGCGGACGGTGCCGCGTTCCACGTCGGGGAGGAGGACGTCCTGCTGGGCTTTGTTGAAGCGGTGGATTTCGTCGATGAAGAGGACGGTGCGGGTGCCGTCGCGGGCCAGGCGCATGGCGGCGGCGGCCATGACTTTGCGGATTTCGGCCACCGTGCTTTCGACGCCGCTGAGGCGCTCAAAGCGGGCCTGGGTCGTGCGGGCGATGATTTCGGCCAGGCTGGTCTTGCCGGTGCCGGGCGGGCCGTAGAGGACAACGGACGAAAACCGGTCGGCCTCGATGGCGCGGCGGAGGAGTTTGCCGGGGCCGAGAATGTGTTCCTGTCCGGCGTATTCGTCGAGCGACCGCGGCCGCATGCGTTCGGCCAGCGGGGCATGGGCGGGCGTTTGGGCGGCAGGTTCCGCGGCGAAAAAGTCGTCGGACGGCATGAAGGTTCCAATTTAGCTTGGACGCACGGCGGCGCGAGGCGGATATTGCGGGGCTATGGCTGGAACGGATCTCGCACAGCAAATCGAGGCACTGGGCAAAAAAGCCCGGGCGGCGGCGCGGGCCTTGGCGCTCTGTTCGAAGGATGCCAAGAACGCGGCGCTGATGGCCATGGCCGACGCCATCGAAGCGGCGGAGGCGGAAATTCTGGCGGCCAATGCGCAGGACCTCGCGGCGGCGCCGGGCTACGGACTGAATGCGGCGGCGGTGGACCGTTTGCGCTTGGATGCCGCGCGCATCGGCGCCATGGCCCATGGCGTGCGCGAGGTAATCGCCTTGCCCGATCCTTGCGGGGAAATCATCCGCGAATGGACGCGGCCGAACGGCATGAAGATCACCAAGCTCCGCGTGCCCATCGGGGTGGTGGGGATCATTTACGAATCGCGGCCGAATGTGACGGCCGATGCGGCGGTGCTTTGCGTGAAGTCGGGCAATGCGTGCATCTTGCGTGGCGGCAAAGAGGCCATCCACTCGAACGCGGCCATTGCCCGGGCCTTGTCGGCTGGCGCGGTCCATGCGGGGTTGTCCGCGGATGTCATCCAACTCGTGCCCTTCACCGACCGTGAGGGCGTGCGCTTGCTGGCGGAGATGGACCGTTACTTGGATGTGATCGTGCCGCGGGGCGGGCACGCCCTGATCGAGGCGGTGGTCGAGCATGCGCGCATGCCGGTGATCAAACATTACCACGGGGTGTGTCATGTCTATGTCGACAAAGCGGCCGATCTCGCGATGGCGGAGAGCATCGCGGTCAATGCCAAGTGTCAGCGTCCGGGGGTGTGCAATGCGATGGAAACATTGCTCGTCCATCGCGATGTGGCGGAGAATTTTTTACCGTCCGTGGCGAAAGCGCTGCGGGCCGAGGGTGTCGAGTTGCGCGGCGACCAACGCACCGGCGAAGTGTTGGGGGCGGAAGTGAAGCCGGCCACGGAGGAGGATTGGACGGCGGAGTATTTGGATTTGATCCTGAGTATCCGCGTGGTCGCTTCGCTGGAAGAGGCGATCGACCATATCGAACACTACGGATCGCATCACAGCGATTCCATTGTCACGACCGACGAAGCGGCGGCGCGGAAGTTTCTCGCTGCGGTCGATTCGGCGGCGGTGTTTTGGAATGTGTCGACGCGGTTCAGCGACGGGGGGGAATTCGGATTCGGGGCGGAGATCGGGATCAGCACGGACAAATTGCACGCGCGCGGTCCGATGGGGTTGGAGGAATTAACGACTTACAAATACCTCGTCACGGGCACCGGGCAGGTGCGGGGTTGAGCGATGGGCAAGACGGTGCAGGTTTTTTACGAGGGCCGCGTGCAGGGCGTGGGGTTCCGCTATACGGCGCGGCGGGCGGCGGCGGGATACGATGTGGCGGGGTATGTGCGGAATCTGCCGGATGGACGGGTGGAATTGGTCGCTTCGGGGGATGATGAGGAGGTGGATGGATTTTTGGCGGCGGTGCGGGAGAGTGAATTGGCGGGGCACATTGATGGGGAATTGGTCGAGGAGATGGCCAAACCGGCGGGGTTGCGCGGGTTTGAGATTCGTTTTTAGGGAACCGCAGAGGGTGCCGAGGGGTTTTTGTAGCGGCGGTCTATGACCGCCGGACCACTTTGATGGGAAAAGGCAGCGACGGTCATAGACCGCCGCGGCAAGTGGAGGAACAAAATCGAGGATGGGAAAAAGTTGAATAATTGGGTACGTAGGCTGGGATCCATGAGCACGTCACCGGTTGAGATCGAGCATTTGACCAAGGTCTTCAAAGTCCCCATGCGTCGCGAGCGGGTGGTGGCGGTGCGGGATCTTTCGATCAAGGTTGAACCGGGCGAGGTTTACGGTCTGCTCGGGCCGAACGGGTCGGGGAAGAGCACGACGTTGAAAATTTTGCTGGGGCTGGTTTCGCCGACACGCGGACACACCAAGGTTTTCGGCGAGGACAGTGCGCTGGTGCGGAGCCGGAAGGATGTGGGGTTTGTGCCGGAGAACCCTTATTTTTACAAATTTCTCAGCGGCGCGGAGACGGTGCGTTTTTTCGGAAATTTGAGCGGGATGAGCGGGAGCGTGTTGGAGAACCGGGTGAAGGAATTGCTCGAGTTGGTCGGATTGACCGAAGCGGCGAACCGGCGGGTGGGTTCTTACTCGAAAGGCATGCTCCAGCGGGTCGGTCTGGCCCAAGCCCTGGTGCAGGATCCGGGATTGCTCGTGCTTGATGAGCCGACGGCGGGCGTCGATCCGGTGGGGTCGCGCGAGATCCGTGATCTGATTTTGGCGCTCAAGGCGCGGGGGAAAACGATTTTGCTGTGCTCACACTTGCTCTCGCAGGTGCAGGAGATTTGCGATCGTGTGGGGATTCTGGCGCGTGGTCAGTTGGTGCGGGAGGGACGGGTGGAGGAGTTGCTCTCCGTGCGGGACCGGACGGAAATCGTGCTGGAGAAGGTGTCGCCGGAGAAGATGGCGGCGCTGGAGGAGGCGGCGGAGAAGCTGGGATTGAAGGTCGTCTCAAGCGGGCGTCCGCAGACTACGCTGGAGAATTTGTTCCTCGAGGCGATCGAACCCGGGGCGTCGCCGGATGCGGGGTCCGGGCGAAACTGATTCGTGAAGTTGGTCGTCCTCAAACCCGACAACATCGGGGACTTCGTCATAGCCGGTGCAGGACGGCGTCGACAGCACCATCTTGCTCCTTCCAAGAACACAATCATGTTCGAACGGCTTCACTTCTGTTAGGTTAGGTCTGCTACTGGGCAAAAAAGTTTGCGATCAAATTGCCTCTCACCCATGACTCGATTTCTTTTTTGCGAAAGCTC
>JBBEEK010000136.1:0-2669 GCA_040880825.1 Chthoniobacterales bacterium
ACCTCTTGGAGGAAAGCGGGCGCCGCTTGGGCCAAGGGCGGCGCGGAGAGAAATTGATTCTCCTCCGGCTTGGCCCAAATCGTCCGTGCATCACCCCAAGCAACGTTTTTGGATGGACCGGCAATCTGGGCGTGGAGCTTGGACACATCGTCCTGCAAGTCGCGCAGCGCGGAAGCGCCGGAGCGGTTGCGGTTGCTTTGCCGGAGCATTTCGAGAAGGTCGGCGAGGGCTTCCTTGTCGCTGGTGCCTTCGCGGAAAAGACGTTCCAGGGTGACGCGAAGATTTTCCTGTTGGGCCGCATCGTCGAGCAGCTCGAATTCACGCGCGACGCCCAGTTCGAAAGGAAATCCGCGCACGATGCGTCCGAAAAATTGGTCCATGGTGCCCATGGACAGCCTGGGCAGGGCATCGATTAGCTTGTGCATCCACTCGATGCACCGGTCGCGTGAGACATCAGGCATGCCGAGGTCGCGGGCCAAGTCCGAGCGTTTCTTCCCATTCTCAACCGCATCCCCCAGCCTCTCGAAAAGCTTCTGCAAAAATTCGGCAGCGGCCTTGCGGGTGAAGGTCAGAGCCAGAATTTCGTCCGGTTTTTGTCCGAGCGAGAGGAGTTTGATGCAACGGGTGACCAACTCATAGGTCTTGCCGCTCCCGGCGTTGGCCAGAATGAGAAGCCGTGGCGGCATGGGATCGCGGACAATTTCTTTCATGCTGCACCTCCCAGGCGCTTCTTGTCCTCCGGGCTGACCACTTCCTCCGGATCGCACCAACGGAACCAGTCGGCGAAATTGTCGAACTCCACTTTTTCGGAAGGCGGCCAAAAGACGCCCTTGGAAACGAGCGAGGCCACTTCCTCCGCGCATTGCAGGGCCGAGCCGAATTCGTCGTTGTCCATCGTGAGCATTTCAATGCCGGTGTCGTCGGGATCCGCAGGCAGCAGCACGTAACCGACCTCGATCTCTTTGTCGCGGTGCTCTTCCCAAATATGCGGCACCAGATGGCGGTAGAGCGGCAGTTGGAGATCTTTCCAGAAGGCCGGCTTGCTTTGGTAAGTGCAAGCTGCGGTCAGGACATCGGAGCGCTCGCGCTTGGTGGCCAGGTGCGTCTTCGCGGGTGTGGTGGCTTTACCGAAGGTTTTGTAATCGAGCACGCGCACCAGACCCATGCCGTGATTCACTTCCACCCGGTCCATGGTTCCGGTCAGCGTGAGGGGCCCGATCTTCGCCGGGTGTTGGTCGCGCTTGCCGACGGCTTTTTCGGTCGCGATGATTTCCCATCCTTCGGCCCGCGCCTTGGCTTGGAGTGGAGCGAAGCTGCGGAGTCTGGCTCTCATCGACTCCAACTGCACTAAAACCACCGGGGGAATGAATTCCCCGTAAAAGCGCCGCGCCACCTCGTCGAGTTTGGCGTCGAAGACACGCGCAATCTTCGCTGGATCATCCAGATTCTTGGACGCGGGGTCATGACCGTATTCCTCCAGCACTTTGTGCATCACGGTCCCGAAGTCACGGGGGCTGATCTCCGCAGCCTCCGGGTCGAAGTCGCGGATGCCGCAGACGTTTTGCAGGTAAAAGCGCAGCGGACACTGCAAGTAGTTTTTGAAACCGGTGACCCGGATGGCATCGACCGGTTTATCGTCTTCGCGGTGCGGCAGGCGGAGCATCCAGGATTCCTTGCGCTCTCCGCGTTTCGCCGGCAACGAGGGACGCAGGAGGCGCCGTGATCTCCGGGGCAGTTCCTCGTCGCTGCAGGAGAAAAGAAGCCGCGACGGACGGTTGGGTTCGCCCTGCGAGCGGAACCGGCTCATACCCAGCAGCACGCGGGAACCGCAATCGACAAGACACGAAAGCAAATAGGCATCGCGTGCGAAGCGCGCTTCCTGGCAGATGAGTCCGAGTCTTTTTTTTGCCTGATCCGGCAGGAACGCGTCCTCATAAGTCCCGGAAGGCAGCGCGCCCTCGCGACAACCCGCGACAATTTTCAGACTTGCCGTGCTCCACGGGGCTTCCAACCAACCTTGGATTTCCACCGCGTGGTCTGGAGCGGGGGTAAACACGCGTTTGCGTCCGAGGTCGGCGCGCAGAGCGGTCTTTTGCAAGGCCTCGTCCAATGCGGAGAGCAGCGAGGATTGGCCGAATTGGTCGAGTGCCTCCGCGATCGCCGCCAGTTCTCTCGCCTTGGTCGAGCCGGCGGCCGGTGGCACGGCGTGTTCAGCCACGGCGGCAACAAACTCTCCGGTCGGCCGCTTGTCGCGCACAATTTTTTCCGCTGTCGCAACCAGACGCGCCACGAGACGGTGCTTTTGTTGGTCGCGTGGGCCGGAAGGAATGTCGGCTTGGTCTAACCAACTGCGCGCAGCCGGCAGGGTCCGGCAAAGTTTGTCAGCCAGTAAGGTGTCACAAGCCGCGAGAGCATCGTCCCCCGTGAAATCGCCGTCGGCGGCCCGCGCGACAAACCAGCTGAGAAATCCCGGTCGTTGAAGCAAGGTGCGCAGACCCCTCAAGCTTTGCGACGGCAGGAACTCCTCGTAGCCGATCAACATGCCGGCAAACTCTGTCTGCGACAGTGGCTTGCCTTCGGGCAGGTATGCTTCTTCTTTGCGCCGCGCGATCTCCGCGCCCAAGGCGACCGTCGATTCCGGTGCCGCCGAGAAAATTGCATAGCCCTCA
>JBBEEK010000137.1:0-2660 GCA_040880825.1 Chthoniobacterales bacterium
AAAAACGAGTGGCGCCTCGGATCAGGCTCCATCGACGAGACAAACCAATGAAGTCCGCTCACCGCACCCGGCACGGGCACATCGCGCGTGAAGACCGCCTGGCTTCCGCCCTCGCGACTGGTCGCCGTGATGCGCACCGTCTGCGCGTCGAGTTGGCGGAAAGCCCATCGCATGGGATGCGGGCCGTAAGTCAGGCCGGTCTGCACCTCGCCCGCACCGAACCATTCGTAGAGGGTGATCGGGCCCGGAAAACCGTTTTGCGTCACTTTGAACAACGCGGTGGAACCCGAAAAAATCTCGAATCCTTTGAGCCCGCCGGCGGAATCCCAATTGATGCCCCAATCGAAACTCAGCGCCTCACCGACCGCCAACGGCTGCGCGAGAGCGCGATCGGCGGATACGAAAGCCCCGGAGGATTCAGGACTGGCTTGCAACCCGAACGCGGCGGAAGCCATGCCGGTCAGGCCCGAGGCCGCCGGATCCCCGATGAAAGTCGAGGCCGCACCCGTGCCACTTTGGATAAACAAATCCCACGGCCCGAAACCGGAGCCGCCATTATTTCCCGTCTGCCAACCATCCCCGTAGTTGGAGGCCGCGTCGATGCGGGCCGCGGCCGGGACCTCCACACTGCCCGCGAAGGTTTCCCCGTCGAGCGAGACTTCGAAGCCGGCCGACGCCGTGGCCACCAGTGAGCCGGGCAAAGCGGTTGTCGCCACCGAAACGATTTGCGCCGGCGAGGGACGACCAACCGTGGTCTCAAACCCACCCAAAGCCGATGGCGCAGCCGCCACCGCGGGCACGGTCGGCACCGCCGTGACATCAAAGTCCGTCGCGCTCTCACTCTCGGCCCCGCCGGCCACAACCGTGATCGCCCCGCTGATCGCGCCCACCGGCACGACCGCCTCGATGCGCAAGCCATCGACCAAAGTGAACTCCGCCGGTGCGCCGCCGAAGAGAATCTGCGTGGCGTTGTCCAAGCCCGTCCCGGAAATCGTCACCACCGAACCCGGAGCACCAGTCCGTGGCGTGAAGGTCTCCACCGCGACAGTCGGAGCAGGATAGGACTGGAAATCGCTCGCCACGAACCCGGCCGGCACACCTCCGCTGGCGGACAATCCAACGATCGGCGCAGCGAAAGTCACCCCGAGCCAGGTCATGCGGATTCGCCCGTCATCAAACAATTCGACTTGGAAGGTGTTCGAGCCGCCGGAGCTGTAGTGCGGCACACTCTGCCAAGTCACCGCGACGCGATCGGCCAGCGCGCGGTAGGAAACCTGCCCGCCGGCTCCGGGATTCAGGTCGGTCATCAACGCGGAAATGCGGGGCAGTCGGAAGTGGCTTGTCGGTGTCGAGGAATAATCCGTGGCAGACGACCCGAGGGTCAGATAACCGTTGCTGCCGACGAAGAGCTGCGCATAAGACACACCGAAGAAGGAGAAAATGCGGCCAGGCGGCGCGGCCACGCTCGTCGAGCTATCATCGCTGGCGGAAACCGCAGTGCCTCCGGTCGGATCGGTGGGAAAGGCCGACACGACCCGCATCGTCGCTTGGTAGAAATCCGCCGATCCATCCGGGGTGAACATGACCGAACGGTTGGCCAAGTTGAATGGCGTGCCCGTCGTGAACTGCTGCGTGAGGTAATCCCGCGTGCCGGCCTCGAGCCGCACCGCGCGCGACGTGTTGCCATCCCCATTGGTCGCGTTGGCAAAATCAATCGCTCCATCGTAAGCGCCCTCGCCTAACGCGCTGGACACACCATTGCCTGCCGCCGTGACAGTCACCACCTCACCCGGCTCCAATCGACCGCCCTGCGGCGCAATATCCAGCCAATCCGGGCCCGACGCCGTCCAATCCATCGAGGTCACCCCGCTATTGCTCACCGCATAAGTCCACGACGCCGGGTTAAAAGGTCCGCCCACCGGGCCGCGGATGGTCTCGCTGGCCGACGGACTCACCGCCAACCGCGCCGGCGTCAGAATGTTGGCCACGATCTGCCGCACCAGCACGGCCCCCGTCAACTTGTTCTGGAAGCGAATCGTGCCCACATAGGAACCGGGCTCGCTCGGCAGAGCCGCCGCGTTGACAAAGACCGTCAGGTCCGCGCGCCCGCCGGCCGCGGCCAGCCCCTCCGTCGGCGAGGCGAAAAGCCAGGGTACATTGACCGACACGACCCACTCCAGCGGCCAATCCCCTCCCGCCGTGATGGCGTAAACGTGTTGCAAAGGTTCGAATGGACCGCCGGCCAGACCCGAGACGGTCACCGCCGTATCCGGCGCGACCGCAAAGTCCAGCGGCGCATAGTTCGGGTCGAATACCGCATGGACCCAGTCGGGACGGTCGATGAATGGATTGCGATTGCCTTGGTAGGAGTAGATCCGTGCGTTGCGCCGGCGCTCGAAGTCATCCACCGGATCGAGCAAATGCCAAGCGAGCAACGACGACATTTTGCCGAACGTGCCCGTGCCACCGTTGGTGAAGTCATCAACTTCCAAGTCCGGCTCGCCGCTCCCGCCCTCGTAGCGCACCGCCATGTAGAAAATCATGCGGGCCAGATCGCCCTTGAAAGAATTGTTCGACTCGAAGGAATCGCTGTCCGCATAGGTATCGACCAAGCCTTGGATCGTCACCGGCGAGCCGCCGACATCGAATTCGAGGCTGCC
>JBBEEK010000138.1:0-17356 GCA_040880825.1 Chthoniobacterales bacterium
TCGGGTAGGGGAACATGTCGAGGACGTAGTATTTGGGCTTGGAGGGATCGAAGCCGGGGGCGCCGGGGTTGGGGGTGCGGTAAGCTTCCGTTTCGGCCCAGCGTTGTTGCCACTTGGGTTCGAATTGCGGGAAGGGGTATTGTTTACGTTGGCTCGACATGAGGCTGCGGAACCGCGCATTTTGCCGGGAATGACGAAGGTGTCAAAGCAACGCCTGCTCCTGGCCACGGGCAATGCGAACAAAACGCGCGAGGTGCGGGAGATTCTGGGCGACGGTTGGGAGGTCGAGGACCTGACGGTGCGTCCGGATTTGCCGGAGGTCGAGGAGACGGGCGGGACGTTCGAGGAAAACGCGAAACTCAAGGCGCTGGCGGCGGCGGAGCACTACGACGGGTGGGTGCTGGCGGACGACTCGGGGCTTGAGGTTGATGCGCTGGGCGGAGCGCCGGGGGTGCGGTCGGCGCGGTTTGCGGGGGACGGTGCGGATATGACGGCCAACCGTGCGCTATTGCTGGAACAACTGCGCGAGGTGCGCGGGAAGGACCGGCGCGGGCGCTTTCACTGCGTGCTCGCCTTGGGTCGAGCCGGGGAGGAGATGCGTGTTTTCCACGGCACGATCGAGGGCGTGATCACGCCGGTCGAGCGGGGTGCGGGCGGATTCGGCTATGATCCGCTCTTTGTTCCGGAGGGGTCTTGCCGGACGTTCGCGGAGATGGAGCCGGCGCAGAAGCATGCCCTGAGCCATCGCGGTCGTGCTTTGGCCGCGTTGGCGGCTTATTTGAGGCGGTGCGGCGCGGTGGCCACGGCGTAGGTCGTGCCGAGTTCGCGATCGGCGATTTCTTGCGCGCGCAGGCCCTTGGGATTGATGCGGCTGATGATGCGTTGCTCGGTGCCGAAGGGCGTGTCGGGGTAATTGAGGTCCGGGCGGTGTCCGCCCATACCCCAGCGTCCAGTGATGCGCTTGAGGGTGTCCGATCCATACCAGACGGTCGTCTCGCTCGGGGAAGTGAAGGGTTCGCCTCGCGTCGGAGCGGTGTAGGGGATCGGCTTGTAGGGGTAGTAGGGGCCGGTCAATTCGCGGCGGTTTTCGGGCGTGGCACAGGCCGCGAGGAACAGGCAGAGGCCGGAGATGAGGGGAAGGTGGCGCATCACTTGGAAGTATACGGCGGAGGCAGCCGAAGGGCAGTCAGAAATTGTCAGTGCCTTTTGGTGAAAGCCACCGACATAAGGGCCATCAACTGGGTCGAGGCGGCCTCCAGTTCGGCGATGAGCGATTGGACGCGGCCGCGGAAAAACGCGTAGGCGGCCATGGCGGGGATGCCGATGACGAGTCCGGTCGCGGTGGTGACAAGGGCTTCGCTGACGCCTTCGGCGAGCATGATCGGGCGGGAGGCGACGATGTCGCTGGCCACGACGCTGAAAGATTTGATCATGCCCAGCACGGTGCCGAAGAGTCCGAGCATGGGGGCGATGGTGCCGATATCGGCGAGGTAGGTGATGCGTTGGTTGAGGGCGGCGGCTTGGCGTGTGCCTTCGGTTTCGGCGATTTCGCGGGCCTCGGCGAAGCTGGCTTCGGGGTGTTGGGTGATGAAGTCGAGGGTGCGCTGCATGATGCGGGCCACGGACTCGCGGTGACGGTTGGAGATGGCGAGGAGCCCGAGATAGTCGCGTTTGCGCAGGAGGGCGTCGGCTGTGGTCATGTAGCGTTTGGTCACGACGGCGCCACGGCGGAGGGTAAAGAGGTAGACCAGCACGAGCATGACAGCGATGACCGACAAGATCCCGAGGGGGATCATGACAAATCCGCCGGAGACGACGACCTGCCAAAGGGTGGCCTCGGGGCGGATGGGCGGCAGGGCATCCTGCGCGGCGGCTGCGCCGGCCGAGGCGAGCAGGGCAAACGTGGCAGCAGCAGATTTCACGCAAGGCAGATTAGCCGTCCGGTCGGCCGATGCAAGGATGGCGGGAAACGCGACTGGGGCTATATTCTACCGGCCATGCCCGTGAACAAGGAACGACCCGAGTTGCGTGCGCGCCTCCATGAGGTGCCGCACAAGCCGGGGGTCTACCTGATGCGCGACCGGCTCAACCGGGTTATTTATGTGGGCAAGGCGCGTGACCTGCGCAAGCGGTTGGCGCAATATTTCACCCCGGCGCGTTCGCGGTTGGCGGATTTGAAGACGCGGGCCCTGCTCGATTCCGTGTGGGATTTCACCCTGCATGTGGTGCGCTCCGATGCCGAGGCAGTGCTCTTGGAGGGGCGGCTGATCAAGGAATTCCGCCCGAAATACAACATCTCGTTCCGCGACGACAAAAATTTCCTGCAGTTGAAGGTCAATCTGGACGATCCGTTCCCCAAGATTTCGCTGGTGCGGCTGAAGAAAAATGACGGGGCGCGTTATTACGGACCTTATGCCCATTCCGGCGCGCTGCGGGCCACGCTGGAAATCCTCAAGCGCAAATACGGGCTGCGTTCCTGCCGTCCGCGCGTTCCGACGGAAAAAGACTACCGGCATTGCCACGACGACATCATCAAGAACTGCTCTGCGCCGTGCATCGGGAAGATCAGCGAGGAGGACTACCGGGAGCGTGTGAAGGAAGCGTGCGAATTCCTCGAGGGGCGGAGCAAGGACGTGCCCGAGGAGCTCGAGCAGGAGATGCAGGTGGCGGCGGCCAAGCATGACTTCGAGAAGGCCGCGGCGCTGCGCGACCTGATCACGGCGCTGCGGCGCACGGCGGCGAAGTCGCGGCGGTTTTTGCGCGGTGATGCCCTGCCACGGGCCAAGGATCCGGTGGCCGACCTGCGCGCGCTTGGTAAAGAACTCGGGTTACCGCGTCCGCCGGTGCTGATGGAGTGTTTCGACATTTCGAATATCACCAGCACGCACATTGTGGCCTCGATGGTGCGGTTCGAGAACGGGGTGCCGTCGCGTTCCAATTACCGTCGTTACCGGATCAAGACGGTGCAGGGGCAGAATGATTTTGCGAGCATGGCCGAGGTGGTGCGGCGGCGGTATGCGCGGTTGCTGGCGGCGGCCCGAGACGCTTATCCCGAGGCGGCCGAGTTCTCGCAGGAGGAAGCGGGAGAGGCGGTGGCGCGGTTGCCCATGCCGCTGGCGGACCGGTTGCCGGATTTGATCATTGTCGACGGCGGCCGCGGTCAGCTTTCCAGCGCGATCGGGGAATTGCGCCGGCTCGGCTTGCGCGGCCAGCCGATCATCGGGCTGGCCAAGGAGCGGGAGGAAATTTATTTCCCGAACGACCCGCAGCCGTTGCGTTTGCCGCACGAGACCGGGGCTTTGCAATTGCTGCAGCGGATCCGCGATGAGGCGCACCGGGTGGCCAACGGGTATCATCAATTGCTGATGAAGCGGCGGGTTTCGGAAAGCGTGCTCGACGATGTCGAGGGGGTAAGCAAGACGCGCAAGGAGGCGTTGCTGCGGGCCTTCGGTTCAGTCGAGCGGCTGCGCAAGGCGGGGGTGGAGGAGATCGCGGCGGTGCCGGGGGTGGGGGAGAGGTTGGCGCGGGGGATCAAGGAGGGGCTGAAAAAGTAGGCTGCGGCATTTTGCCGCTTGCTTGTTCGGGTAAGCGCCAAGGATGGCGCTTCTATTTTATTTCCATCGAGAGATCGATGGCGCGGGCCGAGTGGGTGAGGGCGCCGACGGAGATTTGGTCGATGCCGGTGGCGGCGATGGCGGCGACGGTGTCGAGGCCCACGCCGCCGCTGGCTTCGAGGAGGATGGGGCGGTCTCCGCGGAGTTGCACGGCTTGGCGGAGTTGGTCGTTTGTCATGTTGTCGAGGAGAATGATGTCGATAGCGCGGAGGCGGCAGAGGAGGCGGACTTGGTCGAGGGTGTCGGCTTCGATTTCGACGAGAATGTGGGGCGCGCGTTTTTTGGCCTCGTCGATGGCGTGTTGGAGGGCGGCGGCGTCGCCGGTGATGGCGAGGTGGTTGTCCTTGGCCAGGACGCGGTCGTGGAGGCCGAAGCGGTGATTGGTGCCGCCGCCGGCGCGGACGGCGAGGCGTTCGAATTCGCGGAGTCCGGGGGTGGTTTTCCTCGTGTCGAGGATGATGGCTTGGGTGCCGGCCACGGCGTCGACGAAGCGGCGGGTGAGGGTGGCGATGCCGCTGAGGCGTTGGAGGAAATTGAGGGCGGTGCGTTCGGCGGAGAGGAGGGCGCGGGTCGGGCCGGTGGCGGTGAGGATGAGGTCGCCCCGGGAAATGTTTGCGCCGTCGGTTTTGAGGAGTTCGACCTCGATCGCGGGATCGACTTGGCGGAAAACTTCGGCGGCGACTTCGCTGCCGGCGAGGGTGGCATCTTCTTTGGCGAGGATGCGGGCGCTCGAATGGTGATCGGCGGGGATGAAGTATTCCGACGTGATGTCACCGGGGCCGATGTCTTCGGCGAGGGCGCGGGTGATGGTTTCGCGGGCGGTCGTGGTCATGGGCGTGCGGACGCCTCGGCAAGGCGTCCCTACCGGGAATCGGGTTGGAGGAGGTCGCGTTGCCAGGGGAGGAGGCGGGAGCCGTTTTGCGAGGCGACGGACATGAGGGTGAGGCGCGAGGCGATGAGGGAAGGGTCGAGGGCGAGGTCTTTGGCGATGGCGTCGCGTTTTTCGCGCAGCTGCTCGAAGAGGCGGCAGGCGGCGTTTGTCATACGCGGCTTGCGTTCGCGCTCGAAGACAGGCCATTCGCTCTCCGGGAGTTCGAGGGCGGCGCGGAGGGCTTCTTTCATGCGTCCGTAGCGCGTGGGGGGCATGCGGTAGACCTCGGCTTTGTGTCCGGCCACGGCGGCGCAGGCGGCGTCGATGAGGCGGTCGTTGGAAATGACGTGGAAGGTCGGGCGGTCCCAGGCGCTGGCTTCCGCTTCGCGCCAGTGCCAGAGGGCGCGGAGGACGGCGGATTCCCGCGGGGCGAGTTTGCTGCTGCCGGTGACGCGCCAGGCTTTTTCCAGGTCGCGTTCGCGGGGCTCGCGGGCGCTTTGCACCATGGCGTCGCGGGATTGACGATACCATTCCCAACGGCCGAGTTCGCGGAGCTGGTTTTCGAGGATTTCGGCGAGGGGGAGGAGGTAGCGGACGTCGTTGAGGGCGTATTCCTCCATGCGTGGCGGGAGCGGGCGGCGTCCCCAGTCGGCGCGCTGCGAGGCTTTGCAGAGAGTGACGCCGAAAAATTTCTGCACGAGGGCGGCGTAGCCGATTTGTTCGAGTCCGAGAAAGCGGGCGGCGATGGAGGTGTCGAAGATTTCGGTGGCGTCGAAGGCGGGATGGCGTCCGAGCAGGCGCAGGTCGTAGTCGGCGCCGTGGATGATGATGGTGTGGGCGGTGAGCGAGGCGTAGAAGGCGGAGAGGTCGAGTCCCCCGGCGAGTGGATCGACGAGGAAAAAGCCGTCGGGCGAACAGACCTGCACGAGGCAGATTTTTTCGTGGTAGCTGTGCAGGCTGTCGGCTTCGGTATCGATGCCGATGACCTGGTGCGTGTCGAGGCGGGCCGTGAAGTCCGCGAGTTGTTCCGGTGTGGAGATCAAGGTTCCGCGATGAAGGCCTGTTCGGGCGAGGGGTCGCCGGCGCGGCGGGCGCGCGGTTCGCGGACTTCGGTGGTGCCATCGACGGGGGCGGTGACGAACGGCCCGCCACCAAGGGGGGCCGGTTCGGTGAAGGCAACGTCGGGCACGTCGCTGAATTTGCCTTCGAGAGGGAAATCTTTGCGCAGGGGGTGGTAGGGGTAGCCCTCCCACATGATGATGCGGCGCAGGTCGGGGTGGTGGGCGAAACGGATACCCATCATGTCCCACACTTCGCGCTCGTGCCAGTTGGCGGTGGGCCAGAGGTCGCAGATGGAACGGACTTCGGGCGCGTCTTCGGTGGCGGTGGTTTTGAGGCGCAGGTGGAGTCCGTCGGCCAAGGCGTAGAGTTCGTAGACAACCTCGTAGCGTGGCTCGTGTTCGAAGTGGTCGAGGCTGGAGATATCGAGGAGGAAATTGAAGCCGAGTTCGTCGCGGCAGAATTCGCAGATTTGGTGGAGCGCGTCGGGGGCGAGCGAGAGGGTGAGTTCGCCGCGGAATTCCTGACGGTTGGTGATGGCTGCGCCGAAACGCGAGGCCAGGGAGTCGGCGACGTCGGCGAGTTTCATGCTAGAGCGAGGCGAGCAGTTCTTTTTTCTGCTCGAGGAAGGAGGATTCGCCCATGATTTTTTTCTGCAGGCGCATGAGGCCGTCGAGGAGGGCTTCGGGGCGGGGCGGGCAACCGGAGACGTAGACGTCGACGGGGATGAGGTGGTCGATGCCTTGCAGCACGGCGTAGCTGCGATACATGCCGCCGGACGAGGCGCAGGCGCCCATGGCGATGACCCATTTGGGTTCGGGCATTTGTTCGTAGATGCGTTTGACGGCGAGGGCCATTTTGTAGGTGACGGTGCCGGCGACGATCATGACGTCGGCTTGGCGCGGCGAGAAGCGCATCACCTCGGCGCCGAAGCGGGCGATGTCGAAGCGGGCGGCCCCGGCGGCCATGAGTTCGATGGCGCAGCAGGCGAGGCCCATGGGCATGGGCCAGAGGGAGTTGCTGCGCATCCAGTTGATGGCGGTGTCGAGCTTGGTGAAGATGATGTTGCCTTCGATTTTGGAATCGTAGGCGTAGGGACTGTGGTCACTCATCGGAAGGGAAGGAGGATAAAGTTTGCGGTGTCGGCTGACAAGCCGCGTTACGATTCTTCCGGGGGCGAGGATGCGGGGGGATTCCAAGTAAGGAGTTCGACGAGGCGCTGGCCGGAGGGGCCGAGGTGCGGTTGGCGCGCGGGTCCGTCGAGGAGGGAGCGCGTGAGTTGGGCGTAGGGGAAACGGGTGGGCTTGGCCCATTCCACCCGCGGGGTGGGGATGGATTCGGCGGAGGGCTCGAGCGAGATGGGGAAGCCGGATTCGGTGAAGGAGGCGATCCACGAGCGGGCGCCAGCGGGGTCGCCTTTGACCAGCCACGGGTAACGGCGGGGCAGTTGGAAATGCGGTGACTCGGGGATGCGGAGGCGGAAGAAAACGTCTTTGCGGCGGATGAATTGTGGCAGGGTAAGCGACGGATTTTTGCGCTGCTGCAGATATAATTCCGCGACGTCGAGGCCCATGAGATTGGTGCCGTTGAAGAGCCCGTGTTTGTTCGGCGTGGGGAAGTTGGCGGCGTGCCAGGTCTCAAAGCGGTCGTGCCAGAGGAGGGCGACCTCGAGGTGGAGGTGGGCGCGGCGGCGGTTGAGGCCGGTGCCGGTGTAGCCGAGGCGGCCGAGGCGGTCGCCCTGCGCCATGCTTTGGCCGGGACGGACGTCGACCGTGGCGAGGTGGGCGTAGAGGCTGTAGACGGGGGCGTCTTCCACCTCGTGCTGGAGGACGACATATTTGCCGTAGCTGGAGTCCGTCGCCTCGCCACTGGCGTGGACGACGCGTCCACTTTCGATGGCGCGCACATCGTCGAGGGGTTCGCCGGAGGCGTCGCGGCGGACGGGCTTGATGTCGATGCCCTCGTGGAAGCGGGTCATGATGATGTGCGAACCGAGACGTTTCTGGTTGCGGCGGAAGCCGTAGGTGCCGCCTTGCCATGGGCGGCTTTGCACGCCCTCGAAGTCGCGGTCGGTATACATGTAGAACTCCTCCGGTTGGCCGCGGAAGAGGGCGTCGTTGTCGGTCGGCAATACGGGAGAAAAAGCGGCCGCCGGGGACGCGAGGAGGAGGAAAAGAAAAAAGACGGACAGATTTTTCACCGGCGCTTTTGGCTCTCCTGGCCGAGCACGGGGAAAATGGAGGTGAGTAAAGTGATCTCATCAGCGCTCAAGCTGCGCGGGATGGTGATGATGCCGTCGTCGATGGAGCGCTCGACGAGAAGGTTGCTGACTTGGCGTCCGTTGAGCATCACGACGAGCAACTCTCCGCGGCGCGACATGGTGTGCTGGTGGAGCAGGCGCGTTCCGTGGTTGTCGAGTTTGAGATAGGTGCCGTGCGAACCGTCGGCGGCGAGGAACGGGTAGATGGCTTTGATTTCCCGCTGGGTGAGCAGCGGCATGCGTTGGAGGAAAACGGCTGCGCCGTTGAGCAGGGTGGCTGGAATGGCGAAGGTCGGCGCCTCGGCCGCCGTGCCGGGGGCGTGGACGCGCAGGTCGACGAAGGGCTTTTTCGCGCCGCCGAGGCAGAGCAGGGCGGCGGCGGCCACGGCGAGGCGCAGGGCGGTCATGGCCTCACCTAACTGCTTGCGCGGGGGAATTGCAACCGCGGGCCGAACCCGCTTTAATGCGGGGATGACGTGGCGATCCTGCTTACCGGTTTGGCTGCTGTTGCTCTTGGCGGCGGGTTGTGCCGCGCCCCGCGACGGCACGGAAGACTCGTGGAGCCGTCGTGCCTCGGAATTCCTTGATCCGGTGCTGCCGGATTCCATAACGCTTGGTCCGCGGGAACCGGCGCTGAAAGCCACGGTGCGGTTGGATCCGGGGGAGTTCGACTTGGCGGACCGTCGCGAGGTGAAGGTCATCTTCAGTGTCGAGAACACCACGCGGCGGATCGAGCGCCTCGAATTTTTCACGGCCCAGCGCATCGAACTCACCGTGGTCGCACCCGACGGGAAGCGGATCTTCCTGTGGTCGGAGGATCGCCTGTTTGATCCGCGGGCGGCGACGGTGGTGATCAATCCTCGTGAACGGGTGGAATACGAAGCCGCGGTGCCCACGCGCGACATGGCGGCGGGCAATGTCTACGTCGCGGAAGTCGGGTTAGTCGGCTACCCGGAAGTGACGGGCACCGTTAATATCAAGCCGCGCTGACCTCGTCCGGTCGGGGGGCGATTCCGTTTGACGCCGCCGCGGGCACGGTTTCTATTTTTGATTCGGTTTATGAAAAACATTCTGCGACTTCCGTTCGTTCTGGCGCTGGCCGGTCTGGCCGGTTGCGCCAGCCACGACACGCGGCTGACCAGTTCGACGACGCAGTATCTGACGTCGGGCGGCCGGGTGGTCGAGCGGACATCCAGCGGCGGCATCGTCGACAATATTTCCTACTGGGATGGCGACGGTATTTCCGGCCATCCGTCGATCACGATCAACTTGGGCGAGCAAAAAGCTTTCTTCTACAAAGACAACCGCTTGGTCGGCGTTTCCTTGATTTCGTCCGGCCGCGAGGGTTACCGCACACCGCCCGGGCAATACAAAATCATCCAGAAAAGCAAAGACCACGTGTCCAATCTCTACGGCGACTACGTCGACGGCGGCGGCAATGTGGTCGTGGCCAATGTCGGCGTGAACCGCGATCCCAAGCCATCGGGCACCATGTTCCGTGGTGCGCCGATGCCTTACTTCCTGCGGTTTCACGGGGGTTACGGACTCCACGCCGGCTTCCTGCCCGGGTTCGCGGCGTCGCACGGATGTGTGCGTATGCCCGAGCGCATGGCGCAGATTTTCTTTGCCAACTCGGCTCACGGCACGCCGGTGCGGGTGGTCAATTGACGACGGTTGGCGGGTTGGTGGCCGCGCCGGATCGGCCGGACTTGTTGTGGATCTAGGCCCGCGGGTGGGCTTGGTCGTAAGCTTTCTTCAACCGCTCGGTGGTGACGTGCGTGTAGA
Organism: Chthoniobacterales bacterium; assembly: GCA_040880825.1. Classification (GTDB taxonomy): domain Bacteria; phylum Verrucomicrobiota; class Verrucomicrobiia; order Chthoniobacterales; family JACTMZ01; genus JACTMZ01. Next base: position 9,590 of record JBBEEK010000138.1, read on the forward strand.
TCTGTGTGGTCGAGAGACTGGCGTGACCGAGGAGGCTTTGCACGCTGCGGAGGTCGGCGCCGGCGTCTAGCAGGTGGGTGGCGAAGCTGTGGCGGAGTTTGTGGGGGCTGGCCGGCACGGGGATCTGTGCGAGGCGGAGATATTTTTTGACCAGCGACCAGATCGCCGAGGCGCCGAGTCGCCGGCGCAGCTTGCTGAGGAAGAGGGGGCCGGCTGGCACGTTGGCGCGCGAGCGGTATTGCTGGATGGCTTCGAGGGCGGGTTCGCCGACGGGGACGATGCGTTCTTTCGAGCCCTTGCCGAGGACGCGGACAGTTTCGACGTAGGGATCGATGTCGCGCACATCGAGGGCGGCCAGTTCGGCGAGGCGGAGTCCGCTGGAATAAAAGAGTTCGAGGATGGCGGCGTCGCGCCAGGGCATCCATGAGGGCGCCTGTTTTTCCGGCTTCGCCTCGTGCGGGGCGCGCAGCAGCGCGTTGATTTGCGTGGTGGTGAGGAAGACGGGTAGTCGCTTGTCGGCCTTCGGCAGCGAGACGGCAAGGAGCGGATTTACGGTCAGTCCTTTGCGCTCGCAGAGGAAGCGGTAAAAGCTGCGCAAGGCGGCGAATTCGAGACGGATGGTGGCGCGCGCGCGATCGCGTTTCATCAGGGCGAAAAGGTAGGCCCGAAAGTCGTCGGAGCTGGCATCGCGCCAAGATTTGGCGCCGAGGAATTCCGCGGCGGCGCGCAGGGCACGGTCGTAGTTATCGACGGTGCGCGGCGAGGCGTTGCGCTCGTTGCGCAGGTGGTCGAGATACGCGCTGGTCAGCAGGTCGTCGGACGCGGGCACGGGGGGAGTGTAGCGTCCGGGCGGCTTGAGGGAATCTTGTCGTATCGCGCGGCGGCACCGTCAATGAGGAGTCGGCGGCGAGGGCGCCGCTGACCACGGCCGGGGGCCGTGCTCCCCGGGACCAGAGCGGGAAACAGCGGAGGAGCTATCCGGATCAAAAGTCCGAAAACATCGGGCCTTTGGCCTCAGGCGTTTTTCTTCCCCATCGGCTCTCCGAGGGGCAGCTGTGCAGTGGAGCCCACCTTGCCTTGGCGGTCGGTGGCCCGTTCGAAGCGCAGGACGCCGCGGCGGGTTTCCACGCCATCGGGCGAGGTGGCGACGATGGGGATTTCGCATTCCCCGTCGGGGAAGACGAAGTGGTAGCGGAAGGTGCCATCCGGACGGATCATGATTTCCTGGCCGTTGATGGTCAGCTTGGCGTCGGGGTGGGTGCCGCCGTAGAAGATGACCTCGGCGTTGAGGTGCATGAAAAATTCACGCGGACCGCGCCAACTCGACATCCAACTGCCCGGTGCTCCCCCACTGGCGAGGGCGGCGGGTGACCAACTACCCAGCGCGGTTTCCCACGAGGCGTTGCTCCACGAGGCGCCGGGCAGGCCGAGTCCGGCGAGGAACCCGCTGGAAAATCCACCGGGGGCTTGGGACCACGAAGCGGCGGCCGCGCCCCAGGAGGATGGTGTGAAGCCGCCGGAGAAGAGGCTCGCGCCGGGTGAGCCGAGATAGCGGGCCAGTTCACCGGATGTGAGCGAGCCCAGCTCGGTGTCGAGCAGACGGTCGAGGGCGAGGCGTTCGGAGGGGGAGAGGCGTCCGAGCGGCAAATCGCCGCGGCCCTGCAGACGGGCGAGGCCCTCGGCGAGGCTTTCGCCTTGGCGCATTTCACCGCGGAGTTTTTCCACGAGCTGCTGGAAGGTGGCGTGGAACGGCATGTTGGCGAAAACGGCTTCGCCGAAGCCGGCCAGCGTGTCGCGCGGCGTGAGCACGGAGCCCGAGCGGGTCAGCGATTTCCAATGTCCACCGTTGTAGTGTCCGAGTTCGACGTAGTAGTCGGCGTCGGCCTCGCGCACGGAGAGATACCAGGTGTTGGTCTCGGCCGGCACGGGGACTTCGGCTTCGGGGCGTTCGCCGCCGATCCGGCCGTGACGCAGGAAGAGCGCGCCTTCGATGCTTTCGCTTAGCGTGTAATCCCAATAGCAGAAGAGCCAGTGCGGTTCCTGCGCGACGACAAAAATGCGCTCGTCGCCGTAACCGCGGGGCAGGTCGCCGAGGTTGTCGATGTCGGCCCCGGCCGACTTCTTGGCGCGCGGGCGGGCGGCTGTTTTGCGAGTCTTGGAGGTTTTCCGCGCTTCGGATTTGAGGACATCCTCCGTCACTTTGCGCGCGGTGGTGCGGCGTTTGGCGCCGGCGCGGGGTTTGGCCGCCAACTTTTTGGTTTTGGCTTTCGCGGATTTGGCAGCGGATTTGGTCGTTTTTTTCATGGCGACACTCGGGATCAGGCGCGGCAAAACGCGGAAGAATTTCGGTTGATCGCGGGGTTGTAAAGAACTTTGCTCAAGACTCTTCCCTTCGCAGAAATTCGTCACGCGCGTATTTCTCGCGGGCGAGGGCGGCGACCTCTTCTTCCAGGCCGGCTGGTGGGCTCCAAGTTGTTGTTGAGGAAGATAATGCATCCGCCAAAGCCAGCCCGAACTCCGGCCCCAAGCCATCCTGCCGGATCGATCCTTGGTGGAGCAGTCCGCTTTTGTTCCGGCGCTGGGCGCCGCCCGCGACTTTGCGTGTTCCGTCCACCACATCGTAGCGCACGGGTCCGGCAAAGCAGGCGGCTTCCCCTTTGATCGCACCATCGAAAAGCAAGGCCTCGCAACCCATCCCGCGGAGGGCGGCCGCGACGGCCACATGCAGCACACGGTAACTCTCCTCGGGTCGCAAGCGCGCCCACGCTTCCGAACGCGGGGCGGTGAGAGCGAACGTGAAGTCATTGTCATGGATAACCACCCCGCCGCCGGTCCAACGCCGGCAGACCGGCCAACCGGGATACCCTGCCGCCGCCTCCCGCCACGGGACAAAATAGCCGATACTGACCCACGGTCCCTCCCAGCGAAAGACGCGCAAGATTGGTTCCTCGGCGTGGCCGAGCAGCACCTCGTCGCACGCCATCTGCGAGGGGCCGTCCCGCGAGAAGGGATCGTTCCAGAGGGATACCCGGTCAAAGACGCGCGCCATGGTGGTGTTATAGGCTGCCGCGGGCCTTGGCGGCCAGTGGGGTCTTGGGCCCATACGCGCGCTTCCCATGCGGGCGGCGGCATCGTTAAACTGCGCGTCTATGGCCAAACCAGCTCTCGGACGCGGACTCGGTGCGCTCATTGCCCCGGCGAAAACCGCGGCGGAAGCCGTTGCCGCGGCCGAAGCGGCCGGCGAGCGCGTGCAATCGGTCGGGCTTGCCCAGGTCGTGCCCAGTCCGCTGCAACCGCGCAGCACTTTCTCGCCCGAGCATCTTGCCGAGTTGGTCACGTCGATCCGGGCCAACGGCATCATCCAGCCGCTCATCGTCCGCCGCGTCAACGGCCGTCTCGAACTGATCGCCGGCGAACGCCGCTGGCGCGCGGCGGGTCAGGCCGGCCTGAAAGAAGTGCCGGTCATCGTCCGCGAAGCGACCGACCTCGAAGTATTGGAGTTCGCGCTGATCGAAAATTTGCAGCGCGAAGATCTCAATCCCATCGAGGAAGCGCTTGCTTACCGCCGGTTGGCCGAGGAATTCAAACTGCGCCAGGAAGACATTGCGGCCAAAGTCGGCAAGAGCCGTGCCGCGGTGGCCAATACCATGCGCCTGCTTGATCTCGACAACGAGGTGCAGGGTCATTTGGTGCAGGGCCGTCTGTCGGTCGGACACGCCAAAGCGCTCCTCGGTTTGCGCTCGACTGCGGAGCAGTGCGAGGTGGCCGGGCGGGTCATGAAAAGAGATCTTTCCGTGCGCGCCACCGAGGAACTGGTCTCCCTGCACCTGGCGAAGGGTGGCGTGCCGCGATCGACGCGCCGAAACCGCGGGGGCCGCGAGGCGCCGCCGGCGGTGCGTCATCTGGAAAACCGTCTGCAGGAATACCTGACGACCCGTGTCGAGATCCACCACGGGGAGAAAAAAGGAAAGATTCTCATCGAGTATTTCGGCAACGACGACTTGCAGCGCCTCTTGGGACAGCTAGGTTTGCCGGGAGAATAAAATCATGTCCGCAACCGTTTCGCCGCTCCGTCGTCTCATCAACTGCCTCGACAGCGATTATTTCGAGGGTGACCCCGAGGTGATCCGCACCCAACCCGAGCGCATGGAGTGGGGCCGCTTGGTGCCGTTCATTATCCTGCACCTCGGCTGTCTCGGGGTGATCTGGACGGGCTGGAGCTGGGTGGCCGTAGCCACGGCGGTGTTCCTTTATTTTTCGCGGATGTTTCTCGTCACCGGATTTTACCATCGCTACTTCAGCCACAAGACCTTCCAGATCTCGCGGGCCGGTCAATTCATCGCCGCTTTTCTCGGCCTGACCTGCACGCAGCGCGGTCCGTTGTGGTGGGCCTGGGTGCACCGTCACCATCACAGGCATTCCGACGAGGAGGAGGATTTTCATTCGCCGGGCGTGCAGGGCTTCCTCTGGTCGCACCTCGGCTGGATCACGAGTAGCTGCAATTTCCCGACGGATTACTCGAAGATCAAAGACTTGGCGAAGTATCCCGAGTTGGTTTTCCTCAATCGTTTCGATTTGATCGGCCCGTTGTTCCTCGCTCTGGTCATGCTTGGCTGGGGTTGGTTGTTGCAGGCCTTTCTTCCCGCCCTCGGCACCTCACCGCTGCAGATGCTGGTCTGGGGTTTCTTCATCAGCACGACCTTCCTTTTTCACGGCACCTCTTGCATCAACTCGCTGGCCCACGTGCTGGGGCGCAAGCGCTATGACACGCATGATGACAGCCGCAACAGCATGATCCTCGCCTTCATCACGCTGGGCGAGGGGTGGCACAACAACCACCACCGTTATCAGGCCGCGGCGCGCCAGGGTTTCTACTGGTGGGAGTTCGATCCGACTTACTACATGCTCAAGGTGCTTTCGTGGGTGGGGATTATCCGGAAGTTGCGGCCGGTGCCGGACTCGGCCTACCGGGAGGAGGGGCACATCAGCGGGCGGGTCTCGGCGTGAGGGGCGGATTTGTAGCGGCGGTCTATGACCGCCGGAACCTTTGGGCAGGGGAAAGCGGTGGCGGTCATAGGCCGCCGCTACAAGGGGTGAACGGATGAGAAGGGAACGTCTGGCGGTCATTGGCGGCGGCATTGCCGGCCTCGGCGCGGCGTGGCTGTTGCGCAAGCGCTATGACGTGACGCTTTTTGAGCGCGAGAAGCATATCGGGGGTCACTCCAACACGGTCGAAGTGGAGGAGGATGGACGCCGGTTGCCGGTCGACACCGGGTTCATGGTCTTCAACAAAGTGACCTATCCGTATTTGGTGCGGCTGTTCGAGGAGTTGCGTGTCCCGATCAAGCCGACCGAGATGAGCTTCAGCGTGCGGCACGAGGGGCTCGATGTGGAATACAACGGGATGGGGCTCAATCGCGTCTTTGCCCAGCGCACCAATTTGGTGCGGCCCCGCTTTCTCAAACTCCTCGCGCAGATCATGCGGTTTTTCCGCGTGGCCAACGCGGCCTTGGAGGACGAAGCGCTCGAGTCGATGTCGCTCGATGAATTCGTGCGTCTCCACCGGTTGGGGGACGACTTCCTCCGGCTTTACCTCGTCCCGATGAGTGCTTCGATTTGGAGCATCACGCCGGGCGGGGCGCTGGATTTTCCGGCGGCCACCCTGGTGCGGTTTTTCCACAACCATGGATTCCTCGGTGTGAGCACGCATCATCCGTGGTTCACGGTGGACGGCGGATCGCGCGAATACGTGAAACGCATGGTGGCGAACCTGCCCGGTGCGCAGGCGTGCGTGCCGGTGGCCGGCGTCGAGAGACAAGATGGCGGGGTCACCGTGCGGACCAAGGACGGCCAAGGGCATGCCTTCGACCGCGTGATCATGGCCGCGCATGCCGACGAGTCCCTTGCCCTGTTAGGGCGCCCGACGCCTTTGCAGGACAAACTGCTCTCCGCTTTCCGTTATCAAGCGAACGAGACCGTGCTGCACACCGACGCCACGGTCATGCCGCGGCGCAAACTGGCCTGGGCGGCGTGGAATTACCGCATGGAGCCGAGTGTGGAGGGCGAGCGTCCTTCCACCCATTACTACATGAACCGGCTGCAGGGGGTGTCGGACCGGCGCGACTATTTCGTGAGCTTGAACTACAACGACCGGATCGACCCGGCGACGGTGCTCTGGAAAACGGAATACACGCACCCGGTCTTCGACCGCGGGGCGCTGGCCGCGCAGCATCATCTGCCCTCGATCAACGCCGAGTCGCGCGACCAGCGGGTCTTCTTCAGCGGCAGCTATTTCCGCTACGGCTTCCACGAAGATGCTTTCGCTTCGGCCGTGCAGTGCGCGCATGCGGTCTGCGGGGAGGATCCCTGGAGGTGAACTCGTGTTTCTACGAGTGCGATGTTTTCCACCGGCGGCTGCGGCCCAAGCAGCACGAGTTTCTCTACCGCGTTTTCTACTTCTACCTCGATCTCGGGGAGTTGGACGAAGTGGCGCGGCGACTGAAGATTTTCGGTATCAATCGCCCGAACCTCTACAGCCTGCGGGACGGCGACCACTTCCAATACGACGAGGCCAACAAGCCGCGCCCCATCGCGGACAACGTGCGGGAGTTTCTCACGCGCTCCGGGTGTCCGTTGGAGGAAAACGGCTCGATCCGCATGCTCTGCTTCCCGCGGATGTTCGGGTATGTCTTCAATCCGATCACGATTTACTTCTGTTTCCGCGCCGACGGCACGCCGCATGCGTCGGTCGTCGAAGTGGGTAACACGTTCCGCGAGCTGAAACCGTATCTGGTGCCGCGCACGGAAGGCGGCGGGGCGGATTTCGAGGTGCGGGTGCCGAAGGACTATTACGTGTCACCGTTCAGTCCGGTCGACCTCGAGTTCCATTTCCGCTTCCACCTGCCGGACGAACGGTTGCGCGTTTTCATCGACGACTACGATGCGGAGGGCAAGGTGCTGATCAGCACGCTGACCGGAAAGCGTCGCGAGATGACCTTCGGCCAGTTGGCACGCTTCACCGCCAAGTTCCCCTTGATCACGCTGCGGGTGATTTTTCTCATCCACTGGCAGGCGCTGCGGATCTGGCTGAAAAAGATCCCATTTTTCCGCAAAGAAACCCGCGCGGAAGGGCAACGCGGTGTGTTCCGGCCGCATAAGTCGTTGAAGCGCCCGCCCCTTTGACCCCGGCGCCGAAAAAACACCAGACATCGACCTTGGCCTCGTTTAGGTTGCGCTCGTGACAGCAAAGTTTACTTACTGGCAGGAGGAGGACGGGAAATTCCTCGGTTACCTCCATGACTATCCTGATCATTGGACGCAAGGTGAGACGCTGCAAGACCTCAAGGAGCATCTGCGGGACCTGCATGAAACATTCACCGCTGGTGTGATTCCGGGGATCAAGAAAGTCGGCGAGTTAGAATTGGTGTGAAGAGGCGGGACCTTATTGCCAAGGTCGAGGTCGCGGGAGCTGTTTTTTTACGACACGGAGGCAAGCACGACATTTATCACAACCCGAAGACCGGGGCCACGCAGCCCGTGCCAAGGCATCGGGAGATCAATGAATTGCTGGCCCGGAAGATTTTGCGGGATCTTGCGGGGGAAAAATAGAGGTGTCCGCCGCCGTTTGCCTCTCGTTTCTATAACTTGCCGACAAAGAGAAACGCAGCAACTCTTGGACCTTCCGCACTGATTTAACCGTGAACTACGCCCCGATCCTTTTCTCTGTTCTCTCCGGCATGCAGCGGGGGCACCTGCGGATGGCTTTGC
>JBBEEK010000139.1:0-219 GCA_040880825.1 Chthoniobacterales bacterium
CACCTCGAAGAACTCAACATCGGCCACGCCATCATCTCCCGCGCCCTCCTCACCGGCCTCGCTCCCGCCGTCGCCGAGATGAAAGCCCTCTGCCAAAAGTATCCCCGGTAGAGCCGCCTTCCCCCTCCTCACCATTCCGTCTCAAGGTAGGGACGAGCAACCTGCTCGTCCGCCCCCCGCTCCGGGGGGGGGCGGCCGTGGTGCGTCGGCCGGGCACCG
>JBBEEK010000139.1:229-17195 GCA_040880825.1 Chthoniobacterales bacterium
CCGGGTGGCCCGCCCCCCGCTCCGGGCGCGCGAGCCGCGCGCCCCTCCCTCCAAACCTCCGCGCCCTCTGCGGCTCCCCTACCTCACCCCCGCAATATCCCGCCCGATCTGCTCCCGCAATTCCTCGACCGAAGCAAACCGCCGCTCCCCCCGCACAAACCGCAGAAATTCCACCTCGATCTCCATCCCGTAAAGATCCCCGTCAAAATCAAACAAGTGCACCTCCAGCACGCGCTTCGCGTCGTGCGACACCGTCGGCCGCACGCCGAGATTCGCGATCCCGCCGAAAGCCTTCTCCCCGATCCGCACCCGCACCGCATACACGCCGTCCGGCGGTAACTGCAAGCCGTCCGTCTCGATGTTCGCCGTGGGAAAACCAATCGTGTGCCCCATTCTCCGCCCCGTCACCACCCGTCCAAGCATGGTATAAGGTCTGCCGAGCGCTTTCTCGACAAACGCCAGGTCACCCCGCGCCACAGCCAAACGGATCACCGTGCTCGAAATCACTTCGCCATCGATCGTCACCGCCGGAATACCGTCCACCTCGAACCCGCCCATCCGCCGCAGCAGCGTGACGTCACCACTGCGCCCCTTGCCGAATTTCCATTCCGCCCCCACAACCACGCCGCCCAGCGGACGACACGACCCACGCAGCTCCTCCACAAACTCCTCAGCCGTCTGCCCGGCCCGCGCCGCCTCGAAGGGCAGCACCGCCAAATGCGTCACCCCCTGACGCTCGAGCAGCAACTCCTTGTGCCGCGGACTCGAGAGCCGCAGCGGCGGCTCGCGGCGCTGGAAAAACATCATCGGGTGCGGCTCAAAAGTCATCACCACCGCCGTCCCCCCACTTTTCCTCGCATCCGCCTGCGCCTCCTCGATCAAAGCCTGATGCCCGCGGTGCACGCCGTCGAAGATCCCGATGGCCAGATAAACCGGCCCGCGTAGCAAGGACAACGACCCGAGATCGTGCAGGACCTCCATGCGACTTTTAAACCCCGCGCAGACGCGAAACATCCGGCAGGCTCATGATGCGCGCCATGACTTGTTCCAAAGGCAACGTCCGTAATTCCTCGACTGTCAGCACACCATCCACCCGGAACTTGCCCGAGGCCGTGCGGCGCAGCGCTTGCAAATGCCCGCCGCAGCCCAGCAACTGACCGATATCATTCGCGTAAGTCCGCACGTAAAATCCTTTGCTGCAAACCACCCGGAATTCCACTTCCGGCAAGTCGACCTTGAGGATCTCGTGACCGTAAATATGCACCAGACGCGGTTCCCGTTCGACCGTCTTCCCCTGCCGCGCTAGTTTGTAAAGCGGCACGCCGTCCTTCTTGATCGCCGAGACCATCGGCGGCGTCTGGTAAAAGTCGCCTTGGAATTCTCCGAAAGCTGCCTCGATCTGCTCGTGCGTCAATTCCGGCACCGGCTTTTCCTCGAGGACCTGACCGTCCGCATCCTGGCTGCTCGTCGTCTGACCGAGCTTGATCGTCCCGACATACTCCTTGTCCTCGCTCATCAACAGATCTTGGATCTTCGTGCCGCGCCCGATCGTGATGATGAGCAATCCGGTGGCCAGCGGATCGAGCGTGCCGCAGTGGCCGACTTTGCGCGTGTTGAGGACGCGGCGCGTGATGGCCACGACGTCGTGCGACGTCATGCCGGGCGCTTTGTCGATCAGGAGGACCCCGTCAATCGTTGATTCGGACTTCATGGCAAATAGCTTCCAACACTTTTTCTTCCGCGGCCTCCAGCGGACCGGCCAAACGCGCGCCCGAGGCTTGCGGATGACCACCCCCGCCGAAGAGTCCGCAGATTTTGCAGACGTCGAACCGCGGCTCCTTCGAGCGCATGCTGACCCGCACTTTGTTCGCGGGCAACTCCTCGATAAAAACGGCAACCTTGACCCCCTCGACCGCCCGCAGGTGATCGATGAGGCCCTCATTGTCCTCCGGCAACACGGCCAGCTGCTTCGCCGTCTCAAGCGACAAGCTGAAGCTGGCCACCCGGTCGTCGCAATCGAAACGCGCCGAGTTGAGCAAGGCCTTGAGTAACTCAAGACGGCGGCGCGGATAACTGTCATACATTTTGCGCGACAACTCCGGCACATTGACCCCCTTCTCCACCAGATCCGCCACCAACCGGAAGGTGTGCGACGACGTCTTGTCGTATTGGAACGACCCGGTGTCGGTCGAAATCGCCGCATAAAGGTTTTCCGCCATGGCCGGTGTGATCTCCGCGCCGGTTTCAGTCAAATAATCGTAAAGAATCTGCCCGGTGGCTGGCGCGGTGTCGTCGATGTAATTCAGATCACCATAGCGGTGGTTGCTCACGTGATGGTCGACATTGAGGAGGGTGCCGACCGCTCCCGTGGCCTTGAGGACCCGCCCCAGGCGCTCCTTGGTCGAGGTGTCCAACGCGATGAAAACATCAAAGTCGTGCTTCCCATGCTCCGGCGGGAATTGCACCAGATCGCTCCCCGGGAGATAGCGGAACTTTTCCGTCATGCCCTCCTCATTCCAGACAGTAACATCTTTGCCCAGCGCTTTGAGATGCAGCCCCATGGCGATGGCCGAACCGTAGGCGTCGGCGTCCGGCCGCACGTGGCTGGCCACGAGGATCCGCTCCGCGGCGCCCAGCGTGTGCTTCAGTTGCTCGAAAGTGGCGTCAACTCCGTGGCTCATTCGTTGGTCTCCTCGTCATCGACGCCGAGTTCGTCGAGAATATCAAGCACCCGGGTGCCGCGCTCGATTGACGCGTCCAGCCGGAAATGCAAATGCGGGGTGAACTTCAAGACCACCCGCTTGGCGCACTCCGCCTGCAAGAGTTGGCGGCGCTGCTGCAGGCGCTCGAGCGTCTGCTTCTGCTGCCCGCTCGTGCCGAGAACACTGACGTGCACCGTCGCGTTGCGCAGGTCGGGTGAGACGTCGACCGCATTGACCGTGATGAGCGCGCCATCGGTCGGAACTTCCCGCAGGATGGCCGTGCTCAGCTCGCGTTTGAGGATCTCGCCGACCCGGATCAATCGGTGTTTCATGGCAGCAGTTGAAGTTTGTCAGATGGGAAAGCGGGCCGGAGAAAATCCCCGCGGCACCCCCCTACTCGAGTTTCTGGGCGACTTTTTCGAGCGTGTAGGCCTCGATGATGTCGCCCGCTTCGTATTCGTCGTAATCCCCGAGCTTGATGCCGCACTCGAAGCCGTTGCGGACTTCTTTGACGTCGTCCTTGAAGCGGCGCAGCGTCGAAATACCGCCGTCGTAGATCGGTTGCTTGCGGCGCAGCACGCGGGCCCGCGCGGTGCGCAGGATGCGTCCGTCGGTGACCATACAGCCGGCCACGATGCCCTTGGTCAGATCGAAAACCTGACGCACTTCGGCGTGACCGATGACGTTTTCGCGCAACTCCGGGTCAAGCATGCCCGCCATGGCCTCTTTGATCTGGTCGATCAACTCGTAAATGATCGAGTAAAGTTTGATCTGCACGCCCTCGCGTTTGGCCGCGGTGGCCGCGCTGTTTTCCGTCTTCACCCCGAAACCGACCACGATGGCATCGGACGCCGTGGCCAGCAGGATGTCCGACTCGCTGATCGGCCCGACCGCGGCGTGGATGACATCGAGATCGATTTGCTTCGCCTGGATATCGCCGAGGGCCTGCACGAGTGCTTCGAGCGATCCCTGCACATCGGCTTTGAGCACCACACGCAAGACCTTGCGCTGGTCGGCCGCCAGGCTGTCGAAAAGGCTCTCCAGCGTGGCCCGCTGCGGGGCGGCCAGCTTCTCCGTGCGTTGCTCGACCTGACGCTCCTCGCTCAAGGTGCGCGCGGCCCGATCGGAATCCATCACCATCAACTCGTCGCCGGCCTTCGGCAGGCCGTCAAAGCCGAGGATCTTCACCGGCATGCCCGGACCGACCTCTTTGACCGGTTTCCCCAGATCATTGATCAGCGATTTGATCTTGCCCCACTGCAAACCGCAGAGAAAGGCCTGCCCGACCTTGAGCGTTCCCATTTTGACGATGACCGTGGCCGTCGGACCCCGCCCCGGCTCCATCTCCGCCTCGATGATCGTGGCGCGCGCCGGCACCTTCGGGCTGGCTTTGAGTTCCAGCACCTCGGCTTGCAAATTCATCATCTCCAGCAGGTGATCGACCCCGATGCCTTTGGTCGCGGAGACCGGACAAACAATCGTCGAGCCGCCCCAGTCCTCCGGTTGCAACTCGTGCTCCTGCAACTGCTGCTTGACCCGGTCGACATTGGCCGACGGCAGGTCGGTCTTGTTGACCGCGACAATGATCGTCACCCCGGCCGCCTTGGCGTGGCTGATGGCCTCCTCGGTCTGCGGCATGATGCCGTCATCGGCGGCGACGACGAGAACAACGATGTCGGTCACATTGGCCCCGCGCGCCCGCATCGCGGTGAAGGCCGCATGGCCCGGTGTGTCAAGGAAGGTGATCTTGCGCCCGCCGTGGTCGACGGAATACGCGCCGATGTGCTGCGTGATGCCACCAGCCTCGCCCGAAGCCACGCGCGCTTTGCGGATGAAGTCCATCAACGACGTCTTGCCGTGGTCGACGTGGCCCATAAACGTGATAACGGGCGGCCGCGACTCGAGTTCATCCTGCTCGACCTCGACTTCCGGCGCGGAGGGCGGGGCCACCACCGGTTCGGCTTTGTGCACACCGGCACCGGACTGGCGCTTTTCTTTTTCAAAAACAAATCCGTGCTTTTCGCACACCAGCGAAGCCACCGACGGCTCGATCGTCTGGTTGAGATTGGCGAAAATATTCGCCTCCATCAGGTCTTTAATGACGACAAAAGGTTTGAGCCCGATGGCCGCGGCCAGATCTTTCACGACGATCGGCGGCTTGATGTTGATGATCCTCCTGCCGTCCTCGGTCATTTCCGGCTCGGTCGTGTCCTCGACCAAGACCGGCGCAACCTCTGGGCCTGGAGCGGGCGCCTCGACGGCCTTCTTCTTCGGCTTTTCGTCGATCAGGGAAACGACCTCGGCTCGCGCCTTGGGCACGGCCTTCGGTTTGGCCGGGGTGGCCTCCGTGGCCGGCGATGACACGGCGCGGGCGGGAGCTGGTTTGGCCGCGCTTCTCCTCGCGGCGGGTTTTCTGGTTGTTGGTCCTTTGGCGGGCATTCGATTCAACTCGGGAAATTATTCGGCAACCGTTGCGGCGGTGGGAACTTCTGACGGCGCGGGCTCGGCCGCCGGTGCAGGTTGCTTGCGCTCGAGACCACGGGCGCGCTCGAGGATTTCGTTGGCTTGGGCCTCTTCGATGCCGAGCATGCCGACCAGATCCGCCGCTTCGACGCCGCCGGCCACCAGGTCCTGCGGACTCGGAATGCCGTTTTGCACCAGCTTGGCCGCGGTCTCTTCGTCGAGGCCGAGTTGCGTTTTAAATGCTTCGGTCGCCGTGGTGACCTGACTTTCGAAAGCCTGCTCCTTCGACGCATCCTTCTCGATGTCGACTTCCCAACCGGTGAGCTTGGCCGTCAGGCGTGCGTTCTGGCCCTTTTTGCCGATGGCGATGGAAAGCTGGTCTTCGTCGACCGTGACCTTGACGCGTTTTTCGGTCTCGTTGAGTTCGATGGCCTTGATCTTGGCCGGCTTGAGCGCCTCGACGATAAATTCTTTCGCGTCGTCACTCCACTTGATGATGTCGACCTTCTCGTTGTTGAGTTCGCGGACGATATTCTTCACCCGGGCGCCGCGCATGCCGACGCAAGCGCCGACCGGATCGACTTTGCTGTCGGCGCTGGCCACCGCGACCTTCGTGCGAATGCCGGCCTCGCGGGCAATACCCTTGAGTTGCACCGTGCCGTCGGCGATCTCGCTGACTTCCAATTGGAAAAGTTTGCGCACGAAATTCGGGTGGCTGCGCGAGAGGATGATCTGCGGGCCGTCCTTGCCGTTCTCCACCGCGACAACATAGGCGCGCAGACGGTCGCCCACGCTGTAGTCTTCGGTGACCACTCGCTCGCGCGCAGGCATGATGGCCTCGAATTTGCCGAGGTCGAAAATCACGTCGCTCTTGATGAACCGGCGCACCGTGCCGCTGACGATGTCGCCCGCCCGGTCTTTAAACTCTTCGTAGATCCGCTCTTTCTCGACACGGCGGATGCTCGACATGATGGCGTTGCGCGCCACGCCGGCGGCAATGCGGCCGAAGGCCGCCGGCTCGACTTCCACCTCGAGACTCTCGCCGACTTGAATACCGGGCTTGGCCACCTGGGCCCGGGCCAAAAGCATTTCCTCCTGCGGGTTGGTCACCTTGTCGACGACCAGCACATTGGCCACCCCGCGGATCTTTCCCGTCTTCGGGCTGATCTCCACACGCAGTTCGCGCGTGTAGCCTCCGAAGCCCTTGCCCGCGGCCTTGATAATAGCTTCCTGCATGGCTTGCAGCAGCGTCTCGCGCGAAATACCCCGCTCGCGCTCCAAATATTCCAGCATGGTCAGCAGCTCGTTACTCATGGTCGTGTGTGTTTAGAGGATAAAAAAAAGTGGGCCGAAACCCACTTTTCGTCAGAAAAGGTTGTTGGAAAAGTTACCGACCCGCCTGCCTCCTGTCAAGGCGTGCGCGATGCAGGGTTCGAACCTGCGACATCTTGCGTGTGAAGCAAGCGCTCTACCACTGAGCTAATCGCGCGAAGAGAAGGTTGTATTTGCCACGGACGGCTCGGGCCGTCAATCCCCCTACCGCACCAACAGACGATCCCCGGCCGATAATCCCTCGAGCACCGGGTAGAAACCATCCAGCTCTTCTCCCACCCGCACCCGCACGCTTTCCGGTCCCGCCTCGCCTTCCCCGACGCGGAGCACATACGCTCCCGCCCCTTCCAATCGCACGCACGCCGTCGGCACGAACAATTGCTGCTCGTAAAGCCCCACCACCGCCGTGGCCTCGCCGGTCAGCCCGCCGCGCAACGCCAGATCCGGATTGGCCAACTCCGCCTCGATCCGGAACAAACGTGTGGCTTCGTCCGATGCCTGCGCCACATGCACCACCGGCGCTTCAAACACTTTTCCCGGTGCGGCCGGCAAGCGCAACTTGATCACCGCGCTGGTCGGGAATGACGAGACATCGCGCTCATTGACATAAAATATGACCCGCAGCCGGCTCGTATCGACCATCCGCACCACCGGCTGGTTCACATTCACCGCCTCGCCGATCTGCACGAAACGCTCCGTCACCGAACCGTCGAAGGGCGCGCGGATGGTATGACGCTCGAGCCGCGCCCGCGCCGCGTCTTCCTCGGCATCCGCCTGTTGTGTCTCCGCCCGCACCGCCTCGACCTGCGTGCGTGAGACAACACTGCTCTTGCCCAGCGTTTCCGCCTCGGCCAGCAAACGCTGCAACTCGGCCAACCGCGCCTCGGTCCGCCGGTAGTCGCTCGTCGCAATTTCGTCGTCGAGATGCACCAACTCTTCGCCCTTCCGCACCACCGATCCCGGCTCGACCTTCACCACGGATACCCGCCCCGCCACCTCCGCCGGCACGTTGGCCACCAACCACGGATCGACCGCCGCGGCATACCGCCGCTCGCGCTCCACCGTGCGCGGCTCGACGCTGAAAACAAAGTCCTCCCGCTCCCGCAAAGATGCCTTCTCCTCGTCCAGCCGCCGCTTCTGCTCGACGATCTGGAAATACCGCCCGACCAACGCCAGCAGCACCGCGACGAGCAGGAACAGCCCGATGAACGCCAGCACGGCGCGCTTGGATCTACGGGCGAGCATGCGACAAGTTAACCCTCGGGTCGCCCCGCGTCACGCGTCAGCCGTCGAGCCGCACCACGCACTCGATCTCCACCTGCATGTTGAGGAGTTGCGCCCCCACGGTCGTGCGCGCCGGATATTCGCCCAGGAAAAACTCCTTATACACGCCGTTCATCTCGGCAAAATTCTTCTCCGTCAATTGGGCGAGGAAGACCCGCACACTGACCACATCGGCCAACTTCGCCCCGGCGCCCTCGACGACCTTGCGCAAGTTGGTCAGCACGACGCGCGTCTGCTCGGCCACCGGACCATCACACATTTCCCCCGTGGCCGGGTTCATCGGGACCATACCGGAGAGAAAAAGGAATTTGCCCTCCGCGGCAACAGCGAGGGAGTAAGGACCGATGGCCGAGGGACCATCGGGAACCGAGGTGATGCACTTGCGCATGGAGGTCTTTTATCTTGGCCCGGCGTAAAATCAACGCTGACCCGCCGCTTTCCGCAGCGAATCAACCTCCCGCACGGAAAGCTCCCGCGAACTCCCCCGCGGCAACCGCCCCAGCCGCAGCGGCCCCAAACGCGTTCGCGTCAGCCTTTTCACCTTGTAATCCAGCGCGGCAAACATCCGCCGGATCTGACGGTTGATCCCCTGGGTCAGCACCACGCGCAATTTGTTCGCCCCCTCGATATGCACCGACGCCGCCTTGGCCCGCCCCTCCTCGAGATAAATGCCTTTGAGCAGCTTCGGAATGAACTTCGCGTCGAACGTCCGGTCCAAAATCACCTCATACTCCTTCTCCACGTGCCGCGAGGGATGCGTCAATGCCTGCGCCAACGCACCGTCGTTCGAGAAAAGCAACAGCCCCTCGCTCTCCGCATCCAACCGCCCCACGTGCGGCAACGTCGCCGCCTCGCGCGGCAGCAGATCGTAAACCACCGGCTTCCCACCCTGCGAAGCGCGCGAACTCAACACGCCCGGTGGCTTGTGCAGCACGACGTAACGCGCCGATGCCGGCTTCACCACCCGTCCGCGCGCCACCACCGTGTCGCCCGCTTGCACGACGACGCCCAACTCGCGCACCGCGCGCCCGTTGACCCGCACGCCGCCACCGAGAATGATTTCCTCGCACGCACGCCGCGATCCCAGCCCGCACAACGCGAGATAGCGGTTCAAACGCATCGCCTCGCTCATAACAAAACAGGCGGCCGTGGCCGCCTGCCCGTGAAAATTTGCTGCCGCCCGCCGGTCACTCGTCCGGCTTGGTCTTCTTCAGACCGATGACGCTCTGGCCGTCCTTGTATTGCCCGCGCTTCTTGAGCACCTCGACCCGCTCGAAACGCTTCAAAACATTGCGCTTCGCCTTGATCGCGCCTTGCCCCCGGAGACTTCTGTGCTGACTCATAATGCGCGAGACCCTAGCCCCCCGGGACGCAGATGCCAACCAAAAGCTGCCTCCTTCCGGTCGCCGCCCCGGAGTCGGCACCCAGTTCGCGGTTGATCGCAGGCCACGCACGGTCTCATAGTCGTCGCTGAGAAGCTTGATGATCAGCGATGACACCATCCGCCATTGGCAGGAACGCTGCGCCGCTCTCGGCCCGGCCGACGCGGCGGCTTTGCTGGCCGCACAAGATGCCAACCTTGGCTCGCTGGTTCTCCGCCGGTTGCTGCCTACTACCTCCCACGCCATCCTCGCCCACCTTCCCTCCGACAAAACCCGCGCCATCCTCGCCGCCACCCCGCCTGACGTCGCCGCCGGTTGGCAACTCGAATCGCGGTATCCGGAGGACTCCGTCGGACGCTTGATGGAGCCGCCCACGGCCGTCTTCCGGGCCGATGACACCGTGCAGTCGACCATCGAAAGTCTCCGGGAACTGACCAGACACCAACTCGTCACCTACTGCTTCGTCACCGACGGCGATGACAAACTCACCGGCGTCATCACCACCCGCGACCTGCTGCTCAACCCGCCGGAGAGCCGCCTCGGCGATCTCATGCTGCGCGACCCGTTCTTCCTCCAACCGGACACCCCGCTGCTCGAGGCGATGAAGTCCACGCTTAGTCGCCACTACCCGGTCTACCCCGTCTGCCAAGCGGACCGGCGTCTCGTCGGCCTCGTCCGCGGACAATCCCTGGCCGAAGCCCAAGCCTTCGAACTCACCGCGCAAGCCGGTTCCATGGTCGGCGTGGGGAAAGAAGAACGCCTCGCCACCCCGCTCCTCGGCAGCTTGAAAATGCGCCACCCTTGGTTGCAACTCAACCTCCTCACCGCCTTCGTCGCAGCCTTCGTCGTCGGCGTTTTCGAGGACACCATCGCCCAAATCGTGGCCCTCGCCGTCTTCCTGCCCGTCCTCGCCGGACAGTCCGGCAACACCGGCTGCCAAGCTCTGGCCGTCACCCTGCGCGGCATGACTCTCGGCGAACTCAAGTCGCGCAAAGGAGCCACGGTCGTCGCCAAGGAATCCCTCCTCGGCTTGGCCAACGGCGCCCTCGTCGGCGTGACCGCCGCCCTCGGCATGCTCGTCTTCGCCCTTTGGCAGGGCAACGAGAACTACGCCATGCTTTCGATCATTGTCTTTCTCGCCATGACCGGCAGCTGCTTCATCAGTGGCGCGTCCGGCGCCGTCATCCCCATGATCCTGCAGCGCCTCGGGGCCGACCCCGCCACCGCCTCCAGCATTTTCCTCACCACGGCCACCGATGTGGTCAGCATGGGGCTCTTCCTCGGGCTCGCCACTTGGTTGATTCTTTGAGCCTGCGCCTTTAGAAAGAAACAACGGTGGAAACGGACCCCGCACTCCAGCAATCTCACGCCGCACTCCTCCGCGAGGTCCTGCAGGAAGAACTCGGCGGCCTTGAGCCCGCCGCCTGGGATCAACTCCTCCCCGCCATCCGCTGGAAAGAACTCGGCGCCGGCGACATTCTTTTCCGCGAAGGCGACACGGCCGACGCCATGTATGTCGTGGTCAGCGGCCGCCTCCGCGCCACCCGGCAGGACGACGGCCATGAACACACCATCGGCGACATCAGCCGCGGCGAGACCGTCGGCGAAATGGCGCTCCTCACCGGTGATGTCCGCTCCGCCACCATCACCGCCCTGCGCGATTGCGTGCTGGCCGGCCTCGACCGCCCGACGTTCAACGAATTGGCCCGCGCCTGCCCCCAGACCGTCATCCATGTCGCCAAAGTCCAGTTCGACCGCATCCAGCGCGCCAACCGTCCGCGCTCGCTCGAAAATCAACGCCTCTCCGTCATGGTGCTGGCCGCCGACCCCTCCTGCCATGCCTCCTCCTTTGCCCTCAAACTCGAGGAGCAAATCCGCCGCCGCGGCCACGCCGCCATCCTCGCCACCAGCCGCCAAGCGCCCGCCGCCGCCCAAGAAAGCGAACGCCGCCGCCGGCTCGCCATCTGGCTCAACCAAATGGAAGCCTCCGCCACCCATCTCGTCATGGCCGGCGACCCCACCGACGCGACCTGGAACCGCCAATGCCTGCGCAGCGCGGACGTCGTCCTGCTCCTCGCCCGCCCCGGGCATGTCCCGGAGCTGCCGCCCGATCTCCTCCCCGCCAGCCTGCGCCGCATTCTTCTCGTGCTGCATCCCGACGGATCGTCCGCCCCCAGCGGCACCGCCGCGGCCACCGCCGCCTGCCGGGCCGACTCACGTTTTCACCTGCGGGAAAATTCCGCCGACGACTGGGCGCGTCTCGGCCGTTGGCTCAGCGGTCGCGCCGTCGGCATCGCCTTGGCCGGCGGCGGCGCCCGCTCCTTCTCCCACCTCGGCGTTATCCGCGCGCTGCGCGAACACGGCATCCCGCTCGACACCGCGTCGGGCACCAGCCTCGGCGCCATCGTCGCCTCCGGCATCTCGCTCGACCTCGGCATTGATGACTTGATGGACCGCTTCCGCATCATGGTGAAAACCAACCCCACCAAACGCGACTACCGGCTCATTCCCCGCAACTCCCTTCTCTCCGGCCGCAAACTCGACCGCCTGCTCCCCCAGCTCCTGCCCGACATCGACATCGAAGATTGCTGGAAAGGCTTCTCCTGCGTCTCGGCCAACATCACCAACCCCGGCGCCAACATCCACCGCACCGGCCCGTTGCTCCAAGCCCTCCGCGCCACCGTCTCCATCCCCGGCGTCTTCCCCCCCGTCCGCAACGACCAAGGCGATCTCCTCGTCGATGGCGGCGTGGTCAACAACCTGCCCGCCGACATTCTCCACGAAGCCGGGGCCGGACGCATCATCGCGTGCGATCAAGGCGGCTCCGGCGGCCCCGGTAGCAGCGGCTCCGACGACCCCAACGCCATCGGCATCATCATGCGCTCCGTCATCCTCCACAGCCGCATCAGCGGACGCGCCTGGCGCCGGGCCGCCGACCTCTACATCGAATCTCCCGTCAATGACATCGGCCTGCTCGAGTGGGACGGCTTCGACGTTGCCGTGCAACGCGGCTATGACGAAGCCCGCCGCTGCCTCGAAAAGATCGACCCTGCCGCCTGGCAGTAAAAATCCGCGCTATCGCCCCGGCGCCTCGACCCAGCGTCCGTGCTCCTTGATCAGGTCGACCAGAAGTTCGACCGCTTCCGCCTCCGGAATATTGAACTTCACCGACTTTTTGCCCACGTAAAGATTCACCTTCCCCGGCGCCCCCCCGACGTAGCCGAAATCCGCATCGGCCATCTCGCCCGGTCCGTTCACGATGCAGCCCATGATGGCAATCTTCACGCCTTTCAAATGCTCCGTCGCCGCTCTGATCCGCGCCGTCGTTTCCTGCAAGTTGAACAAAGTCCGGCCGCAACTTGGACACGCCACGTAGTCCGTCTTGAAAATCCGCGCCCCCACCGCCTGCAAAATATTGTAGGCCAACCGCAGGGTCTGGCCCGGTGCCTCCTCCGTGCGCAGCAACACCGCGTCGCCGATCCCGTCGCAAAGCAACGAACCCAACCGCGCACTCGCCGCCAGCAACGTCCGCTCGAACGGCGCCTGCGGATCCGGGCGCGGGTCGAGCGAGTCCTTGAGCAGAATCGGGTGCCGTGCGTCCAACCGGGCCGCCAGCAGGCGGAACGCCGCGATGACGGGCAGATCGACCCCGTCCTCCACCGTCACCAGGCACGGCTCGGAGCGTGCATTCAACTCCGCCACCGCCGCAGCCTCGCGCGGATCGATTTCCGTCAGCGGCAAATCTTCGTAAACCAATTCAGGCTGAAAATCCCCCAAGCCCGGCAGCTTGTGCTCCACGGCCTCGTAATGCCGGCGCGTCACCACCACGCGCGGAACCTCGTCGCCGCCGAGCGTGATGCCGTTGATCGTCAGCTTCCCGCTTTCACGCCGCGCGTAGGAAAACGGATCAAACGAAAGCTCGGCTCCGCCGGTCCATCCCTCGCAATTCCCCTCGAACAGCGCCACCAACTCCCGTGCCACCGGAATCTCATGCACGCTGTCCTCCGTCAGGCTCACCCGGATCGTGTCCCCGATCCCGTCGGCCAGCAACGAACCGATGCCCGCCGCGCTCTTGATCCGTCCGTCCTCGCCGTCGCCCGCTTCGGTCACGCCGAGATGGATCGGGTAATTCCAGTCGTCCCCCTCCGCAGCCAACCGCGAGACGAGCAGCCGGTAAGCCGCGATCATGACCTTCGGGTTCGACGCCTTCATGGAAAAAACAAAGTCATGGTAATCCATCTCCCGCGCGATGCGGGCGAACTCCAGCGCGCTCTCCACCATGCCGAGCGGCGTGTCGCCGTAGCGGTTCATGATGCGGTCGCTCAAGGACCCGTGATTCGTCCCGATGCGCATCGCTATGCCGCGCTCTTTGCTTAGCGCGACCAGCGGCGCGAACTTCTCGCGGATCCGCCCGATCTCCGCCGCGTATTGCTCGTCGCTGTATTCGCGCACCGCGAACTTTTTCGAGTCGGCGTAATTACCCGGATTGACCCGCACCTTCTCGACCCACTTGGCCGACTCCAGCGCAGCCTCCGGCTTGAAGTGGATGTCCGCCACCAGCGGCACATCGCACCCGCGCGCGCGCAGTCCATCGCGGATGGCCTCGAGATTCCGCGCGTCCTTCACCGTCGGCGCGGTGATGCGCACGATTTCACAGCCGACCTCCGCCAAAGCCAACGAATCCCGCACGCAGGCCTCCGTGTCCATCGTGTCGCAGGTCAGCATGGACTGCACCCGCACCGGGTTGTCCCCCCCGAGACCGGTGCGCCCCACCCGCACCGCCCGGCTACGCCGGCGCTGCGAAAAAAAAGGCAGAGGCAGATCGGTGTTCATGCGCCACGGTCGCCAACCCCAAAACTATAGCGGCGCCGTCCCCGGCGCCGGTCGTTTCCGGCCCTCATCCGTCCCCGGGAGCGTCCGGGCTGGCCGGCGCCGGCGTGAACTTCAACTCCGCCGGCGGCTCCTCGCTTTTCCCCCGCCACGGCAAGTCCTGCACATCGAAAAACGTGATGTAGAGCATGTAGCCGATGAGCAGCATGGCAAACCCGCTCTGCACGATTTCCAGCAAACGCACGTTGATCGGCTTGCGCCGGATCGCTTCGATGATGGCCAGCATGATATGTCCGCCGTCCAACACCGGGATGGGCAGCAAGTTCAAGAGCGCCAAATTCACGTTCAGCACCACGCTGAACCACAACGCCAGCCGCCAGCCGTCCGGCGATTCGAAGAGCAGATAGTAAATCCGCATGATCCCCACCGGACCGCTCAAATGCTGCGCTTTGATGTCGCTCCGCGGCGAAAAGACCGCCGAGAGCGTGTCGACCATCGTCCGCACACTGCCGACCACCAACTGCCAGGGATTCGGATGCTCGAGCACGGTCGGCCCGCGGTCGTCCCACATGATGCCCACCCGCGGCTTCTCCTCGCCCTCGGGCACCAGCGGCCTGACCTCCAATTGCAGCGTCTGCTCGCTGCGTTGCACCGTCAGTTCGATCGGCACTCCCGCCGCATGCGTGTCGAGGTATTCGGAAAGCGAAGCCAGACTGAGCAGCGGTTGGCCATCCACCGCGGTGATCAGGTCGCGCGGCTGGATCCCCGCCGCCGAAGCCGGACTGTCCTTGAAAACCTTCGCCACCATCGGCGTTGTCGCCGGCAGGATGCCGATCTGCCGCAACGGGCGCCGCCCCCAACCCTGCCGCTCGGGCACCTTCGGCTCGACCTCCACCGTCTGCACCACCCCGTCGCGCTCGAATTTCACCGGGATGAGCGGTTCCTCGCTGCGCACCACATTCCACGTCACGCTCTGACGCATATTGCCCATCCCGGCGAACCGCGTCACCGGATGGCGGTTGACCTCCAGAATCTCGTCGCCCGGTCGCAACCCGGCCGCCGCCGCCGGTCCTTCGGGCAAAACATAGCCGATCATCGTGCCCGTCTCAGCTTGGCTGACCGGACGGCCGACCAACCACACCAGCACCGCACAGAACAAGGCCAGCAGCATGCTCGCCACCGGTCCGGAAATCGCCACGATGATCTTGTCCAGCGCCGTCACCGGCGGCAGCGCCGCGCGATCGTGCGCGCTCCCACCCTCCACCGCCTCCATCGGCGCCAACTGCGGCAAAGCCACGAATCCCCCCGCCGGGATCGACCCCAGACTGTATTCCACGCCGCCGATCGTTTTTTTCCACAGCGGCTTGCCGAACCAGATGCCGAACTTCTCCACCACCAAACCGCGCCAGCGTGCCGCCGCGAAATGCCCCAACTCGTGAGCGATGATGATGAGGTTGAAAAGGACCAAGACTTCCAGAAGAATCCCGGCAATGCGTAGGTAATCGGCCATAAAAGTCCTCACCCTAGCACAACACCCCGCACCTTCACGCCCAAATCCAACCCCGGCCTCCCGCCAGCCAGCCCTACCGGGCCAGGCTCACCTTGGTGACCGCGCTCCGGCGCAGCGTCTCCGACGGCTTCTCGCCAAACATCTCGCGGTAGCGCACGGAGAACCGCCCGAGTTCGCTGAAGCCGAACTCCGTGGCAATCTCTGTCACCCGCCGCTCCAGCGGGTCCTCGCGCAGCAGCACCTCGCGCACCTGGCTCAACCGGCGCCGCAGGAAGAACGTGTGCGGCGTCACGCCCGCCACGACCTTGAAAGCATTCTCCAGCGTCCCCGGACTGACCCGCAACGTGCGGCACAAATGCGCCACCCGCACCGGCCCGCCATACGCCTCGGTGGCTTCCACCGCCCGCCGCACCAGCACCGCCGCCGAGGGACGCCCCGCCGGCGCGTCCTTCACATCAAGCACAGCCAACGCCTGCGCGTAAACCCAGTCCTCCACATAAGCCGCATCCGCCTCCAACTCGCCGATCGCCGCCAGACGCAGCAACTGCTGCAGACGCTGGCTGAGGGCCGCCACCGCGCGCGGCTTGGAGACCAGCGGCATGCCCGGCCGTCCCGGCCGCAACGCCCGTTGAACCTCCGTCGGCAGCCCCGCCGTGTCGGCCAGCGAGAGCAATTGCGCATGGTCCATCAGCACGACAAACTGCTTCAACCCACCTGGCGCGAATACCTCCATCTGCTCGCCCGTCATCGCCGAGGCCAAACGGCAACGGTCCATTTCCTCACCGGAAAATTTCAAGCTCGGACCCTGCACCGGCACGGCGAAACCGAATCGATTGTGTAGCAACTCGCCCGTTAGGTGCGTGCGCAGCGGATAATGCTCGCGGTAGAAAAAAACACTGCCCGCCGCGATAAACTCGATTTTGCACCGGCACGCGCCCGGCTCCAACTGCACGGCCTCCAGATCGAAAAAATTCCGCACCGCACCCGCCATATCCTCGATGGCATCGCGCTGGATCACCCCGCTGAAAAGCTGGTCTGCAGGCGCGGTGGGCCGTGAATTCTCCATAAAGTAGTAATTCACATCGTTTGAAGTCCGGGCCAAAGCAAGTCCCGGCAACGCCCTCTCGGCATTTTATGCGAATTTTGCATAGCGTCTCTTTCCTCGGACCCCCAAGCTGCTGCCTTCAATCGCAATTATTTATTTATGAAAATCTCCCGATTCCTCGTCGCCGCCCTCGCGGCCTGCCTCCTTGCCTCGCCCGCCGCCGCCCAGCCCGCCGCCGCCAAAAAGCCCAATATCCTCGTCCTCTGGGGTGACGACATCGGGCAATTCAACCTCAGCGCCTACAACATGGGCATGATGGGCTACAAGACGCCCAACATCGACAGCATCGCCCAGCAAGGCGCGCTCTTCACCGACTGGTATGGCCAGCAATCCTGCACCGCCGGCCGCGCCGCCTTCA
>JBBEEK010000140.1:0-17190 GCA_040880825.1 Chthoniobacterales bacterium
AAAAATTAGCGACCGGGCTCCGGATCGTCGAGTTTCGTGTTGTCGAACCAGGGGGCACGGGCGTCTCTCCCGTCACGACCAGACAACAGAGGCGGACGCCTGTGCCCCCTGAAAAAACCGAACCAAGCCGCGCCTTTAATAACGTGTCCCTTCTCCATAGTTCCTCTGAAAAAGTGGCATGGGCATCCTGCCCATGATCTCCAGAGGTCATCGGCACCCTGCCGATGCTTCTTTTTCTCAAGGCGCCAAGCGCTCGATCGCCCACCCACCACCATCCGCCTGCGCATAACGAAATCGGTCGTGCAGCCGGTTCTCCCGCCCCTGCCAGAATTCAAGTTCGGTCGGCACCACGCGGATCCCGCCCCAGAACGAGGGGAGGGGGATCTCCCCGTCGGCAAACTTCCGCTTCATCTCATCCCATTTCATCTCGAGAAATTTGCGCGAGTTGATCACCGCACTCTGCTGCGAAACCCAGGCCCCAAGCCGGCTGCCGTGCGGGCGTGAGGCGAAATAAGCCAACGACTCGGCCGCACTGATCCGCTCGGCCCGTCCAAGAATCCCGACCTGACGCTCCAAGGGATACCACGGGAAAAGCAGGCTCACGTGCGCGTCGGCGGCGATGTCGCGCGCCTTGCGGCTCTCGTAGTTGGTGAAGAAAACGAAACCCCGCTCGTCATAAGCCTTGAGTAGCACGGTCCGGGCGCTCGGACGTGTCCCGTCCGTGGTCGACAGCACCATGGCATTGGGCTCGACCAACTCGGCGGCCACGGCCTCGCCAAACCACCGACGGAACTGGGCTACGGGGTCCGCCTCAAGTTCGGCGCGCCGTAAGCCGGCCCGCGTATAATTACGGCGCAACTCGGCCACGTCCGGGTGCTCTTTGCTCATCCCGCCAATCTACGGGCGGCGGACGCGGGGGCCAAGACGGGGATTGACGGTCGACCCGCCGCAGGGGATTGTTTCAAACGTCCGTATGCCCAAGAAATCCTCCGAGAACACCCGCGAACGCATCCTCCGCGCGGCGGAACGCATCTATGCGGCCAGCGGCTTCCACGGCATGTCGCTGCGCGATGTCACGCTGCTGGCCGGCGTCAATCTCGCCGCGGTCAATTATCACTTCGGATCGAAAGACAAACTCATCTTCGCCCTGGCCGACCGCCGGCTCACACCGATCAACACCGAGCGCCTCGAGCGCTTGGCCCAACTGCGCGGCAAGCACGGCCATGGGCCGATTCCCGTGCGCGACCTGGTCGGCGCCCTCATTGACCCGATGTTCAAAGCGCTTCGTCAGGGCAAGAACACCCGCGCCATCACGGTGCGGCTCGTGGCTCAGATGATGATCGATGACCCCAAACGCTTTTCGCAAATTCACAAGACCTTCTACAAACCGGTCCTTGACTGCTACCACGACGAATTGCAGCGCACTATCCCGTCGTTGACCTCCCACCAAGTCAACGCCCGCTTCTTCTGTGCCTTTGCCACCGTGCTGGGCATCCGCCTGATGCACGAGAGCATGGACTGGTTCCTCAAAATCCGCTCGGAGGACAAACAATTCGACCTCCTCGAAGAGGAGATGCACGCCTTTTTCTACGGTGCCTTGACCGCACAGGAAATGTGATGGGCGCCTCCGGCAAAAGGATCCTCATCTTCGGCGCGAACGGCCGCCTCGGCGCCGCTCTCGCTCGCGAATACGCTGGAACTGCCGACGTGCGTGGCCTCGGACGGGCCGAAGCCGATCTCGCCGATCCCGCCGCTCTGGCCGACTTGGTCCGCGGGAGCGGCGCTGATATCGTGATCAATTCCGCCGCCATGACTAATGTCGATGTCTGCGAAACCGAGCGCGACTTGGCTCACACCGTCAATGCCGACGCCGCCGGCGCCATCGCACGCGCCAGCACCGAGGTGGGCGCCCGCCTGATCCAGATCAGCACCGACTACGTTTTTTCGGGCGAAGGGGACACGCCTTACGACGAGGAGGCCGCACCCGATCCCGTCTCATGTTATGGCCGCACCAAGCTGGAAGGCGAAGAGCAGGTTCTCGCTGCTGGTGACCGCCATGCCGTGGTGCGGGTTTCGTGGGTCTTCGGACCGGATCGCGACAGCTTCGTCGACAAAGCCCTGCACAGCGCCCTGCGCGGCGAACCGATCAAAGCCGTCGCCGACAAATGGTCGTCACCGACCTACACCCTCGACGTCGCCGCAGCGCTCCGCGCGCTTTTCCCCGACGATGCGCCCGGCGGTATTTATCACGTCTGCAACCGCGGCGTCTGCACTTGGCGCGATTGGGCAGAGGAGGGGATCAAAGCGGCGACCTCCCTCGGTCTCCCCGTGAAGACACGAGAGGTCGAACCGCTCAAGTTGGCCGACATCACCGCCATGGTGGCCCGGCGCCCCGTCTACAGCCCCATGACGTGCGGCCGCATCGAAGAATTGCTCGGCCGCCCCCTGCGCCCCTGGCAGGAAGCCGTAGCGGACTATGTGCGACTGCTCGCCGAGCAAGGTCGGCTGGGCATCGGGTAAGACCGACGCCCAAAACCCCTGCGCCTCAAGATCGCCCATCATCCACCGGCGCCAACGCCCGCGCGTTCCACCACAGAAAAAGAACACCCGGCAAAAGCACGAGCAGAGTCTCCGCCGCCCAAATTCCCAGAAACACGCCCGCAGAATCGGTCGGCACCCCCGGACGGGTGAGGGCGCCATGCGTGCGCCAAAAGTCACCGCGGTAGGCCCATTGGGTCAGCCCGACCAACACCGGGGCCGCCGAACCGCAGAGGAGCATTTCATCCGCACGCCGCATCCCAGTCCAAGCCGCCAGTCCGCCCAGCAACCAGACCGCCACCAAGGCCGTGGCCGCGACCAGGATGACACTCGGCGCAGCCTGCAAATTCGGCCACAGCACAAATGTCGCCAGCAGGGCCACATAGCCCATCTGGATGGCCGCGCGGCGTCGGATCTGACGATCGGGAGAAAGGGATGGGTTAACTCTTTTAGCCATTATACATGACATATATTGTATTGTGTTATAGGCGAGGGCCCCAAACACCATAAGGGCTCTGGCTGAGGCTGGCATTCTCGAACCTTTTATCTCCCGAGACCTCCGGCCCGACCCAGTCCGGCTGCGCAACCGCCTGGTCAGCCTGCCTCAATTCCACCTCGGCCATGATCAGACCGGCATTGGCTCCGAGAAACTCATCGATCTCCCAAAGGTGGCCGGAATGTTCAAGCCGGTGGCGTCGCTTTTCCACCAGACGAGCTCCGCACAATCCCAGCAAGGCCGCGGCGTCTTCCGTCGGCACCGCATATTCGAACTCCGCACGGCTCAGGCCCTCGGACGGACCTTTCACCGTCAGCCAAGCCCGTTGGCCATCGGTCCTGACCCGCACCGACAATCCTTCGCCGGCCGCCAGATAGCCTTGGCGCAACAAGATGCCCGGTCCGGCGTCCCGCCGCCACGAGTCATCTTTGACTAGAAACTTCCGCTCGATTTCGGTGCCCATAGGTTTTCCCGTCTGTGCCGCGCATTCTGACCCGCGGTGCGGCGCGTGACCAGTCCCGCATGCGTCTTGCGTCCTTGTCGGTTCTTCTCCCGCCATGCACGCTGCAGCGGTGATGAATAGCTTCCAGCAAATCATGGAGACCATCGGCATGACGGTCGATGCCGCCGGCGTCGCGGTCATCGTGCTCGGGATTGTCGCCGCCACCGGCCGCGCCCTGTGGGTCGCCCCGCCACCCGGTCTTGATCGCTACATGGCTTACCGGCAGAACCTCGGACGCGCCATCCTCCTCGGTCTCGAGTTGCTCGTGGCCGGCGACATCATCAAAACCGTGGCCGTCGCGCCGACCCTGCAAAACATGGCCGTCCTCGGCGCCCTTGTCCTCATTCGCACCTTCCTGAGTTTCTCGCTCGAGCTGGAAATCAACGGCCGCTGGCCGTGGCAGAAACCGTCCACCCCGTCCGCATCATGACCGGCGACAGCGTTGAAAAATTCTGGTCCGCACTCGCACGGCACCTGCCATGGCTCGGCACGCCCGGCGTGCTCAAGGCCGTCGTGCTGCTCAACGCCCTCACCTTCCTGTTGATCACGCTGGACCCGGCCTATGCCGGCATGCTCGCGCTCATTCCGGAAAACGTCCAGCAAGGCGAACTTTGGCGCTTGGTCACCTACATCTTTGTCCCGCAGACGCGCAGCTGGTTCTGGATATTTTTTCTCCTCCTCTTCATGTGGTTTCTCGCCACCGCGCTGGAAGAGCATTGGGGTGCGCTCAAACTCAATGTTTTCTATCTCGTCGGCATGGCCGGTTGCACCGTGGCCGCGTTTTTCTTCGGCGGCGCTTCGTCAAACACCTTCCTCAACCTCTCCCTCTTCTTCGCTTTCGCCACCATCGCGCCGAATTACGAAATTTTCCTCTTCCTGCTGCTGCGGGTGAAAGTGAAATACATCGCGTGGGTGCTGGCGGGGATCATCGGCCTGCAATTTGCCCTCCTTCCCCTCGCGGCGAAAATGGCCCTCGTCGCTTCACTGGCGAACTATCTGCTCTTTTTCGCCCCGCCCTTCGTGCGGCAATGGAACGCCAACCGCACCAACGCGGAGCGTTTGACCAAGTTCAAGGGTGATACGCTGGAGACGGTCCACCGCTGCGCCGCCTGCGGACGCACCGAGGTCTCCGATCCCGCTCTCGATTTCCGCGTGGCCGCCGACGGCGAGGAATATTGCGTTGAACACCTGCCCGACCGGCCGCCGGATCAGGTCCGCTAAACCCGGCGCGCGCTCCGCGTGTGGTCATACATCTCGTCGATGAGGTGCTGGTATTTCTCCGTGATGATATGCCGCTTCGGTTTGAAGGTGGCGGTCAGTTCGTCACCGACGTCGAACGCCTTCGGCACGAAGCGCCAAGCCAGCACGAATTCAAACGGCTTGAAACCCTGCTGGCGGCTGACCAGACGCCGCACCTCCGCGCCGATCACCTCCGCGATGCGCGGGTCATTCTCGGCATCCGGCAGCGCGGTGACGGCAAAGCCCTGCGCTTTGAGACCTTCCAATGATGGCACGATCAGCGCGCCGAGATGTTTTTCGTCCTGCCCGACAACCATGCATTGCTCGATGAAACGCGACTCGAGCAACTTCGCTTCGATGGGCACCGGCTCGACATTTTCCCCGCTGAGCATCACCACGGTTTCCTTGGAGCGTCCGAGGATCTTGAGACAGTTGTTGAAGGTCACCATGCCGAGGTCCCCCGTGTTCATCCAGCCGTCCCGCAGCACTTTGGCGGTGGCCTCGGGGTTCTTGTAGTAGCCCCGCATGACCTGCGGGCCCTTGGCGTGGATCTCACCCTTCACTCCCCGGCCCCCTCCCCGGGTGAAGCGGGCCGGATAAAGCACACGGTCTGTGCCCGGTTCGACAATGCGGACCTCGGTGTGCGGCCACAAAGGCCCGACGGTGCCAATGACCAGTTTCCGCCAGGTGCGCACGGCCAGCACCGGCGAAGTCTCCGTCATCCCGTAACCCTCGAGCACCGGAATGCCGATGTAATTGAAAAACTCGTCAACGTGCGGCGGCAAGGCGCCTCCGCCGGAGACGGTGCCCTGAAATTCCCCGCCGACCACCCCGCGCAGCTTTTTCAGCACCAGCACATCGAGGATCTTGCGCGGCACGGCGTAGAGCAACAAACGCCCGAGACTGGATGCCGCCAACCGGAGGGATTCCCACAGCGGACGCCCTGTGAGATCGAGGCTTCGTCCGGTCAGGAAAAACAAAGCCGACTCGTATTCCCGCGAGCAATGGTAAGCCGCACGAAACAAAATCCGCCGCAACCGCGGCGCCTCGGCCACGTTGTGCAGAATGCGGTTGTAAAGCCCCTCCCACAATCGCGGCGCCGAGGCCATCCACGTCGGCCGAACCTTGCGCAGATCCTCCCCCACCGTGCGCAGACTCGTGTAGTAGGTGCACGCCCCGCGGCTGATGGTCACCATCTCGAAGACGCGCTCGTAACTGTGCCAGACCGGCAGGATGGAAAGCACGCGGTCGCTCGGCGTGAGATCGAAGGGCAAATACCGCACCTGCGACATCATGTTGTCATGCGTCAGCATCACCCCCTTCGGTTCCCCGGTCGTTCCCGAAGTGTAGATCAGCGTGAAGAGATCGTCGCCCTTGATGCCGGCCATTCTCTCCTCGATGACGCGGTCCCCTGCAGACCGCAGGTGGCGTCCGCGTTCGACCAGATCATCCAGCTTGAGCACCGCGGAGGCTTCCGGCGGCTCGCCCTCCATGAGGATGAAGTGCCGCACCTTGGGCAAGGCAGCACGGACCGCCAGCGCGCGTTGCAGCACCTGCTTGTTTTCCGCGATGAGCAGCACCGCGTCGCTATGGGCCACGATGAAAGACATTTCCTGCTCCGTGATGTCCGCCGCCCGCGGCACGTCCGCCGCGCCGCACAACAAGGTCGCCGCGTCGCAAAGCATCCACTCCGGACGGTTGTCGGACAAAATGGCCACGTGCTGCCGCGCCTGCAGCCCCAACTCGATGAAGGCCGTGCCCAGCGCGCAAGCACGATCATAAAGCCCCCGGTATCGGCGCGGTTGGAAGACGCCGGATTTATCCCGCCGCGCCTGCGCCGGCCGGTCGCCGTAAACCTCCGCCGCCAGCCGGTAGAGGTCTGCCATGTTGCGGGCGCGCTCGTAAATGCGTTGGTCGGAGTTGGTCGCGGGAGTCATGGACGGCGGAAACCCATGCAGGGCAAACCATTTCGCGGCGCGCCGCAAGGGAAAGATTTGCCCCGCCAGCGTAGCGATGTAAATAAATACCGCGATGCTTCGTTCGATCGTCACTGCATGGCTGGTCGCCGTTCTCGCCCTCTGCTCCGTCGTGTCCCCGGCTGCTGCGCAGTCGAGGGTTTTGCCCGGCCAGCTGGGCGCCCTCGTCGACAAAACGCCCGGCGGCCAAGTCCGTGGCGTGGCCTTCCGCGTCTGGGCGCCGAACGCCGGGACTGTCTCCGTTGTTGGTTCCTTCAATAACTGGGACGGCGCCCGCAACCCTCTCAAGCCGGAAGGCAAGTCCGGCGTCTGGTCGGCTGATGTCCGCGAGGCCAAACCCGGCGACGAATACATGTTCCTCATCAACGACGAACTCGAACGCAAAGACCCGCGGGCGAGACAAGTGACCGCTTCCGACGGACGCGGCGTCATTTATGATCCGGATTCCTTCGACTGGGGCGACACCAAAGACTGGCAGTCCACCGCGACCCTCAATGACTTGGTCATCTACCAACTTCACCCCGGCACCTTCCACGACCCGACGCCCGGCGATGGCGAACCCGGGACCCTCCGCGATGCCATCGACAAACTCGATCACCTCAAAGAAATGGGCGTCAACTGCATCCTCCTCATGCCGGTCAACGAATTCCACGGCCGCCACAGCTGGGGCTACAACCCGAGCGACCAGTTTGCCATCGAAAGTTCCTACGGCGGGCCGGACGCGCTCAAGGAATTCGTCAAAGCCTGCCACCAACGCGACATCGCCGTGCACGTCGACATCGTGCACAACCACTACGGTCCGCAGGACCTCAGCCTCTGGCAGTTCGACGGCTCCGGCGGCGGCGACACGCAGGCCGGTATTTATTTTTACGAGGACGAAGAACGCGGGACCACCCCATGGGGCCCCCGCCCCGACTTCGGACGCCCCGAGGTGCGGGAATTCATCACCGACCAAGTCCGCATGTGGTTTGACGAATACAAAATGGACGGACTGCGCTGGGACTCCGTCGTCAATATCCGCGCTTACAACAACGGTGCCGACCTCAACCCGGACGGCGAGCGCATGCTCCATCGCATCTCGCGCATGATCCGGCAGGAATACCCGGGCAAGATCAGCATTGCCGAAGATGCGGTGGGCGACCCGCGCTTCGACAGTTCTTGGGAATACGGCTTCCACCATGGTGACGGTGGCGGCGTCGTCCCGCAGTTGATCAAGTCCAGCGACGCCGCCCAGCAAGTCGAGGACATCGCCCGCCGCATCACCTCCAAGCTCGGCTTCCGCCGGGTCATCTATACCGAGAACCACGACGAGACCGGACGCCTCAACGGCAACCGCCGTCTCATCACCGATATCGATGAGAACGACCCGCACAGCCTCGTGGCGCGGCGCAAGCACGCCCTCGCCGCCGTCCTCACCCTCACCACCCCGGGCGTGCCGCTTGTTTTCATGGGGCAGGAATTGCTCGAGGACAAAGAATTCCATGACAGCAACCCGCTCGACTGGACGCGCGGGGCCGATGCCTTCCATGCCTTTCAGCTGCACAAGGACCTCGTCCACCTCCGCCGCAATCTCGACGGGCGCAGCGTCGCGCTCACCGGCATACACACGCGCGTCGTCCGCGCCGACGAGCGTGGCAAGCTGCTCGCTTACCGCCGCTACGTTCCGGGAAAACCCAAAGACGATATCTATGTCGTCATCAATTTCTCCGGCGAGCCGCTCGAGGATCACAAACTGACCTTCCCGAAGGCCGGCCAATGGAACCTGCTGGTCAATACCGACGATCCGAAATACGGACGCGATTTCACCGGGAGGGCCACGGAAAAGCTGCGCACCGACAGCTCGCAGAAAATCGCCGTGACCCTCGCGCCCTACAGCGCCCAGATTTTCGGCCTTAGCAAAGTCGAGCCCTCGGTCGTCGATCTGGTCGAATTGCGCGACGAGTGGGACGCCACCCATGCTACCAGCGGCGCCCCCGCAGAAGTCGGGGAGGAAGAAGCGGTCGCTCTACCCGAGCCTTTCGAGCCGGAATACGAAGAGGTTGAACTCCAGACCGCCGCCAAGAAGCTGGTTGTCACAGCCAACTTCACCCAGCCACGACCGTGGGACCCCTCCAACGAATCCATGCGCATGGGGCTCGTCGAAGATCATGTCTGGCAATGCGACCTCGGTTTTGCCAACGGCCGCAATATCGAGTTCCGCATCGTCAATCCCCTCACCGGCCGGGCCTACGGCGGCACCGGACTCGAGACCGGCGTTCTCCCTGTCACCGGCACTGCCACCGAGGACGGCGCGCCCATCCTCGTGCCCGGCCCGCTCCACGGCGACTACGTGCTCTCGTTCAACGAAAAGACCCTCCGCTACCGCTTCGAAAAGAATGCCGCCAGCCGCTTCGGCCGCATGAACCTCATGGGTAACTTCAACGGCTGGAGCCGCAATGCCGACCCGCTGCACATGATCGACGACCATGTCTGGCAGGCGGACGTCGACCTCGAGCCGCGCGAGTCGCTCGAGTTTGTTTTCCTGGCCGACGGCTCGCTCGAAAAACAATGGGGCGACGACGCTTCGGACCATGCGTCCCTCCCGGCGGGAGGCACCGCCACCGAAATGGCCCAGACAATCAAGATCGGCGCCGCCCTGACCGGTCCTTACCGCTTCACCTTCCATGAAGAAACCGGCGAATACTCGATCGAGCCCCTGGCCGCCGCCGATGTCGAGCCCCTCCCCGCGGTCCCGGCACCGCAGCCGGTTGCGGAAATCCGGCGCGTCGGGAAAAATTGAGATCCCTCAGTTTCCGCTCTCCGGCCGGAGCTCGATCTGCACCACGGTCTTCATCTCGGAGTCCCCCGCCGCCGTCATGCTCAGCACATTGCTGTTCACCGCGTCACGAAACAACTCGGCGGCCGTGGTCGGCACGTTCGCGATGATGCGCACCGTCTCGCCGTCATTCCACGACGCCGCGCTGCCCCCGATACCGTGCGCCAGCCGCACGATCCGCTGCAGCTCTGACTCGAACTTGTCCGCTGGCACGTCCAGGCGCATCACGTCGTCCGACAAGGTCGGGACCGGCATGACCACATCCGCCGCCCGTTCCGCGGCATCGCGCAGCGCCTCATGGTAGGCCGTCTGCATGGCGCTGCGGGCGCGGTAATCCTTCCATACATTCCAAGCCCCGCCAGCCAAGAGGGCCAAAGGCACAGCCAAGGCTGCCGCCACCACCGCCGCCATCACGAGGGCTTTTTTCCGTCCTGCCGAATCCATAAGCGAAAGATAGTGCCCGTCCGGCGGGCGGCGCGCAAATCCGGACTACGCCGTATTTGACCGCGGGCCTGCACTCAAGGATAGTCTCCGCCTCCATCGCCATGCGGAACACGCGCAATTTTTGCATCATCGCCCACATCGACCACGGGAAGACAACTCTGTCCGACCGCCTGCTCGAAACAACGCGCACCATTTCCGACCGGGAAAAGCAGGACCAGCTCCTCGATTCGATGGATCTCGAACGGGAACGCGGCATCACGATCAAGGCCCACCCAGTCACCATGACCTACCGGGCCAAGGACGGGCAGGACTACAAACTCAATCTCCTCGACACCCCCGGCCACGTTGACTTCGCCTATGAAGTCTCGCGCTCGCTCGCCGCCTGCGAGGGCGCGCTGGTCATTGTCGACGCCGCGCAGGGCGTCGAGGCCCAGACCGTGGCCAACGTTCATCTGGCCAACAAGCAGGGACTGACCATCGTTCCGGTCATCAACAAAATCGACCTGCCGAATTCAGATATCCCCACCGTCAAAAAGCAGCTCGAAGACATCCTCGCCATACCCGCGAACGAGGCGATCTTGGCCAGCGCCAAAGCGGGCATCGGCATCGAGGACATCCTGGAGGCCGTCGTCCACCGCATCCCTGCGCCGAAACAGTGGGATGACGACAAAGTGCGGGCCTTGGTTTTCGATTCCACCTTCGACTCGTATCGCGGCGTCGTCACCTACGTCCGCATGATGAGCGGATCGCTCAAGGCGGGAGACGGCGTGAAGATGATGAGCAACAACCGGCCTTACGAAGTGAAAGAAGTCGGCGTCTTCATTCCGAAAATGGAGGCGCGCGAGAAGCTCGAAGCCGGCGACACCGGCTACGTCATCGCCAACATCAAAACCTCGAGCGAAATCAAAATCGGCGACACCCTCACCGGAACGCGTTTTCCCGCGACCACAGCACTGCCGGGCTTCCAAGAAATCCAGCCGATGGTCTTTAGCGGAGTCTACCCGATCAACACGGCCGATTTCGAACACCTCAAAACCGCCATGGCCAAACTGCAGATCAACGACTCGTCGTTCGTCTTCCAAGCCGAAAGCAGCGTTGCCCTCGGTTTCGGGTTCCGCTGCGGATTCCTCGGCTTGCTCCACATGGAGATCGTCCTCGAGCGCCTGCGGCGGGAATATGACATGGACATCATTGCGACATATCCGTCGGTCATTTACGAGGTGCACAAAACCAACGGCGAGGTCCTCCACGTGGACAACCCGGAATACCTGCCCGACTTCAGCGTCATCGAGGAAATCCGCGAGCCGATCGTCAAGTGCTTCATCATGGTGCCGAATGAATACATCTCGCCCCTCATGCAGCTCATCATGGAAAAGCGCGGACAACTCGACCACACCGAGTCTCTCGACACGCGCCGGGTCATGCTGACCTGCGTGTTGCCGCTCAACGAAATCCTTGTCGACTTCAATGACAAGATAAAGAGCATCACCCGCGGCTACGGCTCGATGGATTACGAACACGCCGGCACCCGCGCCGACAAGCTGGTCAAACTCGACCTCCTGGTCAACGGCGAGCCGGTCGACGCCTTCTCGTCCATCGTCCACCGCGATAAGGCAGAAGCCCGCGGGCGCCAGCTCGCGGCTAAGCTGAAGGAAGTCATTCCCACCCAAATGTTCCAAGTCGCCATCCAAGCCGCCATCGGCGGGAAAATTATCGCCCGCGAAAGCGTCAGCGCCATGCGCAAAAACGTCACCGCCAAATGCTACGGCGGCGACATCACCCGCAAGCGCAAGCTCCTCGAAAAGCAGAAGGAAGGCAAAAAGCGGATGAAGAGCATCGGGCGGGTGAATATCCCGCAGGAAGCTTTCATCGAAGTGCTCAAGGCCGGCTGAAGCGCCATCTCGCCCACTTGTAGCGGCGCTCTATGACCGCCGGTGCCTCAAACAAAACGGCCGACGACGAGGCCTCCGGCTCGTAGAGCCTACAGCTCGTAAGGACGTCGCCGCCACATTTTAGCAGGGCATCACTACGCCGCCGCCATCAACTCGCGCAGCACGAACGGCAAGATGCCGCCATGCCGGTAGTATTCGACCTCGATCGGGGTATCGATCCGCAGCACGACGGGCACTTCCTCCATTTTGCCGTCGGCCCGCGTGATGCGGAGTGTCAGCTTCTGGCGCGGTTTCACATCATTCGAGAGCCCGAGCACGTCGAACGTCTCCGAGCCATCCAGCCCGAGGGTCTGCGCGCTCGTCCCTTCCTCGAATTGCAGCGGAAGCACGCCCATGCCGACCAAATTCGAACGATGGATCCGTTCGTAGCTCTGCGCCACGACCGCCTTCACCCCCAGCAGCATCGTTCCCTTGGCGGCCCAGTCGCGACTGGAGCCGGTGCCATATTCCTGACCCGCCAGCACGACAAGCGGCGTGCCATCGGCTTGGTATTTCTCCGCGGCGTCGAAAATCGCCATCTGCTCGCCGCCCTCTGAACTTTTTGCGAAATACTTCGTCACCCCACCCTCCACGCCCGGGACCATGAGGTTCTTGATGCGGACATTGGCAAAGGTGCCGCGGGTCATGATCCGGTCGTTCCCGCGCCGCGAACCGTAGCTGTTGAAATCCTTCGGTTCCACCCCGTGCTCCTCGAGGTATCTCCCGGCGGGTGACGCCGCTTTGATCGCGCCCGCCGGGGATATGTGATCGGTCGTCACCGAGTCGCCGAAGATTCCGAGCGGACGCGCCCCCTTGATGTCGGCAATGGTGCCGGACTGCCTCGAGAAGTTTGCGAAAAACGGCGGGTTTTGGATGTAGGTGCTTTTATCGTCCCATCCGTAGAGCTGACCGGCGGACCCCGGGATCTCGTTCCACTTGGGATTCTGCTCGGCGAAATCGCGGTAGAGCTTGCGGAAGATTTCCGGCTTCAGCGCGGAGCGCATAGCGTCACGAATTTCCTCGAGCGATGGCCACAGCTCGCGCAGATAAACTTCCTTGCCGTTCCTGTCCCGGCCCAGCGGTTCCTTGGTCAGATCGATATCGACCCGTCCGGCCAGCGCGAAGGCCACGACGAGCGGTGGGGACATGAGGAAGTTCGCCTTCACGTTCTGGTGCACGCGGGCCTCGAAGTTGCGGTTGCCGGAAAGCACGGACGCCGCGACCAAATCGTGGCCGGTGATTGCCTCCTCCACGGCCTGCGGCAACGGGCCCGAATTCCCGATGCACGTCGTGCATCCGTAGCCCACGATCTGGAAACCCAGCTCGTCGAGATAAGGCTGCAGACCGGTGGAGTGCAGATAGTCCTGCACCACGCGCGAACCCGGCGCCAAAGATGTTTTGACCGCCGGTGATACGTGCAGCCCGCGCTCGACCGCCTTCTTGGCCAGCAAGCCCGCCCCGAGCATCACACTCGGGTTGCTCGTGTTGGTACAACTCGTGATGGCGGCAATAACGACGCTGCCATGATCGAGGGTGGCTGAACCGTTGCCGGCGCGCCCCGCCACATTGTCGGGGGTCGGACGATCCTCTTCCATTTCTTCGACCTGCTTCTGCTCGTCGGCCGGAATTTCGAAACGCGGATGAGTCACCTTGACCGCGGCCGCAGCGCCACGGGCAGATGCCGGTTT
Source organism: Chthoniobacterales bacterium (assembly GCA_040880825.1). Lineage (GTDB taxonomy): Bacteria > Verrucomicrobiota > Verrucomicrobiia > Chthoniobacterales > JACTMZ01 > JACTMZ01. Next base: position 13,630 of record JBBEEK010000140.1, read on the forward strand.
GTTGTAGCCGCCGTCGGCCACGGGCTTCTCGAGGAGCGAAAGGAAAGTGTCCTTCAGCTCCGGCAGATTGATCCGGTCCTGCGGACGCTTCGGTCCGGCCACTCCGGGCTGCACCGCGGCGAGGTCCAGCTCAAGATCCACGCTGTAGTCGATTTCCCCCTTCTTCGGCATACCGAACATCTGCTGCGCCTTGAAGTAAGCCTCGAAGGCCGCGCATTGCTCATCCGTCCGCCCCGTGCCCCGCAAGTAGTTCACCGACTCCGCGTCGACCGGGAAGTAACCCATCGTCGCCCCGTATTCCGGCGCCATGTTGGCGATGGTTGCACGATCCGGCAGCGGCAACGAGGCTGCACCCTCCCCGTAGAACTCGACAAACTTGCCGACCACCTTCGTTTTGCGCAGCAGTTCGGTCACGTGCAATGCCAGGTCCGTGGCCGTGACACCTTCCCGGAGCCGTCCGCTCAAGTGGACACCGACCACCTCCGGCGTGAGGAAATAAACCGGTTGACCGAGCATACCCGCCTCGGCTTCGATGCCGCCCACGCCCCAGCCGACGACGCCGAGACCATTGATCATGGTCGTGTGCGAGTCCGTGCCGACCAGCGTGTCGGGGTAATAAAGCTCTTGGCCTTCGACCGACTGCGACAGCACCCCTTTGGCGAGGTATTCGAGGTTCACCTGGTGCACGATGCCGATGCCCGGCGGCACCACCCCGAAGGTCTTGAAGGCCTGCTGGCCCCACTTGAGGAACTGGTAACGCTCGCGGTTGCGCCGGAATTCCATTTCCAGATTGAGCCGCAACGCATCGGCGCTTCCGAAAAAATCCACCTGCACGGAGTGGTCCACCACCAAGTCGACCGGCACCAATGGCTCGATCAGCGCCGGATCCTTCCCCGCCGCCGCCATCGCATTGCGCATCGCCGCCAGATCGACCAGCAACGGCACACCCGTGAAGTCCTGCAAAACAATGCGAGCCACCACAAAAGGGATCTCCTCGGCCGCCGGATTCCCCGCGTTCCACGCCGCCAGCGCCCTCACATCCTGCTCGCGCACCTTGCGCCCGTCGCAATTCCGCAGCACCGACTCCAGCACGATACGGATGCTGACCGGCAAACGCGCGATATTCCCCAAACCTGCCCGGCCGAGCTTGGGCAGGGAATAAAACCAGCCCTCCAGCCCGGAGCCCGGTGAAAACTTTTCGAGTGCGCGAAATGGATCATTCATAAACCTCCAAGAAACCGGCGTATCGTCGTGCCGGCAAGTCCCAATTCACTCTCCGGCAACTTGCGCTTGCCACCACCCCACCCCGGCCGCTTTGGTGTCGCATGCGCAAAACCAAAATCGTCTGCACCCTCGGCCCCGCCACGGACTCCCCCGAGATGCTGGCCAAGCTGATCGCCGCGGGCGCCAACGTTTTCCGGCTCAACATGAGCCATGGCACCCACGAATGGGTCCGCCAAGTCGTGCCCCGCATCCGCGAAGTGGCCCGCCAGACCTCGGCCAATATCGCCATCATGATGGACACCCAAGGCCCCGCCATCCGCACCGGCGACGTAGCCACCAACCTCGATCTCCATCCGGGCGACAAAGTTGAATTCACCGTGCGCGGCGCGAAAAGCGAGGAACTCTACTCGGTCGACGTGAACTACGACGGTCTCATCGACGACATCCACGAGGGCGACGTCGTCCTCGTCGACAATGGCAACCTCCACATGAAAGTGCTGGGCAAAAAGGAAAACCGCATCCGCTGCGAGGTCCTGACCCGCGGCGTCCTCGGTTCCCGCCGTCATATCAACCTCCCGGGCGTGAAGGTCAACCTCCCGCCCATGACCGAAAAAGACCTCAAGGACATCGTGGTCGGCGTCGAAATGCAGGTCGACTACTTCGCCCTCAGCTTCTGCCGGGAGAAATCTGACGTCGACGCCATGCGCGCCGAGCTGCAGCGCCTCGGCAGCGACGCCCACATCATCGCCAAAATCGAGGACCAACACGCGGTCAAGTTCGTCAAAGACATCATCGCCGCCGCCGATGCCGTCATGGTCGCCCGCGGCGATCTCGGCATCGAGTGCCCGATGGAAGAGCTCCCCATCATTCAGCGCCGCATCGTCAAACTCTGTCTCAAGATCGGCAAGCCGGTCATCGTGGCCACCCACATGCTGGAGTCCATGATCACCAACCCGCTCCCGACCCGCGCCGAGATCACCGACGTGGCCAACGCCGTCTATGAGCAGGCCGATGCCATCATGCTCAGCGGCGAAACCAGCGTGGGCCAATACCCGGCACAATGTGTGGAAACATTCGACCGCGTGGCCCGCCGTATTGAGCGCAGCGGCGGTGCCGGCTTCGCCCAGGATGCCATTATCGAGGGACCGCGGCACAAGACGGTGGCCGCCGCCGTCAGCCTGGCCAACAACTTCCCCCACGCCAAAATCGTCGTCTTCACCTTCCACGGCAGCATGGCGCTCTACGTCTCGCACCTGCGCCCGCTCCACGCGCCGATTTTCGCCTTTACCCCCGACGAACGCGTCTGCCGCCGCTTGGCCCTCCTCTACGGCGTGCAAGCCCAGCGCATGGGCTTTGTCGCCCAACCGGACCAAAACGTCTTCGCCGCCGAAGCCGCCCTCTTGCTGCGCGGACACGTCCAATCCGGCGACCACCTCGTCGTCGTCACCGACATCCTCGAAGGCGACCGCCGCCACGAGTCCGTGCAACTGCGCATCGTCCCCTGAGGGGGCAATAAAATGTCACGTTGCCGTCCCCGACGACGGGCCTTGTCCGCAACAAAACAAGACCGGCCGGGAATCCCCGACGGGCCTTGACCGGCCAAACTTGCCCCTCACCCCGCTGGTCAAACCGGCTGGGGCTCGGGAAATTTCAACTCCTCGCGCTTGCGCAGCGCTTTGCGCATCTTGAGCAGGGCGATGTTCTGCAGTTGGCGGATACGCTCCCGTGTCACGCCGAACTTGCGGCCCACTTCCTCCAGCGTGCGCTCGTTTCCGCCGCTCAGACCGAAGCGGAATGCGATGATCTTGCGCTCGCGGGCGTCCAGCACCTCGAGCAGGTCGCCGACCTCCTCGCGCAGATCCTTGTCCCGCAGCGCGGCAAAAGGATTCTCGGCGTGCTCGTCGCTCACCAAATCGCCGAAGGCCGTGTCATCGTCCGCGCTGATCTTCGCATCAAGGGAGGCCGGCCGCACCGCCACCGTCTTGAGGTGTGCCACTTTGGCCAATGGCAAGCCGAGCTCTTCCGCCAACTCTTCATTGGTCGGCTCACGGCCGAGTTCCTCGGTCATCTGCGCAGCCACGCGGCGGATTTTGCCGATCTTGTCGACCAGGTGGACCGGTAAACGGATCGTCTTGCTCTGGTTGGCCAAGGCACGCTTGATCGATTGCTTGATCCACCATGACGCGTAAGTGCTCAGTTTGCCCCCCTTGTTCGGATCGAACCGCTCCACCGCCTTCATCAAGCCGATGTTGCCCTCGGAAATGAGGTCGAGCAGCGGAAGACCGTAGTTGCCGAAGTCATGGGCAATCTTCACCACGAGGCGAAGATTGGCCGTGA
>JBBEEK010000141.1:0-2593 GCA_040880825.1 Chthoniobacterales bacterium
CGATGATCACGATCTCCGAAAAATCATGAACGTGCAGCGGATAGTCCGGATGCTCGTCGAGAATGAAAACGGCCAGAGGGAAATTCCGGTCGGCAAAAACCAACTCCCTTTCGAATTTGACCGGCTTGGGCGGACAGCGAGGCATGAAACTACTTACGACTTCGCCGCCGGACTGCAAGTCCGGATTGCACCGGCGTGCCACGCACCCGGCGACTGCAGGGCACAAATCTCAGGACCGCAGCAACGCCAGATTGCCGAAATCACGCCCTAGAACCGGGGCTGAGGGGGTGTGCAGCCACTGGTCGAGCAGTGTGGCATAAACGCTGCGGAAGTCGGTGTGGTGAACGAGGTCGCCGCGTTCGAGTTTGGTCAGGCTGGGATGTTTTCCGGTCAGTCCTCCCTTGAGCGCACCACCGAGGAGAAAAAGCGGCGCCGCCGCACCGTGATCGGTGCCGCCGCTGGCATTCTGGGCCACGCGACGGCCGAATTCGCTGAAGGTCAGCATCATGACGCGGTTGAAATTCCCCTGCTCTTGCATGTCGCGGCAGAAGGCGCCGACCGCTTGATCAAAGATGGCCAGTTGGCGCTCGTGCGCGCCGGCTTGATTGGCATGCGTGTCGAAACCGCCGAGCGAAACGTAGTAAATGCGCGAGGTCATGCCGCCGCCGATCAGTCGCGCGACCAGCTGGAGACGACGTCCAAGGTCGGATGCCGGATAATCCGCCCCGCGGTGGGACTTGCGCAGAATGTCCTGCACTTGGGAGGACGAAGCCACGGCATCGAGCGCGGTGCGTTGAAGAAAATCGGCCACATTGACGTCCGGATCGGACGCGCCGAAAAGCATGTCGATCGATCCACCGGACGCGGCCGACGCGTCATCCTCCGGCTCCATCGGCGCCGGATCCATGCCGTCTTGGAACTGGTAGTCTTGCGGCGCGCCGATGGCGATGGACTGGCCCGAAGCGGAGCGCAGGGCCTGCGGCACCTGGTCCCCGATGGCGATGCCCGCGCCGGGGTCCTCACCGGCACAGGCCGCATCGCAATAACGACCGAGCCAGCCGTGGGCTTCGTTTTGGTCGGCATCGCTCGCCGTGTGCCAGATCTCGGTCGCGCGGAAGTGCGAGCGGTTCGGGTTCGGATAGCCCACGCCCTGCACGATGGAGGCGTGCCCCTCGCCTTGAAGGGCCGCGAGATTTTTCAGCGAGGGATGCAAACCGCAGTAGTCGTCGAGCCGGATGACTTTGTCCGCCGGCACGGCCAGCCCGGGACGCGCTTTGAAGTAAGTATCGTCGGCGTAAGGAATCACCGTGTTGAGTCCGTCGTTGCCGCCGGCCAGCTGCATGACGACGAGGATGGTGTCGTCTTTGCCCGTCACCGGCGTGAAGCTCGAGGTGGCCACGCCGTCGAGCGCGGCGAAGGTGCGGTTGACAAATGACGGCACGGTCGGCGCGATGGCGCCGCCGAGAATGACGGTGCGGAGAAACTTGCGGCGGGTGAAGAAAGGGTCGGTCATGGTCAGCAGAGGTTGTATTCGGGGCAGCCGAGCAGGACGATCGAGGCTTCACGCAAGGTGTCGTCGCCGCAGGGGAAATTGCTTCCGTCCAGCACCGCGTCCAAGCGACGGCGCGTGGCGGGGCCGGCCGGGACAGGAAGAAAAACTTTTTCCAATCGCTCGGCCAGCGTCACGTTGTCAAAACGCAGCTCGGGCGGTGCGACCAGCGCCCAAGCGGCCGCGTCCATGGACTCGGCTTCCACCGGCAAGGGCGGCGCCGCGGTGGCAAAGAGCAGTGCGGTGTTGCTGCGGCGGATAAGAGTCGCGCTGTTAATCCATGCCGTGCCGCCGTCCCAGCCTTTGACACTGGGCGGCATGAAGAGGCTTTGTCCGAGTTCCGCCGCCAGCGGCAGGGCTACGCCGGGCGGCAGGAGCTGACGTCCGGTTTCCCGCGCAGCCTGCACCATCCATTGCACCGGACTTTTGACCTGCGTGGCCCGGGCCCGCGGGGCATAAAATTCCGGATGGGTAAAAATCATCCGCAACAACTCGCCGGTGCGGAGATCATTTTCGCGGTAGTGCGCAGCCAGCGATTTGACGAGATCCGGCGACGGCTGCGGGTAGGCGTAGAACTCCCACAATTTCACGGCGAGAAATTCCGCACAGCGCGGCTGCGCGCAGATGATTGCCACCGCGTCCTCCGTGCCGAATTTGCCCGACTTTCCGAAAAGTTTTTTCTGTCCGTCATCATGGCGCCGCTGCACAAACATGCTCTTGCCGTTCTCCGAAGTGACGACCCACCCGGTGAAGCACCGCGCCGCTTCGCGGATGTCTTCCTCCGTGTAGTGCCCCTCGCCGAGAGTGAATAGTTCCATGATCTCGCGGCTGAAATTCTCATTCGGCGCCTTGCCATGGCTCTGGCGTCCGTCGAGCCAGACGAGCATGGCCGGATCGCTCACCATGGCGGCGCATAGTTCGCGAAACGGTCCAAGGCCGAGACGGCGGAAGGTTTTGTTCTGGCCGAGCAAGATGTGGTTGAACCGCACTTTCGTCTGGCTCGTCGCGAAATGTCCGTGCCAGAACAGCGTCAATTTCTCCCGC
>JBBEEK010000142.1:0-2564 GCA_040880825.1 Chthoniobacterales bacterium
GCGTCACCCCCTCGATGGTCAAAGAAGTCTCCGCCACATTGGTCGAGACAATGATCTTGCGTCCGCCGCCTGAGGCGACCGCCTCGTCCTGCTCGCGTGGCGGCATTTCCCCGTGCAAAGCAAAGACGGCGAAATCGCGCAGGGCGGAGGTCGCGCGGATCTCCGCAATGGTCCGCTGGATTTCGTAAGCGCCGGGCATAAAGACGAGAGCATGGCCCGACTCCGGCGCGTGCAGGGACAGCGCCTCGGCCGCGAGTTCCCACGGAGGCGTGTCGCCCGGCGAACGTTCGGCCTGCCGGACCTCCACCGGAAAGGTGCGCCCGGCCGATTCGAGCACCTCGCACGGCGCGAGATATTTTTCCAACTCCCCCACCTCCAGCGTGGCCGACATCACGACGATCTTCAGATCCGGGCGCGAACCCTCCTGCAGATCCAGCGCCCGCGCCAAGGTGATGTCGCCGTAAAGATGCCGCTCGTGAAACTCGTCGAAGACCACGGCCGATACTCCACGCAACTCCGGATCCCCGATCATCCGGCGCAAAAGAATCCCCTCGGTCACATAAAGAATCCGCGTTTTTGCCGAACTCTTCCCCTCCATGCGCACTTGGTAGCCGACCGTCTGACCGAGAGCCTCCCCGCGCTCGGACGCCACGCGCGTGGCCAACATGCGCGCCGCCATCCGCCGCGGTTGCAGCACAACAATCTGCCCGCCTTCTGGCACGACACGATCGAGCAACATCTGCGGCACCTGCGTCGATTTCCCCGAGCCGGTCGGGGCGCGGAGAATCAGCCGCGATTTCGTCCGTGCTGCCTCGACGGCGCGGTCTTCGATTTCGTAAATGGGCAATTGCCGCGGGTCCACCGCAACACTCTGCCCGTGATATCCACCATTCGCCAAGCCCTGCAAACCGCCCTCGATCAAAACGATGGAGCCATCCCCTTCGACACCTTCATGGGGATCGCCTTGCACCACCCGCAGGACGGCTACTACACGCGCAACATCCGCGGGATCGGTGCACGGGGCGATTTCACCACCGTGCCGCAAAAGTCTCCCGCTTTGGGGACGGCCGTGGCGCAGTGGCTTTGCCGCGAGGCGGAATCCCGTGGGTGGAGGAATTACCACGTGATCGAGTGCGGCCCGGGCGAAGGAACACTCGCCGCCAGCGTGATGCGCAATTTTGGATTTTTCGAACGGAGGCGCATCTCTCTCCACTTGGTCGAGACGTCGGAACCTTTACGTGGCCGGCAACAAGACCAAGTGCGCCAGGCAACCTGGCACCCCACCATCACCGAGGCACTCGCGGCCTGCGGGGGACGCGCACTTATTTATCACAACGAATTCTTCGACGCCTTCCCCTGCCGCGTCTTCCGCCAAGAGCGAGACGCATGGACCGAGTTGCACCTGCGCGCCGAAGGAGGGACATTAAAAGAGGTTTTTCTCCCACCGCAACGCTCGCTGCCCAATGGAGAAGTTTTCCAACTCACGTGGCCCGAAGGTCAGCGCGTCGAAGTCTTCGAGTCCGTCCACAACTGGATGCGGGAACTATCCAAAGCGTGGAGCGAGGGCGCCATGCTCGTCATCGACTACGGAGGGACGGTCAATGAAATCTACCACCGCCGCCCCCAAGGAACCTTGCGCGCCTATCGCGGTCAGCAACGTTTGCACGGCGAGGCCGTGTATGAAATGCCCGGTCACCAGGACATCACCGCCGATGTAAATTTTGATGATCTGCAAAAGTGGGCCGCCGAACTCAGATGGAAAACCAAAACCACTGAGGTTTTGAATCGGCTAGCACCAGACGCCCCGGGTGCGGACGCTTTCCGCCACGCCATTTTCACCAAAATGTAGCGTCGCCGTCCCCGGCGACGGCCATTCATCGATAACAACCGGCGGCGAGGACGCCGCTGCTACACCAACCCAACCCTCGGCGATCTCTGTGCCCTCTGCGGTTTTCAAAAACCGTCTAAATTCCCTCCGCCTTCTCCCCCAACTCCCGCCGGATGAAAGTGCGGTTGATCGCATTCAAATACGCCCGCGCGCTGGCTTCGATCACATCAGTGCTCGCGCCTTTGCCCGTGATGAGACGGCCGTCGCCGAAATCCGCTTTGAGCGTCACTTCGCCCAGTGCATCGTGGCCTTGGGTCACGGCTTGCACGTTATATTCGATGAGATTGCCGGAACGTCCGACCACCGCGTCCACCGCGCGCATGGCGGCATCGACCGCGCCATTGCCATCGGCTTCCGCTTCCTTGGCTTCCCCCTCACGAACAAGCGCCACTTTGGCGTGCGGTTTTTTCCCGCTGGCCACGGTGACTTCCAGTTTTTCCAACTGCCAGCCCTCGTCCTGCGGCATCATCGAGTCGTCGACCAAGGCCGACAAATCGTCGTCGTAGACAAATTTCTTTTTGTCCCCGATTTCTTTGAACCGCGTGAAAACCGCCCCAATTTCGGCATCGCTCAGCTTGAATCCGAGATGTTCGATGCGCACCGCCATGGCGTGGCGTCCGCTGTGTTTGGTCAGGGGCAACTCGGTGCCGCCCCAACCCACCTCGACCGGATCCAT
>JBBEEK010000143.1:0-16218 GCA_040880825.1 Chthoniobacterales bacterium
TTGTCGAGCGGATCGCCGACCCGTAGGACGCTCAGGCGGTTGCGCAGGCGACGGATGACCGGCTCGACGATGCTTTCCTGCACGAAAAGACGCGAACCCGCACAGCAGACATGGCCCTGGTTGAAATAAATCCCCTGGATGATCCCCTCGATCGCTTGGTCGATCGGGGCGTCTTCGCAAATGATGTTGGCCGCTTTGCCGCCCAACTCGAGGGTCAGCTTCTTGCGCGTGCCGGCCACCGACTTGGCGATGATCTTGCCGACTTCGGTCGAACCGGTGAAGGCCAGCTTGTTGATGTCCGGATGATTGACGATGGCCGCGCCGGTATCGCCGAAACCGGTGACAATGTTGACCACGCCATCGGGCAGGTCGGCCTCGGCGAGGATTTCGGCGAGGTGCATGGCGGTGACGGACGTCGTCTCGGCCGGCTTCAACACACAGGTGTTGCCGCAGGCCAAAGCGGGCGCGAGCTTCCAGGCGGCCATGAGGAGCGGGAAATTCCACGGGATGATCTGACCGGCCACGCCGAGCGGTTGCGGTTTGTGTCCCGGAAACGCGTAGTCGAGTTTGTCGGCCCACCCCGCGTGGTAGAAGAAGTGCGCGGCAACCAGCGGCAGATCGATATTGCGGCTTTCGCGGATGGTCTTGCCACCGTCGAGGGACTCGATGACCGCCAGATCGCGGATTTTTTCCTGCAGGAGACGGGCGATACGGAAGAGATACTTGGCACGCTCGCGTCCGGGCATCTTGCCCCACGTTTTCTCGTAAGCGCGGCGGGCTGCTTTGACCGCCTTGTCCACGTCGGCCGCACTGCCCAGCGCGATTTCGGCATGCTGCTTCTCGGTGGCGGGATTGATCGACGGGAAATATTTGCCGGACGCCGGCTTGACGAATTTGCCGCCGATGAAGAGATCGTAGCGCGGCCGGATCTTGATGTCGGTGTGGACTTCCGGGGCCGGGGAGTAGTTCCAACGTTCGTTGAAGCGCAGATGGCGGTCGCGCACCGGCACAACCGGGGCATGGGCGGGCGGTGCGGCCAAGGTGGCCACGCCGGTGGTGAATTTTTTGGTTTTCTTGCTCATGGCAGGGAGAAGTAGTCGCCGCTCTGGTAACGTCCATCGACGCCTTTGGCGATTTGCAGAATAATGTCGTTGGCCAAGGTGCTGGCCCCGAGGCGGAACATGTCCGGCGTCAGCCAGTCGTCGCCGAGGGTTTCGTTGACCATCACCAAATAGTGCAGCGCCTGCTTGGCCGTGCGGATGCCGCCGGCCGGCTTCATCCCGATGCGGATGCCGGTGGCGAAGAAGAACTCACGGATGGCGTCGAGCATGACCAGGGTGACGGGCAGCGTGGCGGCCGGGCTGATTTTGCCGGTCGAGGTCTTGATGAAATCCCCGCCGGCCTGCATGGCAATCATGCTGGCCGCGCGGACATTGTCGTAGGTGACCAGTTCGCCGGTCTCCAAGATGACCTTCAAATGGATAGCGCCGCAGAGCTGTTTCACCGCGGCAATCTCGTCATGGACTTTGGCATACTCGCCGCGCAGAAAGGCGGCGCGGTCGATGACCATGTCAATCTCGTCGGCACCCGCATTGAGCGCGACCCGCGTGTCTTCCAGCTTGGTCTTGAGCGAGGACTGTCCGCTCGGGAAATAGGTGGCGACAGCGGCCACTTTGACCGTCGAGCCGCGCAGGAAGGCTTTGGCCGCCGGGACGAGATTCGGATAGACGCAGACCGCGGCGACCGGACCGACCCCATAGCGTTCGGGCGCCGGGTGCATGGCCTTGTGGCAGAGGGTCATCACCTTGCCCGGGGTGTCGCGACCCTCGAGGGTCGTGAGGTCGAGCATGGAGAAGGCCAACCGGAGGCCCTGCATCTTGGACTCCGTTTTGATGCTGCGCTTGGTGAACGTCGCGGCGCGCTCCTCGACCATGATCTGGTCGACGCGTCCGAACGACGGCGATTGCCGCGTCATGGGGAAGAGGGAACTCACGAGAAACGGAAAATATCTCGCAGAAACTGCCACCACAAGTAAAGCATTCCGCGCCAAGAATATCGCCCGTGCCCCTCGTCCGCCGGCTGGAGCAAACCCTCGCGCAGGTTGTGCTGCATCTGGGACTCCATATCTTTTTCCACCGCGGCCCGCACCGTCTCCGGATCGACCGCCTGCAGGCCCTCGCGGGTCAACCCGGATTCCTGCAGGAAGCTGGCATGGCCCGTGGTCAGTGCCTCAAAGGTCCCCTCGCCCGGCAGGCGATTGAGGTGCACGGTTGGCGGGGTTTGGAGGCTCGAGGAAACCGGACAATTCCACGTGGTGAAAACCGCGCCATCCGCCCCGCGCGAGGTCACGCTGGCGAAGTGGAAGCCGAGTTGGTTTTGCTCGACGTAAGTGATGGCCGCTTCCTCGCGCCGGTCGGGATTGGCAAAGAGACGCAGGAACTGACGGTAGCCGTCCATGTCCCAACCCAGATCGGCCACATGCTCGAAGCCGCCGGACTCGATGTCGTCGGACAATTCCGTCAGCTCGGGAAACATCTCACGCGAGGGCGGCGCGGACTGCCGTAGTTCCTTGTGCAGCGGCAGGCGCAGCTTGCGCACGCGGAGCAAAATTTCCAGCCACGGCAGCAGCACCCACACCGAGGCAGCAGCCAGCCCGATCCAAACGTTGCGCGTCGGCAGGTAGCCGGCGGCGAAAGACGTCACGCCCAACGAAAAAATGCCGAGCCGCCGCAGGAGCGGATGTCCGTAATTCAGGCAGGCGACCGTCAAGACGACCAACCCGACGAAGAGCATCAGTTCATTCATGCCTTGATGCCATTGGCCTCGAGAAACTCGGAAAGCTGCCCGGTGTCGAAATCGGCCAGCACCTTGCCGTCCACTTCCATGGTGGGCGTCAGCGATTGACGGGAAATCTCCCGCATCCGTTCCATCGCTTCCGGATCGGCCAGCACATCGCGCACCTCGTAGGTGAACCCATGCTGGTCAAGGTAGGCCAACGCTTCCTGACACCACGGACAATGGTGCTTCACATAAATAATCATACTCATAATCGACCTGCCTTTATGAGCCAACCCGGCCCGCGGCTCAAGCTCTGCCTCGGTCGCTCACAGGCCGAACACCTTGCCGATCGCGTTGAAAAATCCCTCCCACAGGCGCCGCGCCCCGGAAATCTCACCACCGCCGACCTGCTGGTTGATGGTCAGTCCCGACCCGCGGAAAAAGTCGTCGAAGAGCGGACTGGCCCCGCGGAAATAAGCCACGAACGTCTCGGCCCGCCGCGGGCTGTAGCGCAGCGCCGGCGTGAAGGCCGCAGTCAACCCGCTATTGATCCGCCGCCCCGAGGAAAACGACGTCACCCGCTCGGCTTGCACCCCGCGCTGCCCGGCGAAGACCAGACGCACCGGACCGGAGATGATCAAATGACGGAACCGCAAATCGATCCACGAGGCTAGCCGGTTGAAAACCCAGCGCGAGCGCAGCGCGGGAAGTTGTCCGCACTGGACCAGCACCGCCGCGAGGCAGCTCGGACGAAAAACCAGCGACGCTCCCGCCGGCACCTCGACCACGGCCAATTCCTCGGTCGCCACTTGCTGGCAGGACAACGTCACCGCACACGCCCCCTCACCCTCGCGGGGACGGAAACTGGTGAGCAAAAACAATCCCGCGCCGAGGCTGGTGAAGGGAAACACCGGATCCCACAGCCAGCGGGTGCGCTTGTCGCTGTTGTCGGTCGAACTTTGCAAATAGCGCACCTTGGCCAGCAACTCCTGTCCGCTCTCCAAGTCCAGCCGCTGGGCCGGACGGCTCTCGCCACAAACCGGCTCTGCCCCGCCTTCCTCCGCAAAAACCACCGGCGCCGCCCGCTCGGCCAGCGGAGCCAGCACATGATAAGCCACCACCTTCCAGGCCAAGGGCAGGAGCGTGAGCAGCACGAGGATGCCCAAGGCCATCCAAGCCAACCGCCCGACCTCACCACGCATGAAGCCCTGCATCCACCGCCGCACCTCACGCGCTTGCTCGAGCTGCTGCAACTTGGCATCGCGCACGATCGACCGCCGCCGCAACTCCTCCTCGGTCTCGCCATGCGCGGCGTAAAGCCCGGCCAAGTCCTGCCGGAGCCCCTCCTCACGCGACTGCATCCGCTGCAACCCGGCCTCGACTGCCCGCAATTCCTTCTCCCGCGCCTCCCGCGACCAGAGCCCCCGCACCCAAGCGACCCAGCCTTCCAACTGACGCCGCTTTTCCTCGAGGTCCCGCACCGTGGCCGCGGTGGACTCGATCTGCCGCCGCCACTGGTCCGCTTGCTCCAGCGCCTGCCCGCTCAAAGCCTCCACCTCCTCCAACGCCACAACGGCCCGCTGCAACTCACCTTCGAGGTGCGCGACGATAAGCCGCGGCGCCCGCGACACGGCGAAGACCACCAGCAGCAATGCAAAAATGAAAACAAACAACACCACCCGCCCGGCCAGCCACGAAGCGATGCGCGTAAAGAGAGTGCTCATGGTCAAACCGAAATAAAACCAACACCCCGCGAAGCACGAACTTTTATTCCGGGCCGCGGGCACAGGCGCCCGCCTGTGTTGTCTGGAGGTGGCATCGGCATCCTGCCGATGATTTCTGGTCGTGACGGGTAAACCGGAGTCCCGCCAAGGCGGGACGTAGATGGCCCCTACTCCCTGCACCCGCGCATTGGCGGGTGTGTGCTCGGAGCGGCGAGGTAGGGCGCGACAGCCTGTCCGCCGGGTGCGGATCCCCGGCGCGCCGGTTCTGGTGCGCGGCGGGTCCGGAGGCCCCGCCCCACCTGACAAACGTGAACCGCATAACCGTTCGCGTCACTCGTGAAGCAAACGCCCGTGCCCCCGCCCTCACCCGTGGCGCAATTTCAGAACGAGGATTGTCGCGGCGAGGAGGAAGGTCACCACGTTGGCCGCGATGACCGGCACGTCGGCCACGAGAAATCCGTAAACCACCCAGAGAAAAACCCCCGTGCAAAACATGGAAAACATCCCCAGCGAAATATCGCGGGTCGACCGCGACTTCCACGCTTTGAGGACTTGCGGCAGGAAGGAAAGCGTGGTTAGCACCCCGGCCGTCAAGCCGAGGAGCGTGACCGGCTCGATCCCTGCTACCACGCGCCGATCCGCGCGAAGGGCACGGTGATGGAATCGATGTCGCCCCACTCCAGCGGGGAATTCCAAGCTTCCACGCCCTGCGTATCGAGCGTGGCCCCGTCGTCCTGCGGGAGGACATCGACCAACGAATTGGAACCGGCACCGATCATCACGCCGATGCCTTGGTTCTCCAACTGGGCGCGCGTCACGCCGAGAAATTCCAGCGGGATCTTGATCTCGTAAAACGAATCGCGGGCGGTGTTGTGTCCTTCGCTGAGGAAGTTGCGGTTCGGGGCGTTGGCCACGCGGCGGTCGTCGGCGTCGCCGACACCCCACAAGCTCGTGCCGGTGAAGGTCGCGCCCTTGCCGGCGGTGATGTTGGCCGCGGCGATCGTGAAGTAGTTGGTCCCTCCATCGTCGAGCGCGAAAACACCGTTGACCGCGCGGGAGACAAAACCCTGCCAGAGACTGCCCGCCAGGTAGATCTGGTAGTTCGGCTTGTTGGCGCCATTCCACAGATCTTCGCCTTGGTTTTTGCGCCACACATCCTTGGCCGCCCCGGTCGCCGGATCCGTGTCGAGGGCGATCCATTGCAGGATGCCGTCATTGCTGCCAATACGGCTGCCGCCAGCGCCGCCGGCGTTGGACGGATCGATGACATCGGTGACGTCCACGTATTGCCAGGCAAGGTAGAGGTGCGTGTCGTCCCACGCGGCCCACATGTGGGTCAGATTGATCGGCGCTTCGTGCATCGTCCAATTGCTGCCGAGGCTGCGCGGATCGTCATTGGCCATGCCAAGGGCGATCAATTTGTCGTCGGTCCACTCATTGGCCGTGTTGGCTCCGTCGATGACGATGGAGCCGTTGGGCACGGCTTGCCCGAGGGTCGGGTTCGTCGAGTAAGGTTTGTCCGGCCCGAAGTTCTGCCTCTGGCCGACCCGAACCTCCACGGTGCTGACACCCGAGGCATTGCCCTGCGCGTCGACCGCAAAGTAGCGCAGCGTGCTGCTCTGCGTGATCTGCAGGGCGAGACTATACATCGGGCTGGCGGTGGTCGGATCAGAGTCGTCGAGGGTGTAGAAAATACGCGGGGCTGGATCGTTGTTGTCCGTCGCAGCCAGCGTCACTTGCAAGGAAGCGGCACTGGTCGTTGTGTTGGCTGGACTGTGGGAGGCCACGGGCGCCTCAAAGTCGGTCTGACCGGGGCGCAGCACGTTGACCAAGTAGTCGCTGTTGTTGTTGTTGGCCCAGAGGCTGCGCCCCTGCTGGTCGATCAGTTCGATGGCGAACTTGATGCGGTTGTCACCGGACAATTCACCCGGAATTTCGACCGACCAAATGTCACCCAGCTCACCGGCTGCCGCGGCCATCTCGGCCGCCGGGCCCCATGTTTCACCACCGTCGAGCGAGTAAATCAACCGCGCGGCTTGCGCGCCGCCGGGCGGCACGGTGCGGATGCTGATGCGCGCTTGGCCCCCCGCGTAAACCTGGGCGGTCGTGCCACCGACGGCTTCGACTTTGTAGAACTGCTTGAGCGGGCGTCCCGGTCCACCGGTGGACGCGGACTCGAGGATGTCCCACACCGCTTGCTCGTCGCCGGCGGGAATGGTGCGCAGAACAGACCATTGCTCGAGGTCTTCGGACTGCAGCACTTTGTAGGTGTTGGCCGCGTTGCGGTCCTCGGCGCGCAGGCCGATCGAGCCGTCGGGATTCATCTCGAGGGCGACTTGGGGCGGCTTGGGGACGATCACGCCGGACGAGGCCACGTTGTCAAAAGCCGCGACCGTTGAAAGGATGCCATTGACGGCCGTGCGGTAGTTACCGCCACCATTGTTGTCCCAATTTTGGACATTGGTCGTGTCTTGCACCATGACGGCAAACTGGATCGGTGTGCCGGATGGGAAGCTGCCGAGGTTGGCATGCCAGAGATCGTTTTGTCCTTTGGTGCCCGCCAGGGCCAGCGGCTTGCTCCGCCAATTCTCGCCACCATCGATGCTATAGCGCACCTCACCGCCGATGCCGGCGCCCTGCGGGTAGGACTCGATGTCGACCCAGAAGTCGTCACCGGCCTCGATTTCGCCGTCGAGCGGCCAGTGACTGACGTCGCCCACCCAGTCGGCACGCACCGTGCCGAATTGCACCGAGCGCGTGTAGAGTGCGTCGTTGTCCAGACGGGTCACGCCGTTCGTATCGACGAGTTCAATAATGAATTTCACCGTCGAGCCACCGGGGAAACGGCCGAGGTTGGCGTGCCACTTCTCGTTGTTGCCGATGGTGCCATCCTTGGCCAAGGGCACGTCGCGCCACGTGACGCCATCGTCGGTGGTGAAGGAGACTTTGCCGCCGGTGGCGACGTTTTGCGGCCAGACCTCGGTGTCAATCCAGAGATCGGCGGACGCCGTGATTTCGCCCGGGGGCGGGAACGTCACGGTGTTACCGGACCAAACGATGAGGGAGCGGCCGAACTGCGTCGCATCGAAGGTCCAAGCTGCTCCACCGGTCGCGTCGACCACGGGGATGGAACTGGAGTCGCGGAAGGTCACGGCCAAGGTCGTAGTGATGCCGGCGAAGGGACGGGTGTAGGTCCAGACGCCATTGGCGCCGGCCGTCATATCGACGAATTGCTCGGCGCCGCCGTCAATGCGCAGACCGACCTGGATGGTGCCGACGGCGGCTTTGAGCGGGCCGTCGTGGGGCACGTAGCTGATGGTGACCTCGGTGGCATTCGAGGTGGCGCGGGCTTCGGGGGCTTTGGAGAGCGCCCCGGCGACGAAAATTTTCGAGTCTTTGCCGGAGAGCGAAAAGCTGAGGCGGCCGTTCGTTACGGTGATTTTCTCGGAGGGATTGAGAACGTTGGTGAACTCGGTGCCGTTGGGTTTGCCGACCATTGGATTGATGGTGACATTGCCTTCCGCCGTGTTGAGGGCAACGAGAGCCTCCTGCTCCAGAAGGACACGACTGTAGGCATAGGCTCCGGCGGAACCGTTCTGCCAGCGCTCGGTGAAGGATCCGCGGGTCAACGCCGGGTAGCTTTTGCGGGCTTGGTTGAGGGCTTTGATGTGCAGGTATTGCGGGGCATCGGTCTGCACGAGCTTGTTGCCGGCCGCCGGGCCGGGCTGGAATCCGCGGTTGAACATCGTCTCGCGCTGCCAGTCGCCATCGTCGGGGTTTTCCGCGGTGCGGCCGCTGCCGTTGGCGTGGCCGCCTTGATTGAATGCGTGCTCGGTGCCGTAGTAGAGGCAGGGCACGGGCGTGGCCGTGTAGAGGAAGGTGAGAGCCGGCCTCATCACATAGTTGATGCGACCCGCATCCCCGCTGCCGGAGATGTAGAGGCCGATACGGTCGACATCGTGGTTGTCGATGAAGGTGACGAGACGGTTCTCCCCCTCGCCGTATTGCGTCTTCGCGTTGAGGGCCTGGGTCAACTGACCCGTCCCCTGCCCGTCAACGAAGACGCGCTTGATCGTCTGGCTCATCGGGAAAAAGAGCGCGGAGTTGAAGGAAAAGCCCTCTTCGCGGCAGTAACTGGCCAAGGCGTTGTTGTCGTAGACAAAAAGCTCGCCGAAGAGGATGAAGTCGTTTTTCCCCTTGGTCTCCGCGTGCTTGCGGATGTCATCGGCCCATTTTTTCACCCAGTTGTATTCGACGTGCTTGATCGCATCGACGCGGAAGCCGTCGCAGTCGGTGGCGTCGATCAGGTTTTTGAAAGCCTCCGTGATCCAATAAGTGACGTGTCCGCTGTCGGTCGCCAAATCGTCGGTCCCTTTGAACTGGCCGCGCAGGGTTTCGGGGAAGGCATCCCAGCTGTTGATCGTGCCGTTGTTGTGGAACCAGCGTAGTTCGTCGAAGGGGAACGGATGCTTGCGGTTGTTGTCCCACCAACCAAAGGTCCCGTTGCCGTTAGGCCAATAACGTTTGTCGTCTTCCTGATTGTTGCCCCAAAGGCCGTTGAGGTCGGCCGTGTGGTTGATCACCACGTCGAGGATGACGTAAACGCCGCGTGCGTGGCAGGCATCGATCAGATCCGTCAAATCCTGGAAGGTGCCCATGACCGGATCGACGTTGAAGAAGTCGGTCGGGTGATACATGTGGTAGGGCGTGTAACGGAGGTCTTTGCCCTGCGCGTTCATTTGCACACCGGAGATCCAGATGGCGTTGACTCCCATGCCGGTGAGGTAATCGAGGTTGTCCTTGAGCCCCTTCCAATCACCTCCGTGGTGGAAGTTGCGGTTTTGGGGGGAGCTTTTGCCCGATTCAAACCAGCCCGAGCGGTTGATGCCCATCGCGCCGGTGGTGTTGTTGCTCGGATCGCCGTCGGCGAAGCGGTCGGTGAATAGCTGATAAATATTCACATCCCTCCAATCCTGCGGAGACGGGAAATACCGGTGGCTTTCTCCGCGGGGAAAAAGGCCGTAGGTCGGGTCGAGAGAAAGCTCCGGGTTCTGCGGAAGCGCGGACGCCGTGCCGATCAGAACGGCTGCCGAGAGGGCGAGGGCGAGAAAGCGGTTGAGGATAGGGGTCTTGAGCCAGGGGGAACTGATTTTGCGCATGGGAGGAGTGAGTGGGGGGTTCCGACAATGGATTTCACCATGCGCCGAAGACTGCGAAGACCTAAACAGAAATCTTCGGCATGTAAAGCTCCACACCCCAAAGGACTTCCGCATTGCCCAAGGCCGTCGGATGAGGGATACTCGCTTGTTCAATCCTCCACGGCGCGTTCGTCTAGTGGCCTAGGACACAGCCCTCTCAAGGCTGGTACACGGGTTCGACTCCCGTACGCGCTGCCATTTTCTTTTTTGAGTAACTACGCTGTGAACCCCCGTAAATAGGGGCTTCGCGATCAGCTGATGTAAAAAATCAAGCGAGCAAGTTTCGCCAATTTCGAGCAACTCTTCGTGGCAAATTGTGGCGAAATAGTTCGCCGCTATGCTGGGGGAGTCACAGTGGCGAACAACGCTCCCCGCGGACCCTTCGGCCATGACGTCGGCCGCACAACCACACGATGCACCCTCGGCGTTGTTGACCTTCTCCAACTCCGGCCAGACCGGGCTGTAGATGGTGGGCTCGCAGCGCTGCTCCTACAGGACTTCCAACACTCAGTGGATCTTTGCAGGGATGGGATGCACAGCTCTTCGCACTGCCACCCCCCGGCCGAGTTATGAACTCTTTTTGCTGCGCGATGCGTCGTCACGTCGCAGCAAATACAAAGCGCCGACGGTGACTAAAGCTAGGGCCACAATCGGAAAAATCACCACCAGCCCATACCATTGCGTGGCGGCCAGCAGACCGAAAAGCACAACTGCGCCAGCCCCGGCCAAGCCGAGACAAACGTGCGTGGTGATGAGGCCGCGTGTGGCGGATTTCACAAAAGGATCCTGCATAACATTGTGTTAATCTCTACGCGGCCCGTTTGGCAATCCCCGAACGGGCCGATTCCGCTTTGACCGAAGGGCCCACGGTGTAGGTCCGTATTCTTGCCATGACCACCCGCCCCCTCTTCTGCGCCGCTCTTGGCCCCTCAACCTGCCCCAAATTCATAGGCCACGATATTGGTATAAACTTGGCCCGGCACCAGGCGGCAGGATGGGAAGCCAGGATGGTTCGGCGCATCGGGGAAGTTTTGTGGCTCAAGGCAAAGGCCGGCGCGGGATCCGTAGAGGCGTCCCTCGCAACCGATGACTGAACCATCGAGAGAGTGACCATCGTAGAACTGGATGCCGGGCTGATTGGTTGAGATTTCCAGGGTGCGGCCACTGCGGGGCTCAGTCAGACGAGCCGCCAAAACGAGATCGCCCACTGCCACAGACCGGTCGAGAACCCAGCAGTGATCGTGGTGCCCCGTAGTCTCGCGGCCGATCATCCGCGGCTGACAGAAATCCATCGGCGTTCCGGACACGGAGCGGATTTCGCCGGTGGGGATCTTGCCATCGGTCACCGGCAGGTAGGAGGTCGCGAAAAGCTGCAAGACATGCCCATCGATCGTCGGCGCCTCTCCTCCAGACAGATTCCAATAAGGATGGTGCACCAGATTGACGATCGTCGGCGCATCGGCCACCGCCTCCGCCGTCCAAGTCAACTGACGCCCCGGCCCCACACGATAAGTCACGGTAGCTTTGAGGTTGCCCGGATACCCCTCCTCCCCGTCCGGAGAGCTGTAGCCGAAGCGCACATAATCTTCCCCCGCGTCCTCAAGCAACCAAAGGCGGCTGTGAAAACCGCCCACACCACCGTGGAGATGACACGGTATGCCCCCGGGTGAATTATTGGCGTTTAATTGGTGAACCCGGCCTCCGAGGGTGAACTTGCCGTGCGCAATGCGGTTGGCGAAGCGCCCGACGCTCGATCCAAAGTAAAAGTCGGCATGTGCCGCGTAATCCTCGGCACGGGAAAAACCGAGGATGACATCACCCATACGCCCCTGCCGGTCGGGAACCTCCAAAGAAACCAGCGAAGCCCCCAGATCCGTCACGGCGACCCGAATCCCCGACGAGTGTTCAATACTGAACAAAGAGACCTCCGCCTCATCGCCCGTTTTTCCGAATGCCGTCCCGTTCATCATCGCCAACATCTCTGTCCTGCGAAACAGGAGACCTCAAGACTTTGTGTCAGGGGTCAATCAATGCCCCTCCAGCTCCGGTCACCAGGGTCTGCGGCACACGTCCCCACGCGACGGAAACCCGCTCGCCCATCGAATGCACAAAAGCTTCTTCCGTGCCGGAGCGCACCAACGCCAACACCGCACCGCCGAATCCGCCGCCGGTCAGCCGCGCCCCGAGGCACCCCGGAATCCCCTGCGCTTCAGAGACCAGGAAGTCGAGTTCCTTGCACGAATTTTCGAAAAGCGTCCGCGAACTCTCGTGCGATTCATTCATCAGGCGTCCCACCGTGGTCAGGTCAGCGGCACGCAGTGCGGCCACTGCCGCGGACACCCGGGCATTTTCGCCGACCACATGCCGCGCCCGACGCAAAGGCGCTCCATGCAAACGGCCGCCTCGTTCCGCTTCATCCAACCTCTCCGGCGTCGCCTCCCGCAATTTCCCCACCCCGAGAATCCGCGCCGCCTCCTCGCACTCCGCGCGACGATCGTTGTAGGCGCCGTCGGAAAGCGCATGCTTCACCCCGCTTTGCACAATAACGAAGCGCGCCTCCGGCGGAACCGGCACGCGTTGCACTTCCAGTGAGCGGCAATCGAAAAAGACGGCATGGTCACGCGCCGCGAAAAGCGAAGTCACCTGATCGAGCAACCCGCAACGCACCCCGGCGAACTTGTGCTCCGCTTCCTGACCAATCTTCGCCAGCTCCATGTCAGAAAAATTCGTCCCCCAAGCCCGTTGCAAAGCCCGCGCCGTGGCGCACTCCAGCGCCGCGCTGCTGCTCAAGCCCGCTCCCATCGGCACGTCGCTGCGGATCGATAACTCAACTCCCGTGCCTTCGGCACCTCGGACCAAGAACCCCGCCGCCACCCCGATCGCATAATTAGCCCAAGAGCCCACCTCGACCGCGCCCAAAGCATCCAAATCACAAATCCGCTCCTCACCCAAATCCTCCGCCCGCAGGACCAACTGCCGATCACCCGTCACGCGCGCCACCACCGTCGCCCCCACTTCCAGACCAATCCCGAGAACGAGACCGTCGTTGTAATCCGTGTGATTCCCCAACCATTCGGCCCGGCCGGGCGAAAAGGCAGTGACACTCTGCTTGCGTTGCATTTTTACACTTTAACCAATCAGCAGTGACAAGACCAGACACGACGAGCCGACAACAATGTCCCACTGCGCGATCTCCACTGCCGGTGGCTGGTCAGCAAAGCGGACCAAAGTCGGCAGCCATGAGGTCATCCGGCGCCGAGCTGACAAGTTATCAGCGCATGATTTCCGCCGGGGCGCGCCGGGACCGCAGCAGCGCGGCCATCCGTTGCATGGCGGGGGCGGAGTGGTTGAAAAACATTTTGTAAGCGCGGCAGAGGTAGTTGAGGCCGGGTTCGCCCTCCGGCGTGCGGATAAAGCGGTGCTTGGGACACTCGCCGTGGCAGAGATGGCGCACCTCGCATTGCAGGCAATAGCGCGGCAGGGTCGAAGCTTTGGCCTTTCCGAACTCGCGCTGAAATTCCGAGGAAACCATCTCGCCCAGCGACTGGTTGAGGAGGTTGCCCAGCTTGTAATGTGGGTAGACGTAGTGGTCGCAGGAGTAGACATCGCCATTGTGCTCCATGGCCAAGGCCGTCCCGCAGTTCTCGCTGAAGACGCAGAGCCCTCCGCCGTGTGGTCCGCCCATCCAGTTGCCCAAAGTGACATCGAAGATCTGCACGAACGTCTTCCCCACATCACGCTTCACCCACTCGTCGAAGACGGTGCAAAGAAATTCCCCGTATTGCTTCGGCTCGACACTCCAGTCGGTCACCGGCAGACGGCGGTGGTCCTCCTCATCCGAGCGCGGCGGCAGGGCCAGGTCCAGGCCGAGTTTCGTGGCCTCCGCATCGGCCAACCGCTCGACCAATGGGATGAACTGGAGGAAACCCGACCCGATGTCGCGCAGGAAACGGTAGACCTCGAGCGCATGGCGTGCGTTGGCCCGGTTGACCACGGTCAGCGTGTTGAATTCGACTTGGTGCTTTTTCAGCAGGCGCAGGCCGCGCAGAACTTGGTCGTAGGTATCGCGCCCTTGCTTGTCCACGCGGTAGGCGTTGTGCCAGCGCGCCGGGCCGTCGATGCTCAAGCCAACGAGAAACTTTTCCGCGCCAAGGAATTCACACCACTCGTCGTCGAGCAAGGTGCCATTGGTCTGAAGCGCGTTGTGGATCTTTTTGCCGCCGGCGTATTGACGCTGTAATTCCACGACCTTGCGGAAGAACTTCACCCCGAGCAGCGTTGGTTCCCCACCCTGCCACGCGAAGGAGATTTCCGGCACGTTCTGACTTTCGATGTATTGCCGCACGTAGGTCTCGAGGACCTGGTCGGACATTTTGAAATTCTCGTTGGACGGGAACAGCTTTTCCTTCTCGAGGTAGAAGCAGTATTGGCAGTCGAGATTGCAGATCGGCCCGATCGGCTTGGTCATGACGTGGAAAGCCCGCACCGGATCCGGTGGCCCTTGTTCCTTGATCTGCACACTGGACGGCATCGTGATGCTCAAGATGTCGGGAAGCGCAGGGGCCGGCAAGTGGGGAGCGCCCGGTGCAAATTCTCCACTGCTCTAAACTTCTGGAGGGCGAGCAGCCTCTCCGCCGTGGCGGATCCTTGCGGAGCCGCAAGCCACCGTGCACGTGTGCCGACATTCAAAGGCAATTCCTTCGGCCACAAGCCGACAATGACCGCTGCTACGACATCGTTCCGGCGACGAGCGTTGAGACGCTTCTCCTCCCCGGGCCACATCGGGCTGTGGCGCTTATTGTATTCCTCCCCGGTGCCGCGGTGAACCGCAGCGGCGGCCAGGCAAATCAGAAGCCCAACCGAGCGGCGCGAGCCTTAATCAACTTCGCGTAACGCTTTTTGCTCTCCTCCGAGCACAGACCACGATCGACGAGCGCCAGCGCCGCGGGAATTCCCGCGGCGGAACGACGTAGCGCGTTGTCCATTTGCCTGGCCTTCAGGGTGAGTGCCTCACCGAAGCACAGGAAATCGTTACGATGAATTTTCCGCTTCTTGCCGTTGAGCGTGAGCGCCGATTCCTCTTGGTCCTCGGGCAGAAGAAGATGGGTGGGCAGAAGGTCGTAGGCCGGGGCCAGACGCGTTTCCCGGTCCAAGTTCTGCAGCAAAGAGAAATTCTTCAGATGCATGTCGGCATTGCCGGTTAGGAAGCAGAAAAGCACGAGATCGAACAAGCGCAGGGCATCGAACACCGGGACATTGCTGTAACGCAACACGGCGCGACCGACCGACTCCAACGAGCCACGATATTTGTCCGCGGTCAGTCGGTCGGTCAGCTGGCACATGTCTTCCATAGGCAGCTTGCGGACGCCGGAGCGGTCCATGCGACGCGCGATAAAAGCATGGCGACCGTCCTGCATCTTCAGCAAGCCACACGCGGCGGTCGTGATCCCGAAGCATTCGGCCATCCGCATGGTCAAATGCTCCAACTCGGGCATTTCGGGGTAACGAGACACCGGCGGCTTGAGAATATAACCGCCCTCAAGCCCCACGATGGTGAAGCGCCCGGCGCTTTTCTTGGCCTCGCGTTCGAGGTGCAGGGAGAGCTTCGGCTGCACTCCGGGCACGGTCACGTGCTGTCTGATGACTTTGGTGGCCAGTTTGTCTATGTCCTCCTGCGAGTAGGGAAGCAACGGGGGCTGCGACGCATCGAACAATTCCCGGCAGCACGCAGAGTGGTAGACCGCCTCGCCCGCGGACAGATCGCCCAAGCAGAGCAAACAGCGTGACTCACCCATGGCGACGCCTCTCCTCCTCCAAAGGGACCACACCCACGGCGCCGATGCAGTCGCGGCAGCAGGTCAGCAGAAGTCCCATACGGTCGCGCGGATCGAGTTTCCATGTTCTCTCCGCGATTGCCAACAGCCAGCCCTCCGGGATGAGACCGTCGAAAAACGGAAAGAGCCGTTTGTCTTCGAAGGGTTCGGCCTGCAAAGGTAGCGACAAGCTCACCGGCTCAGCTCCAGGAGAATGGAAATAGTCCGGCAGGTAGGTGAACCGGTAGGAATTCTCGAGTTCTTCGAGGATCCCGGCAGGGCGGTCTTGCCAGCGGACTTCAGCGCGCCGCATGGCCGACCTCCATGCGGAATGCGACCGGCTCCATCCGGTGACCGAACAAGGCCAGCACTTGGTTCACTTTGTCCAAACGCAGGGTGGGCTTGCCCTGCTCAAGGTCGCGGATGAACCGCAAACCCACGCCGGCACGGTCGGCCAAGTCGTGCTGGGTCAGACCCAGCCCCCGCCGCTTGGCTTTGAGAAACTTGGCCACGGGCTCGCTCATAAGATTCCGATCGGGTATAAAATCATGGGAATATGGCTTACCATACCTGATCGGGTATAAATGTCGAGAAGTAATGATTTGTATACCCGATCAGGGCTCCGCAGGCCGTAGTTGCACCCTATCTCACCCAGATGATGTTCGGGTCTTCAGGCACGGCGGCGGGCGCATCGGCGACCGAGCG
>JBBEEK010000144.1:0-2493 GCA_040880825.1 Chthoniobacterales bacterium
GGTGCTGGCGGCGAGTGTTTTCCATTTCGGGGAATACACGGTGGGGGATGTGAAGGCGTTCCTCGCCGAGCGGGGGATTCCGGTGAGGATGAAGGAAGGAGCCGCAGCCCGTTGAGGCCGGCGGGCGGCAGCGGATGGTGTGGATTGGTCGCGGGGGAGGAGCGGTTGCGGCCCGACCCGGACAAATCTTTTGACAGATTCGTCCGTAGCCACTATTGCAGATTGTAGCACAAGCTACATCATGAAAAAGCACCTCTCTCTCGTCGGCTTTTTGCTGCTGGGCGGGGTCGGTTTACCGGCGGCTGAACTGCAGGTTGTGGCGACGACCGGGATGGTGGCGGATTTGGTGCGGCAGACGGGCGGGGAGCGGGTCGAGGTGCGGCCATTGATGGGTCCGGGGGTGGATCCGCACCTTTACAAGCCGACGGCCGGCGATGCGTCGCGCTTGGCCAAGGCCGACGCCATTTTCTACAACGGCTTGAATCTGGAGGGTCGACTCGGGGATTTGTTCACGCGGTTGGCCCGGCAAGGGGTCAAAGTTTACGCCGTCAGCGAGTCGGTGCCGGAGAACCGCTTGCTTTCGGTGGAGGATTCCGAGGGGTTTCACGATCCGCATCTTTGGTTGGATGCCTCGCTTTGGGCCGAAGCGGTGCCCACGGTGGTGGCCGGCTTGTCGGAGGCGGATCCGGACGGTGCGTCCATCTATCGTGCGAATGGGGAGAAGTTGGCGGCAGAACTGCGGGCACTGGATGTCTGGTGTCGTGAGCAGGCGGCGAAGGTGCCGGAGGAAAAGCGCATTCTGGTGACCAGTCACGATGCGTTCAACTACTTCGGCCGGGCCTACGGTTTCCGGGTCATCGCGCTGCAGGGGATATCCACGGTGAGCGAAACGAGTTTGTCCGACATGGCCGGACTCGTTGACTTTCTTCGCGAGCAAAAGGTGCCGGCTATTTTCGTGGAAACAAGTGTGAATCCGGCCGGTTTGCGTCGCGTGGCCCGGGATGCGGGGGTGCGCATCGGGGGTGAGCTTTTCTCCGACGCCTTGGGTGAACCGGGTCAAATGGAGGAGGGCCACGATGTGGGCACTTACGACGGCATGATGCGTTACAACCTGGCCACCATCGTGGCCGGCTTGAGCGGGGATGATGAGTAATACCAGACCCCCAAAGGTCGCGGACTTTTTGGAGATGGTGTTTTTGGTAGGGCCTGCTGGCCCAGCGGGCCGCTACCTTGCTGAGGGGAGCGTGCGGCCGGCTGGGCCAGCCGACCCTGCCGATGCTGGTGAAAAGACTTGGCAGGTCGGGCTCAGCGCGAATTTCCGTTTCTGACGGCTGGCCTTGGCCCACGTTTCTCCTGGGTGCGCCGAGGCGGGCGGTGCGTGGCGAGGAATTTGTTCATCGCGGCGAGCGTGGCGGGGC
This sequence comes from Chthoniobacterales bacterium, assembly GCA_040880825.1. Taxonomy (GTDB): domain Bacteria; phylum Verrucomicrobiota; class Verrucomicrobiia; order Chthoniobacterales; family JACTMZ01; genus JACTMZ01. Next base: position 1,419 of record JBBEEK010000144.1, read on the forward strand.
TGACGTGGTGTTCGATGCCTTCCGCGTCGGCGCGGGCGACTGCCAGTGGCACGCCGAGCACCTCGAGGAAAGCGACAACCGTCTGGTGGCGATCTTTGGCGCGGGCCGCGAGGGCGCGTCCGGCGGGAGTGAGGAAAATGGAGCGGTAAGGCAGGGTTTTGACCAGGCCTTCGCGCTGGAGGCGCTGGACCGTGCGGATGACGGTGACGTGGGTCACACCGAGGGAACGGGCGATGTCTGTGGCCCGGGCTTCGCCGTGTTCGGCGATGAGGTCGGCGATAGCTTCGACGTAGTCTTGGGCGCGTTCCTCTGCATGGGCGCGGCGGGTGTGACGTTGAATGGCGGCAGTGTCGCGGGTGCGGGCAGGCATGGCGTCGGGGAATGGAGGTTTGACAGACCGGCCTCGGCCGGATTACTTATAAGCACGTAATGTAGCATGTGCTACATCATGATGAAAGATTTTTCCACCACGGCTCCGCCTTTGGAGGTGCACGACCTGACGGTGGCTTATGACCGGCGGCCGGTCCTTTACGGGGTCGATCTGACGGTGCCGGCGGGGAGTCTGACCGGGATCATCGGCCCGAATGGGGCGGGCAAGTCGACTTTGCTCAAGGCGGTGCTGGGTCTGATGCCGTTGTCGGCCGGTTGGGTGAAGATTTTCGGCGGGACGCTGGCCGAGAACGCCCGTCGCACGGGTTACGTTCCCCAGCGGGAGTCGGTGGACTGGGATTTTCCGGTCAACGTGATGGATGTCGTGTTGATGGGGCGTTACGGGCACCTGCCGCCGGGGCGGCGTCCGGGCCGGGCCGACCGGGAGATTGCGCGGGCTTGCCTCGATCAAGTGCAGATGCTGCCGCTGGCGCGGCGGCAGATTGGAAATTTGTCCGGCGGGCAACGTCAGCGGGTCTTCCTCGCGCGCGCTTTGGCCCAGGAAAGTGATTTGTATTTCATGGACGAGCCGTTTGCCGGGGTGGATGCGGCGACGGAAGCGGCGATCATCGATCTGCTGCGCGAGATGAAGGCGCGGGGCAAGACGGTGGTGGTGGTGCACCATGATTTGTCGACAGCGCGGGAC
>JBBEEK010000145.1:0-1148 GCA_040880825.1 Chthoniobacterales bacterium
CCGCGGCGGTATTCGAATTTTTCGACCGCTTTCATGAGGCCCATGTTGCCTTCCTGGATGAGGTCGAGGAAGGAGAGGCCGCGGTTGGTGTATTTTTTGGCGATGGAGATGACGAGGCGCAGGTTGGCTTCGACCATTTCGGTTTTGGCTTTGTGCGCGGCTTTGTGCCAGGTGCGGAGCTCGCTGTAGGAGATTTTGAAGACGTCGGACGTCATCCAAGCGCGGTGGGCGAGGTCGCCGATGCGCTTTTCAAGTTCGTGGGCTTTCTTTTTGGCGTCGGGGCTGCGTTTGGCGCGGCTGTTCGACTTGGTGAATTCGACGTGGAGGTGGAGGAGGGTGCGGTGGGTGTCTTCGGCCTCTTGCACGAAGTCGTCGGTGATCTTCTGTTTGTAGAAGAACTTCGGATAGTGCACGCGGATGCCGGCGAGGGCTTTTTCGAAATTCTTAAGCTTCTGCCCGGTGGGCTTTTTGATGTTGGCGATGCCGGCGAACTGGCGGTCGATCTTTTGCGCGGCCGTCTTGATGGTGGCGCAGAGGCGGGGGAGCGCTTTCATGTAGCGTTCGCGGCTCTCGATCTTTTTGTCCATGATGACGCGATCGAAGCGTTCGCGCTGGTCGAGGAGTTTCTGGGCGAGGTCAAGGTGGCCACGGGCGACGAAGCCCATGCGGTAGACGATGTCCTGCACTTTGATCTCGGCATCCTCGATGCGTTTGGAGATCTCGACTTCCTGCTCGCGGGACAGCAACGGGACCTGGCCCATCTGCTTGAGATACATGCGGACGGGGTCGTCGAGGATGTCGAGGCGTCCGTCGGATTTCTCGTCTTTCTCGGGTTTCTCTTCCTCCTTGCGCGGGGCTTTGTCGGTGTCGATATCACTCTGCTCGATGAGTTCGATTTCGACCTCGCGCAGGCGGGTGATGATTTTGTCGATGACGTCCGGGTCGTTGACCGCGGCGGGGAGATTTTCCTCGAGGTCGTCGAAGGTGAGGTAGCCTTGGTCTTTGCTGAGTTTGACCAGCTCGCGGGTTTTGTCGGCGATGAATTTCTCGACATCGACCACGGGTGTGGTCTCGAGCATGGCATCTTTGGCGCCGTTTTTGCCGGCCGCGGGTTTGGTTTTGGCGGCGGGTTTGGCGGTGCTTTTGGC
>JBBEEK010000145.1:1248-9948 GCA_040880825.1 Chthoniobacterales bacterium
TTGGCTGCAGGTTTTTTCGCCGCCGCTGCCGGAGCAGCGGGAGTTTTGACCTTACCTTTGGGCGCGGGCGTTTGGGCGACCGGTTTTTTTACCGGGGGGGCCGGCTTTTTGGCCGCGGGTTTTGTCTTGGCCGCGGGCTTGGCCTTTTTCGGCGGGGCCTTGCGGAGCGGTTTCTTCGGTTTGGAGAACGTGACGGGCTTCTTCTTCGGTTTGGTGGCCATACGGTATCGGAGTGTCGCGGAGGCGTGGACGGCTTGCGGGCCGCCCGGCCTGAGTGGTGTCAGTGCGACCCGCGACTCTGCCCCATCTCTTTCATGATGTCAACAACCTCGGCTTGCAACCGGGCGACTTCGGGGAGGGCGAGCCCGGACTGGCGGAGCCGGGCGGTGAGGGCGGCGCGGCGGGTCTCGAGTTGCTGACGTCGGAGGTTTTGCAGGGTCTCACGGGCGATGGCGGCCGGGTCGGACGGTGGGCGTCCGAGCAAGAGAGCGGCCAGGACGGACTGAGCTGCGGGGGATTGCCCGGCCAAGAAGGCTTGGGTGGCGGCGGGGTCGGCGGGGTCGAAGGTGGCGGCGAGGCATTTTTGCAGAAGCGGGAGACCGGGGCGGCTGGCGAGGACGGCGGTGTCCTGCGCGGCGAGCCAGCGGCGGGTGTCAGCGCAGACGAGGGCGGCGTGGAGGAGGAGGCGGATGGTGGTGTCGGGTTCTTCGGAGGCGGGGGCGTCGTCGCCGGGTTCGTCCGGTTCGGGCTCGGTGGCGGTGGAGGCTTTTTTCGGAATGGCGGTGAGGAAGGCCTGCGGAGAAATGGCGAGACGCGGGCCGAGGCGGGCGGCGAGGGACTCGCGGGCCACGGCATCGGGGAGATGGGCGGCGAAGCCGGCCAGCTTGCGGACGAGGGCGGCTTTGGACGAGGCGTTGTCGAGTTTTTGCGCGGCGGAGGCTTCGTCGAGGGCGAATTCGAAATAGTCGGGCGCTTGCTCGACGAGGGCGCGGAAGGCGTCCGCGCCATTTTTGCGGATGAGCGAATCGGGGTCCTCCCCGGCGGGAAGTGGCGCGACGCGCACGCCGAAGCCGGCGGCGAGGAGGATGGGCAGGGAGCGTTCCACGGCGGTGCGTCCGGCGCGGTCGGAATCAAAGCAGAGCACTGCGGTGTCGGCGTAGCGTTTGAGCAGGCGGGCTTGCGCCGGGGTGAAGGCGGTGCCTTGCGGGGCGACAACATTTTGCAAGCCGCTCTCGAAAACACGGATGAGGTCGAGCTGTCCCTCGCAAACGATGGCGGTGCCGGTGTCGGCCAGCGGGCGGCGGGCCTGGTCGAGTCCGTAGAGGGCACGGCCTTTGCTGAAGAGCGGGGTTTCCGGAGAATTGACGTATTTGGCGGGGTCTTCGGAGGGTGGGAGGACGCGGCCGCTGAAGGCGATGACCTCGCCGTAGTCGTTGCCGATGGGAAACATGAGGCGCTGGCGAAAGCGGTCGGCCAGCGGTTTGTCTTCGCCGCCGTGGAAGAGTCCGCTGGCGCGGAGTTCCTGGTCGTTAAAACCGGCGGCGCGGGCGTGCTTGAGGAGGGCGTCGCGGGAGTCGGGGGCGTAGCCGAGGCGCCAGCGCTTGGCGATGTCGGAGCCGATCTCGCGGGACTTGAGGTAATCGCGGGCGGCGGCGCCGGCGGGGGCACGGAGGAGGTTGGCGTGGAACCAATCGGTGGCCAGTTTGTGCAGATCGAGGAGGCGCCCGCGCAACTCGCGCCGCTGGTCGTCGCCGGGGCCGGATTTTTCCTCGATGAGGGTGACGCCGGCTTTTTGTGCGAGGCGGCGCACGGCGGTGACGAAGTCGACGCGTTCGTATTCCATGACGAACTTGAAGAGGCTGCCGCCGGCGCCGCAGCCGAAGCAGTAGTAGGCTTGTTTTTGCGGGCTGACGTGGAAGGACGGGGACTTTTCGCGGTGGAACGGGCAGAGGGCGCGCCAGCTCGAGCCGGCGCGTTTGAGCGGGAAGTAGCTGCCGATGATTTCGACGATGTCGCTGGCCGCGGCGACGCGCTCGATGCTTTCCTCGGCGATACGGGGCATGGGCGGAGTGTAGCCGAGGGGGCAAACGCGGGCGCGGGAAATCGGCGGGGCGGGAGAATCCGCTTGAGGGGGCGGCGGTGCGGGAGGACATTAGGGACTCATGAATTTATGGCGCATACTTTTGGTCCTCCCCCTTTTGGCGGCGGGTGTCCGGGCGCAACCGGCCGCCACCCCGGCGGCCAGCCCGGCAGCGGAAGTGGTGCGGGTGGTCAAGATGGAGGCGGCGGCCATTCCCGAAGGCGCGGTGGTGGTGATCCCGATCAAGGGTGTGGTCTCGCAGGCGCAGTTTTTCTTCCTGCGGCGGGTTCTCAAAGCGGGCGAGGCGTCGAAGGCCTCGGCTTACATCCTGGATATGGACACGCCGGGCGGGGAGTTGGGGGCGGCTGTGGAGATCCTGCAAGCGCTGTTGAAAGTGGAGGCGCCGACCTACACCTATGTGAACCCGAACGCGGGGTCGGCCGGCGCCCTGATCGCGCTGGGGACCAAGCATATCTGGATGGCGCCGGTCAGCGCGATAGGGGCGGCGGCGCCGGTCATGGGCGGCGGTCAGGAAATCCCCGAGACGCTCAGCGCGAAAATCGTGTCATACTACTCCGGCTACTTCCGCAGCGCGGCCGAAAGCAACGGACACAACCCGGACATCGCGGTGGCCTTCATCAATAAAGACAAGGAAGTGAAGGTCGGCAAAAAAGTGATCAGCGAGGAAGGCGAGTTGCTGACCTTGAGCGCGCAGGAGGCGGTGGAAAAAATCGGCGGCAAACCGCTGCTGGCCGACGGCATGGCCAAGTCGGTGGCTGACCTCGTCCGCGATGCGGGGCTGCAACCGCCGGTCATCGTGGAGACCGAGCCGAGCGGGTTCGAGCGGGCGGCGCTCTACATCACCATGCTGGCGCCGCTTTTCCTGCTCGGCGGGATCATCGGGACCTACATCGAATTCAAATCGCCGGGCTTCGGCGTGCCGGGGGTCATTGCGGCGATGTGCTTCGCGCTCTTTTTCGCCGGGCATTACGTCGCGGGGTTGACCGGGATGGAGGTGGTGGCGTTTTTCGTGCTCGGGGTGATTCTGATTTTGGTCGAGTTGATTTTTATTCCGGGCATCGTGGTTCTGGCGCTGGCCGGGACGATGCTGATGCTCGGGTCGTTGTTGTGGGCCATGGTGGATTACTACCCGACGGCGCCCGAGTGGCCGACGCTCGATGTCTTCCTCCTTCCGCTGGCCAACCTCGGGGTGGCCATCGGGTTGTCGGGCGTCGCGATTTTTTTCCTCGCGCAATTTTTCCCGAAATTGCCGGTCTTGCGGCGCTTGGTGCTGACCACGAGCGAGCCGGGCGGCGGTTCGTTGACCATGGACGAACCGGGTGCGGCCCACCTGCCGGTGCGGGCGGGCGATCGGGGACGGGCCTTGTCGATGTTGCGGCCGGTGGGGCGTGCGGAATTCGGCGGCGAGGTGGTGGATGCGCGGGCCGAAAGTGATTTCTTGCCGGCGGGGACGCCTTTGGTCGCGTTGCGGGCCGAGGGGAGCGAAGTGGTGGTCGAGCAGGCCTCCTGATGGAGCCAAGCGGGGTCTGGGTGTTGGCGCTGGCGATGTTCGTCGTGGCGCTGCTTTATTCCTCGGTCGGTCATGCGGGGGCCTCGGGTTACATCGCGGTGCTGACGCTGGCCGGTCTGGGCGTCGAAGTGATCCGCCCGACGGCACTCGCGCTCAACATCCTGGTCGCCGCGATCGGCTTTGTGCAGTGGTGGCGGGCCGGGCATTTTTCGTGGGCACTTTTCTGGCCGTTCGCGCTGTTGTCCGTGCCGGGCGCCTTCCTCGGAGGTTGGGTGGAGGTGCCGGCGGATTATTTGCAGATTTTGCTCGGTGTGGTTTTGTGGTTCTCGGCGTGGCGGCTTTTCTGCCGCAAAGAGGATCCGCCGGAGGTGGCGCGGCCGCGGCGCCGTGTGGCGCTGGCCAGCGGGGCGGGTCTCGGGTTTTTGTCGGGGCTGACCGGGACCGGGGGCGGCATTTTTCTCACGCCGCTGATGCTCTTTTGCCGTTGGGCGAGGGTGAAGGAAGCGGCGGCGGTGTCTTCGCTTTTTATCTTGGTCAATTCGTCGTCCGGTTTGGCGGGGTATGCCAAGAGCGGACGCGACCTGCCGGAGTTCGCCTGGCCCTTGGTCGTGGTCGTGGCGATCGGCGGCTTCCTCGGCTCGCGCCTGGGCAGCCGGCACCTGCCGGCGCGGGGCATCGCGATGCTGCTCGCGGTGGTGCTGGTTATTGCGGGGGCGAAGTTGGTGCTTGGGTGAGGGGGAAGCTTGCAGCTGGGGGTCAGCCGCCGGCGACCATGCGGATGATTTCCAAGCGGTCGCCGGGTTGGAGATTTGTTTTCGACCACTCGGAGCGGAGGAGGGCGGTGCCGTTGTGCTCGACGAGGGCGGCGGAGAGGGGGAGACCGATTTCGGCGACGAGTTCTTCGACCTGGGTGGCCTTGACCTCGTGTGGTTGGCCGTTGAGGACGAGTTTCATGATCCGAGGATGGCGCGGTCCCAGTCCTTCCAGACGGGGTCGAGTCCGAGTTGGCGCAGGCGCGTGGCAACTTCGTGCGGCGGGCGCTGGTCGGAGGTGCTGAATTGCTCGGTGGCGAGGGCATCTGCGGGTGCGTCGCAGGCGACGGCGCGGCCCCGGACGGTGAGGTGAAGGTTGTCTCGGCCTACTCCGGTATACCCGCCGGGTTCGGTGTGGCTGCCGGCGCTCATGAGAGTGATGCCGAGCGGGGCCACGGCGTCACGCAGGGCGGCGGGTTCGCGGGTGCTGAGAACGAGGCCGGCGCGGGGGAAATGGAGACGGAAGGCGCAGAGGAGTTGGACGAAGTCGCGGTCGCCGAGCGTGTATTCGGGTTGGTAGCCGCCGGCAGCGGGGCGCATGCGCGGGAGGCTGATGGTGAGATGGGATTTCCAGCAGGTGCGCAGGAGGTGGTCGAGGTGGGCGGCGAGGGCGATGGCTTCCTCGCGCCAGTCCCACAGTCCGAAGAGCACGCCGATGCCGATGCGGCGGAAACCGGCGGCGTGTCCGCGTTCGGGACAGGCGAGGCGCCAGTCGTAGTCTTTCTTCGGTCCGGCGGTGTGCAGGCGGGCGTAGGTCGGGCGGTGGTAGGTTTCCTGGTAAACGACGAGTCCTTCGGCTCCGGCGCGGACGAGCGGGAGGTAATCGGCGGTTTCCAGCGGGGCGACTTCGATGGAGAGCGCGGGGATTTCCGGCGCGAGGGTGCGGAGGATTTTTTCGAGGTAGCCATTGGAGACGAATTTGGGGTGTTCGCCGGCGACGAGGAGGATATTGCGGAAGCCTTGGGCTGCGAGGTGGCGGGCTTCGGCGCGGACCTGCTCCGCCTCGAGGGTGACGCGGAGGATGGCGTTTTCGCGGGAGAAGCCGCAGTAGGCGCAGGTGTTGATGCACTCGTTGGAGAGGTAAAGCGGGGCGAAGAGGCGCAGGGCTTTGCCGAAATGGCGGCGGGTCAGGGCCCGGGCGCGGCGGGCCATCTCCTCGAGGCGTTCGTCGCCGGCCGGTTCGAGGTCGCGGGCGAAGGCGGCCACGGCCGGGGTCAGCGGCAGCCCGAGCGGGGCCAGGACCTCGGCGGGATCGGGTAGCGGGACGTGCGGCGCGTGCATGAAGACGAATAGTTTACCGTGGCGGCGGTTTTTGCAATTGCAAGACCGGCGCCGGGTCGGGGACGATGCGGGTATGGATCGCGGTAAAGCAGAAATGAGATTACTCACGGGCACGGCGCACCCGCAGTTGGCCCGGGCCATCGCGGATTACATCGGTGTGCCGCTGGGCGACGCGACGGTGAGTTCGTTCCCGGATGGCGAGACGTTCGTCAAAATCAACGAGAACGTGCGCGGCCGCGACGTGTTCATCATCCAACCGACGTGTCCGCCGACGAACCAGAATCTGATGGAGTTGCTCATCCTCGTGGACGCGGCGCGGCGGGCCAGCGCGGCGCGCATCACGGCGGTGATCCCGTTTTTCGGCTATGCGCGGCAGGACCGCAAGGACCAGCCGCGGGTGCCGATCACGGCCAAGTTGGTGGCCAACCTTATCGTCGCGGCGGGGGTCAACCGGCTTCTCACCATGGACCTGCATGCGCAGCAGTTGCAGGGGTTTTTCGATATTCCGGTGGATCATCTTTACGCGCTGCCGGTGCTGATCAAATACCTGCGGGAGAAAAATATTCCCGACCTTGTGGTCGTTTCGCCCGACGTGGGCGGGGTCAAAATGGCTTCGGCTTACGCGCAATTGTTGGGCGCCGGTCTGGCCATCGTGGTCAAGCGCCGCATCAGCGCGACGGAGACCGAGGCCCAGCATGTGATCGGCGAGGTGAAGGGCAAAAATGTCCTGCTGGTCGACGATCTGACCGAGACGGCCGGAACGCTGACCAGTGCGGCGAAAATCCTGCGGGCGGCGGGGGCCCGGGATGTCTATGCCATGGTCTCCCATGCCGTGCTGGTCGACATCGCGGCGAAGCGTTTGCGCGAGTCGGATATCAAGGAATTGGTGGCGACCGATAGTGTGCCGGTGCCGCGTTTTGACGGCTGCCCGATCTCCATTTGTTCGGTGGCCGGGCTGCTGGGCGAGGGGATCAAACGCATCCACGGGGATGAGTCCGTGACTTCTTTGTTTGAAATCGCCGGCCATCCCGCCTAGTCTCCGCGCCCTTATGTCGAACCAAGTCAGTCTGAAAGCCGCGCGCCGCACCGCCCTGGGGCGCAACGCCGTGAAAAAATTGAAAACCGCGCACGTCGTGCCGGCCAACCTCTACGGTCAGGGGGTCGAGCCCCAGTCTTTGCAGGTCGAGCGGCGCGCCATTGACACCGTGCTCTCGCACGCGGTGGGTCAAAATATTCTGGTCAATCTTGAGATCGAGGACGGCGGCAAGTCCGCTCCGCGCCTCGCGCTGATCAACGAGGTGCAACACCATCCGGTCAGCCGCGCCGTCCTGCACATCGATTTCCAAGCGGTCTCGATGAACGAGACGCTGGTGGCCGAAGTGCCGATCGAACCGACGGGCGAAGCGGTCGGGGTGAAAACCGGCGGCGGCCTGCTCGAGCAAAGTCTGCGCTCGTTGGAAGTCGAATGTTTGCCGCAAGATTTGCCGGAGACCATCCGCGTCGATGTTTCCCATCTTGTGCTCGGCTCGGCTTTGCATGTGAGCGACCTGCCGGCCTTGCCGGGTGTGAAGTATCTCGTCGACGGCGAGGTCACCGTGTTTCTCGTTTCCGAACCCAAAGTCTCCGACGAAGCGACGCCGACCGAAGGTGGTCCGACCGAGCCGGAAGTCATCAACGAGAAGAAGCCTGAAGAAGGCGCGGCCAAGGAAGAGGCCAAGAAGGAATAACGCGTCGTGGACGGCGGCGCCCCGACTTGGCTGGTGGCCGGTCTGGGCAATCCCGGGACCCGCTACGGGCGGACGCGGCACAATATCGGCTGGCTGGCGCTCGACGCCCTGCGGCCCGAGGTGCCGTTTCGCGAGGAGCGGCGCTTTGAGGGAGCGGTGGCGCGGGCCGATGACGCCTGGCTGCTCAAGCCGGCGACTTTCATGAATTTGAGCGGCGTGGCCGTGCGGGCCGTGGCTGATTTCTACAAAATCCCGCCCGGGCGGGTGTTGGTCGTGCTGGACGATGCGGCCTTGGCCTTCGGTCGCTTGCGCATCCGCCCGGCGGGCAGCGCGGGGAGCCACAACGGGTTGGAGTCGGTGCTGACCCATTTCGCCACCGAAGCCGTCCCGCGCCTGCGGATCGGCGTCGGGGCGCCGCCTCCGCCGGTCAGTTTGCACGACCATGTGCTCGGCCGCTTCACCTCCGCGGAGGAGGAAGTTTTGCCCTCCATTCTCGACCGCGCGGCGGAGGCAATCCGCGAAGTGGTGAAAAAGGGGCTTGCCGCGGCGATGAATGGATTCAATAAAGAAGGATTATGACCACAAGACGTTACGAGATGCTGCTGGTGCTCAACACCAAAGGCAAAGAGGAATCGGCCAATGAGTTGATTGAAGCGATCGAGAAACAGATCAAAGCCGCCAAGGTTGAGATCGAGCAGGTGCAGCGACTGGAGAAGCGCACCTTCGCCTACACGAGCCGGAAGCGCACGAGCGGCTACTATGTGAACTTCATCGTCCACGCCACGCCCGAGCAGATCGACGAACTGCAAGCCAAGTGGAAACTTGATCCCGTCATCCATCTCCAGCACTACCAAAAACTGAAACCCGTCGCGCAAGCGGCCTGAACCTGTCGTTCCCAAGAAATCCCACTACCATGGCCTCCTACAATCGAGTCGTCCTCCTCGGCAACTGCACCCGCGATCCCGAGGTGAAATACACCCCCAAAGGCACGGCCGTGACCGAACTCGGTCTGGCCATGAACCGTTACTATTCGACGGACGGCGGCGAGAAGCGCGAAGAAACCACGTTTGTCGACGTCACCCTCTGGGGACGCCCGGCGGAAATCGCCGGTGAGTATGTCAAAAAAGGCCGTCCGGTCATGATCGAGGGGCGTTTGCAACTCGACACGTGGGACGACAAGCAGACCGGTCAGAAGCGTTCCAAGCTCAAGGTCGTCGCGGAAAACCTGCAACTGCTCGGCTCCCGTGACGGCGCGGAAGGCGGCGGCGG
>JBBEEK010000145.1:10048-16154 GCA_040880825.1 Chthoniobacterales bacterium
GGCGGCGGCGGGGGTGCGGCCGGCGGGCGTCCGTCTGGCGGCGGCGGCAAGGCGTCCAAGGCGGCTCCGGCCGAGGAGCCATCGGACGACGACATCCCGTTTTAAGCCCGGGACGGTCGCCGGCGCGGACGTTGAGGTTAAAGTTTTTGGTCGGCGGGCACTTCTTCGTCCTCGCCTAATTCCGATTCGATCTCGCGCCGCCATGGCTGCGAAATGAGCGGTCGGGCCAGACCATAGAGCAGGTAAGCGATGAAGAGCATGGCGGGCATCCATTCGTAGTTCATGGCCGTGAAGATCAGCACAATGGTGATGGCGATGAATTTCGGGATGGAGCGGCGGGTCCGCCAGTTGACGGCCTTGAAGCTGGGGTAGCGCACGCGGCTGAACATCATGAACGAAAGAAAGAGCATGAGCGGCGGCAGGGCGAATTTCCACGGGCCGATGGTTTTCTGACCCGCATCCAGCCAGAGCATGAGGAGGGTGAGCGAGGCGATGAGTCCGGCGGCCGCGGGGATGGGAAAGCCTTCGAAGTCCTTGTGCGCGGCCTCCTCGCCGCGTTGCGCGGCCAGGCAGTTGAAGCGGGCCAAGCGCAATGCACCGCAAGCGAGATAGACAAAAGCGATGATCCACCCGTAGCGGTCGAAGTCGCGCAGCACGATGTGGAAGGTGAGCAAGGCGGGGGCGACGCCGAAGGATACGATGTCGGCCAGGGAGTCGAATTCGCGCCCGAAGGCGCTTTCGCTGCCCCCGAGGCGGGCCAGACGCCCGTCGAGCAGATCAAAAACGCAGGCGCCGAGAATGAACCAGATGGCGGTGTGGACGTGCCCGGTGGGATCCAGGCCGGCGGTCATCTGGATGACGGCATCGAGGATATTGAGCACGGCGGCGAACCCGCAAAACAGGTTCCCCGCCGTCATGAGGTTCGGCAGCAGGTAAATGCGCGCGCCGTCGTTTTCTTCCTTCATGCCGCCACCTCCTCGTGGCGCTGCGGGGCGGGGTGCTTGGCGGCGGTCAGCCGTCCGATGACCGTGCTGCCACCGCGCACATGCTGGCCGATCGTCACGGAGACTTCGGCGTCGAGCGGGAGATAGATCTCGGTGCGTGAACCGAACCGGATCATGCCGAAATGTTGTCCGCGCCGGAGGCGATCGCCGAGCAGGGCCCACGGCACGATGCGGCGGGCGATGGCACCGGTGATCTGGCGGACGACGAGCACCGTGCCGCTGCAATCGAAGCCCCAGGTGCGCGCGGCGTTGTGGGTCGAAGCCATGGGGCTGCGGGCATCATGATAAGTGCCGTCATGCCCCGCGGTGTAGACGACGCGGCCGTCGGCCGGCATGCGGTTGACATGCACGTCGAAGACGGAGAGAAAAATGCCCACCCGCCGCATGGTTTGTCCGGTCACCTCAGTTTCCTCCATCATCTCGATATCGGTCACGCGTCCATCAGCCGGCGAGACCACGAGGTCCGGTCCGGCGGGGATGCGGCGGTGCGGGTCGCGGAAAAAATACAGCGTGAAAAGAAGTGCGGCGACCACCACGAGGATCAGCCAAGGCGCGAAAGACCACGCGGCCGCGGTCGCGACGACGAGGATGAGCAGGATCCATTTGGCCTGCCACAGGGTTTGCCAACGCATGGGTGGGAAATATTACACCGGGAAGCCTCGGGGTGGAACCATTTGATTGGATTCCCGCGGCGGCCGGGGCTAGTTTTTCCTGATGACGCACCAGGAAATAACTCTCAAGCGCGACTGCAAAGTTATCCTTATCCCCAGTGGCGAGGAGGCGACCCTGCCGACCGGGAGTCCGGTCGTCATCACCCAGTCCCTCGGCGGCACCTACACTGTTGCGACCCAGACCGGGTTGGCCCGCATTGCCGAGGCCGATGCCGACGCGCTGGGGCTGGAGGTGGCCCGGCAGGAGGAGCCGGCGGCTCCCTCCGCCAGCGCCCCGGCCGGCGAGGTCAAGGAGGATGACGTCTGGGCGCAACTCAAGAACGTCTACGATCCGGAGATCCCGGTGAACATTGTCGACCTCGGTTTGGTCTACGACCTGATCCTCGGCAAGAGCGAGTCGGGCGGCACGACCGTCAATGTGAAGATGACGCTGACCGCGCCGGGCTGCGGCATGGGGCCGACCATCGCAGCCGACGCCCGCAGCCGCGTCCTCACCGTGGGCGGCGTGGAATCCGCCGAAGTTGATCTCGTCTGGTCGCCGCCGTGGAACCAAGGAATGATCACCGAGGCGGGCCGGATGAAACTCGGGTTGGTCTGAGCTGGAGCGATGGCTTCGAGATCGGGACGCGTGTTCACGATCGGAAAGTTTCCGGCCAGCATAGCTCTCACCGCGCGGCGAAGCCCATCCTGCCGCGGTTGGGTGAAGTAGAAGCGGTCCGCAGGCGTGGGACCGCTTGTGGTCAAAGGTCAAGCGCGAGGGATGACGCTCCTGCTTTACGTCTCCCACGACACCGTTCCGGCTGGGGAGCAAAAAAACCGCCGCGGGGTGCGCGGCGGTTTTTGCGGGTGAGCGGATTGCTTGCGGCAGGTCAGGCGACCAGGGAGTCCGGCAGTTTGCCGCCGTGTTTGGCGATTTGTTGCATGACTTGTTTGTGCAGCCAGATGTTCATTTTGGCGCTGTCGGCGGTGTCGCTCGGATAGCCGAGTTCTTGGGCCAACTCTTTGCGTGCCGCGAGGCTGCTGTCCATGCCGACGAGCTTCATGAGGTCGACGATCGAAACGTGCCAATCGAGCTTTTCTTTCGATTGTCCGCAGAGTCCGTCGAGGTAGCCCGCGACATCAAAATCGACGGGCACGACCGGGGCGGCTTCGGCCACGACGGTTTCGACGACTTCAGCGACCGGAGCGGACGGGGAAGCGGGGGGTGCGACGGTTTCATTTTTGCCGCCGAAGACTTTGCTGATGATAGTGCTTAAGATTCCCATAGGTGTTTTGTTGTTGGATTGGTGGTCGGGTTTTTATTTGCCGGTGAGCATCGAGGCGATGGCCGGAAGGTTTTTCAAGACAGCGTTGACCGCGTCGTCTCCGGCCACGCCTTTGGCTTGGTCGAAGAATCCGCTGGCGAGGGCGCCGGCTTTGTCCATCGGGATGCCTGCGCTCTGCAGGGCGCCGAGGGTTGCCGCGGCCTCGCCGATGTTTCCTCCGAGGAGGCCGCCGGCTTTGGCCAGCAGGCCGCCAACACCGCCGCCGGATGCTTCACCGCTGGCGGGAGCGGAGGACATCAGTTCCGAGGCGCCGGGCAGCAACCCGAGGAGGGCGCCAAATTGCGCACCGTCGGCCCCGGCCGACTTTTGTTTGACGAAGTTGAGGATGATGCCGACGCCGGCGCGAACTGTGGCTTCGGGCAGGCCAAGGCTTTGACTGAGTGCTTTGATGATTTGATCCATACGCGGCTATCCTAACGCATGCCGCGCACCGGCGCCTAGACTTCTAGGTCAAAATACCCTGCGGAGGGTATGGACGATAATTACAGGACGTCAGCGATCGTCCTGCGGCGCGCTGTCGTCGGCGTCGAGGATGCGCTCGAGTGCATCCGCGAAGTCGTCGAGGGCATCATCGGGAACCATGATGGTGTCCCGGCGTCCGTTGACGTCCTCGGTGATCTTGAGCACGCGGCCACGGTTGTTCTCTTTGTAGTCGAGGAAGAAAATCTTCCGCCCCGACACAACTTTTTCCGAGGCCAGCACCCGGTCCGGGCTCCGTGAGTAATCGTCTTCCTTCATTCCTTCACTCCTTGCTTCTCCAAAGCACCAATAAAGAAGCAGCGGGCACAGTGAGCAAGGAGAAAAGATTGAGGGCCATGGAAATCCCGTGCCACCGCGCAAAGCCCGGGGTGCCCGGAGCGTGGGCGGCGAGGGCCGGTTGGATAAACAGCGGGATCGAAGCGAGCGCGGCGAGGGCGAGGATCTGGAGGACGAGGGCGCCGGTGTCGCGGCGGTCACGGCGGCGGAGCCAGAGGAGGCCCGTGGCGAGGAGGCCGAGGGTGATGACCGCGATAAAGTAGGCCGGAAAAAGCGCGGTGGTGACCTCGCCGGCACGCTCGCGGGGGAAGGCCGCGAAGAGGACGCGGGCGATGCCGAAGGTGAAAAACCACAGCACGGCAGTCCACGCGCCGACGAGCCAGGCGTAGGCTTTCATCAGCGCAGGCCGACGGCGGTTTCCACGCGGGCCATGACGGCGCCAGCCAGTTGGTTGGCGTGCTCGGCGCCGCGGCGCAGGACGTCATCGATGTGGGCCGGGTCGGCTTCGAGTTCGGCACGCCGGGCACGCATGGGGGCGAAGTATTCCCAGACGGTGCCGAAGAGTTGCTTTTTGAAGTCGCCGTAGCCGGTGCCACCGGCCCGGAATTTTTCGGCCATGGCGGCGGCTTCGTCGGTCGACGCGAAGAGTTTGTAGAGTTGGTAGATGGCGTTGGCCTCGGGGTCTTTGGGTGACTCGACGGGCGTGGAGTCGGTGACGATACCCATGATTTTTTTCTTCATGGTTTTCTCGTCGGCGAAGATCTCGATCGTGTTGTGGTAGCTCTTGCTCATCTTCGCGCCATCCGTGCCGGGGACGAGGGCGGCGTCTTCACGGATGGAGGGTTCGGGCAGCTTGAAGATCGGGCCGAAGGTCTCGTTCATCTTCACCGCGATGTCGCGGGTCACTTCGAGGTGTTGCTTCTGGTCTTTGCCGACCGGCACGATGTCGCTGTCATAAATGAGGATGTCGGCCGCCATGAGCACGGGGTAGCTGAAGAGAGCGTGGGAGGGGGGGATGCCGTGGGCGATTTTGTCTTTGTAGGAATGACAACGCTCGAGCAGGCCCATGGGGGTGACGGTGCTGAGGATCCAGGTGAGGAGGGGGACTTTGGGGATGTCGGACTGACGGAAGAGAAAGGCTTTGGCGGGGTCGAGTCCGCAGGCCAGAAAATCGAGGGCGACGTCGCGCGAATAACGACGCAGCGCGGCCGCATCATGGAGCGAGGTGAGGGCGTGGAGGTCGGCGATGAAGTAAAGGGCTTCGCCTTGGTGCTGGAGTTCGACGGCGGGGCGCATCATGCCGAGGTAATTACCCAGGTGCAGAGCGCCGGATGGTTGGATGCCGGAAAGGATGCGTTTCATGCGAGGCGGGGATTTAACCACAACCGGAGCCTCGCAGGAAGCGGGGCGTCGATGGCGCCGAGGGGAAAAAGTATCGATGGAATGAGCCTGGGCGGCTCGCGGGGACGCTCGCCCTCCAGGAAGGTGTTCCGTTGCGCGACAGCAGAGAATCAGGCCGCCTTGGCCATGGTCGATGTGACGGTTAGCAGGGGCACGATGGCGATGTGGTCCTCGCCGTCTTTCTCGTAGGAGATGATGACGGCGATTTTCTTGCGTGAAAAACTGATGAAGTCGCGGTGCGGGATGTCAAAAATCCGGCCGGAAGCCGTTTCGATCTGAAAGGGCTTATTTTCCTTGATCAGGTCTTCGAGAAGACTGCTGTCCATGGACTGAAGTTTAGCTTTCGTCCCGGCCTTCGCAAGCCGGTTCGCCGGGCCGGTAACGGGCGGCTCGCGGGGACGCTCGCCCTCCAGGGAAATGCTCCAGACCTCAGTAGACGTAATACTCCGGCAGGGGGAAGGCGTTGCGGATGAGGGTGATTTCGGGGTTGTCTTGGCTGGTGGCGAGGACTTCGACGATGTCGAAGCGGAAGCGGATGTCGGGGTAGTTGAGGAGGCGGAGCCAGGCCATGGCGCCTTTGGCCACCTGGCGCTGTTTGTCATAGTCGACGGCGTCGGCGGGACGTCCGCGTTCCTCGCTGGCGCGGGTTTTCACTTCGACGAAGACGAGGGTCTCTTCCGGTTTGTCGCGGCAAACGAGGTCGACTTCGCCGCCGCCGGACGGGGTGAAATTGCGGTAGAGGATGCGGTAGCCGTGACGGCGGAGGTAGCGCGCGGCTTGGCCTTCGCCCCATTGTCCGAAGACGACGTGCCGGGGCAGAGGTTTAGCGCGCGTGTGGCGTTTGCGCCACCGGTTGAAAAGATCGGCGATGGACGGGGCAGGGACCATGGGTGTGGAGGGCTGCGAGGTGTTCGCGGACACCATAACCTTTGTGGCGGGCAAAGCCATA
>JBBEEK010000146.1:0-2479 GCA_040880825.1 Chthoniobacterales bacterium
GCTGAGGGCTTGGAGGATGGCGAAGCAGGCGGCGGCGAGGAGGGCGGCGGCGAGGAGGACGGAGATGACCGCGTTGAGGGTTTGGTGGCGGGTCATGGAAAAGTGGAAGCGGCGTCCCCGCCGCTTGTTGATCATGGTTAAGCGGCGGGGACGCCGCTTCTACTTTTAGCCTCCTGCCAAAGCTTTTCGAGATCTTCGGGGGTGAGGTCCTCGAGTTTTTGATTTCGGGCCGAGGCGGAGGTTTCCATGTGTTGGAAGCGGGCGATGAAGCGTTGGTTGGCGTGTTCGAGGGCGAGCTCGGGTTCGACGCCGAGCTTGCGGGCCATGTTGACGGCGGTGAAGAGGAGGTCGCCGAGTTCGTGCTCGAGTCGCTTGGGATCGCGGGCCTCGAGTTCGGCGGACAACTCGGCCAGTTCTTCGCGGAATTTGTCGATGACGCCGACGGTGTCGGGCCAGTCGAAGCCGACGCGGGCGGCTTTTTTCTGGATGTTGGCGGCGCGGATGAGGGCGGGGAGGGCGCGCGGGATGCCGTCCATGATGGAAGTGCGGTCGCCTTTTTCTTCACGCTTGATTTGCTCCCACTGGCGGAGGACCGCTTGGGTGTCGCTGGCGTCGGATTCGCCGAAGACGTGGGGGTGGCGGCGGATGAGTTTTTCGCAGGTTTCGCGGGCGGCGTCCTCGAGGGTGAAGGCGCCGCGCTCGGCGGCGAGGTCGGTGTGGAAGACGACTTGGAGGAGGAGGTCGCCGAGTTCCTCGCGGAGGTTGGCGTCGTCAGCCTTGGTGATGGCGTCGATCGTTTCGCAGGCTTCTTCGAGGAGTCCGGCGCGGAGAGATTCGTGGGTTTGCTCGCGGTCCCACGGGCAGCCTTCCGGCGAGCGGAGGAGACTGACAATGGCGCGGAGGCGGGCGACCGGGTCGGTCGGAAGCTGATCTAAATGCGCCATTGCTCTTTGTGGCTGCCGCGCAGGTCGGTGACTTCGCCGGAGCTGTTGACGGAGACAAACCACGTGAGCGCGGTGGTCGCGACGACCGTGACGACCAGGACGGCGCCGACGAGCCAGCCGGGGAGCTCGCCGACGGCGAGGGCGCTGTAGAAGGCGGACCACGAGTGGATGGGCGGGCTGGCGTGCATGAATATTTTGGTCACCCACGCGACGATGATGATGGCGATGATAAAAACGTAGTTGCGTTTGAGGCGGCGGCCGACCGCTTCGAGTTTGCTGATTTTGAAGGAGGGCAGGATGAGATCTTCGCAGACGAGTTTCTGCCAGTCGCCGCCGAGGAGCCTGGGGTTGCGGGAGACGACGGCGACGAGGAAGTGGGACTCGATCATGCGGACACGGCCGCGGAAGGCGTCATAAAAACGGTAACGCCGTGCTTCGATCCAGAGCATCATCCAGACGATGACGAGGTTGAAAAAGAAAATGATGTGGGGGATGTCGCGGAAGGAGAAGGCGACGGTGATGATGGTGGTGGTGCTGGTGATGGCCCAGGTGGTGGTGATGTCGAGGCGCTGGCGCCAGACCATGATGCGTCCGAGTTCGCCACGATAGAAGTGCGCCATGGCATTGACATAGCACGGGTCGTGCAACTCGTTGCCGTCGGTGCGGGTGATGGCGCGGTCGCCGTCCATCGGGTCAGGAGCGTTCCCTTTCGAGGAGGACGGTGCGGGCGCGCTCGAGCTGCTCGCGTTCCCGGCGGGTCAGGCTGGCCAGTCCGTCGCGGGAGATTTTTTCGAGCAGCGGATCGATGATGCGGTGGGGGTCGACGGGTTCGTCGTCGGGGTTTTTGACGACGCGGAGACGCGGACGTTTGGTGCTGTGCGAAACGGGGCGGAGACGGGACATGAAGTCGAGGTTGAGGGCGGCGCCGTGGCGGATGGCATAGTAGGCAAGGAAGGTGGTGGCGAGGAGGATGAACATGTCGGGCCATTGGCGGCCGGCGAGGAGCTGGAGAACGGAGAGGCCGAGGAAGACCCAGGCGAATACTTTGGCGGGGATTTGTAGGAGGAGGAGAGCGTTGGGATACAGCGAAGCGAAAGCGAGGAAGACGGCGAAGTTGGCCCAACCGCGGACGAGGGCGAAGTTCTGCCCGGTGACGAGTGATGCGGCGAGGAGAAGAGAGGGTCCGAGGAGGAGGAAGCCGAGGTAGAGGCGGACGAAACCTTTGCGTCCGAGGTATTGCTCCACGTCGCGTCCGAAGATGTAGAGCATGACCAACGAAATAATGAACAGGGGATCGGGTCCGTTGACGAAAGCGTAGGTCAGGCAGCGCCAGATTTCGCCTTGATGAAGGACGGCGACGGCGTCGAACGAAAGAGCGGCCTGCGCTGCGGAGAGCCCGGCCACCGCGACGCCGATCATGCACGCAACGTAGAGGGCCACGATGATGGTCGTGGCGTAGACCGGCACGCGGCCGAACCACGTGATCGGGTCGTAGTTCTCGGGGCTGCGGTGCGTGATCACGAGAAGGGCAAAGT
>JBBEEK010000147.1:0-2476 GCA_040880825.1 Chthoniobacterales bacterium
AACCCCACCACCGCCAAGGGGGGCAACTCGATCTGGATGGAGTGGTCGCGGCCTTGCCAGGGGATCGGGTCGGAAGAGACGCCGCCGAGATTGCCGACATTGCCGCCACCGTAAATTTCAGCATCGGTGTTGAGGACCTCCCTGTAGAAACCTTCTTTCGGGACGCCGATGCGGTAGCCACCCCTGCCCAGGGGCGTGGCGTTCATAGCGAAGACAAGGATCTGGCCGTCTGCGGATTTGCGCAGGAAGGCGACCACGCTGTTGTCCGAGTCGTGGAAGTCGATCCACTCGAAACCGTCCTGCGTGTCGTCGAGTTCGTAGAAAGCAGGATATTCCTTGTAGATGCGGTTGAGGTGCTGGACGAGGCGGCTGAGGCCGGCGTGGAGCGGAAATTGCAGGAGATGCCAGTCGAGGCTCTGGTTGTAACGCCACTCGTCCCACTGCCCGAACTCGCCGCCTTGGAAGAGGAGTTTTTTTCCCGGATGCGCCCACATCAGGCCGTAAAGCATGCGCAGGTTGGCGAACTTCTGCCACATGTCACCGGGCATCTTGCCCAACAACGCCCCCTTGCCGTGCACGACTTCATCATGACTCAGGACCAAGACGAAGTGCTCATGGAAAGCGTAGAGCAGCGAAAACGTGATGCTGCCTTGGTGGTAGCGGCGATGAATCGGATCGAGGCTCATGTAGTTGAGGAAGTCGTGCATCCATCCCATGTTCCACTTGAAACCGAAACCGAGGCCGCCGAGATAAGTAGGACGCGACACGCCGGGCCACGCCGTGGATTCTTCGGCAATGGTGATGATACCCGGGAAGCGCTCGTAGCTGACTTCGTTGAAGCGCTTGAGAAAATAGATCGCGTCGAGATTTTCCCGCCCCCCGAAGCAATTCGGCACCCACTCACCGCCTTCGCGCGAGTAGTCGAGATAGAGCATCGAAGCCACGGCGTCCACGCGCAGTCCGTCGATATGGTATCGGTCGAACCAAAACAGCGCGTTGGCGATAAGGAAATTCCTCACCTCGTTGCGGCCGTAGTTGAAAATATACGTCCCCCAGTCGCGGTGCTCGCCCTGCCGCGGGTCGGCGTGCTCGTAAAGATGCGTGCCGTCGAATTTGGCCAGCCCGTGCGCGTCCTTGGGGAAGTGGGCTGGCACCCAGTCGAGGATGACACCGATCCCGGCCTTGTGGCAGTTGTCGACGAAGTGGCGGAACTCATCCGGGTTGCCGAAGCGGCTGGTTGGAGCGTAATACCCGGCCACTTGGTAGCCCCAGGAGCCATCGAAGGGATGCTCGGCCACCGGCATCAGCTCGAGATGGGTGAAGCCCATCTCGAGGCAATAGGGAATAAGCCGGTGGGAAAGCTCGAGGTAGCTCAGCGGACGATTGTCGTCTTCGGCCATGCGCTGCCATGACGCGAGGTGCACTTCATAAATACTGATCGGCTTTTTGTGCCACGGTTGCTCCGCGCGGTATTTCATCCAGCCCTCGTCGGCCCACTGGAAGCGGTCCAAGTTGCAAACGATGGAGGCCGTCTGGAGACCGTGCTGGCCGTAGAAGGCGAAGGGATCGCTTTTAAGGAAAATGTCCCCGTGGCAGCCCTTGATCTCAAATTTGTAATGCGCACCCTCCCCGATACCGGGAATGAAAATTTCCCAAACACCGCTGCCGAGGAGCTTGCGCATGATGTGGACGCGGCCGTCCCAGTTGTTGAAATCGCCGACCACGCTGACGCGCTGGGCGTTGGGCGCCCACACACAGAAGACCGTTCCCCGCACGCCGTCGATCGTCGTCAGGTGCGCGCCGAATTTGTTGTAAAGATCCCAGTGGTTGCCCTCGGCCAGCAGGTAAACGTCCGTTTCACCGAGGATGCGCCCGAACGAATACGGATCGCGCGTCTCCTCTTCGACGCCCTCGCGGTTTTTGATCCGCAGGGTGTAAGGGAACTCCTGCGTGCCTTTCGGCAGCACCGCCTCGAAAAATCCATCCGGATGAATCTTCGCCGCCTCGAACATCCGCGTGCGGTTACCGGTATCAACAATCTTGACCGACTCGGCATCCGGCCGGAAGACGCGCACGGCCAGAAACTCTCCCGCACGCCGCATGCCCAGCGTGTGGAATGGATCGGCGTGGCGCGCCTCAAGAAATGCGGCGAGTTCCTCGGCGGATACAGTGGATTTCGGCATGACGGGGGATCGAAAAGCTACCGAGAACAAATATCGGGGCGCCGCAACGGCGGCAAGGGTCGTTGTTAATTGCCGCCGCCGGCCGAGTTGGCCAACGCCACCTCGTCGTCCGGCAGGAAGGCCTTGAAGCGGCTCTTGTCGATGGCCTTCATGAAGGCCTCGTGCGGCGAGACATAACCCTGCTGGAGCTGCGCCCAGATGGCGTCGTCCATGAACTGCATTCCCTGCGCCTTGCCACCCACGATGGCGTCCTGCAGTTTTTGCGTGGCCCCCTCACGGATGATGGCGGCCAC
>JBBEEK010000148.1:0-2459 GCA_040880825.1 Chthoniobacterales bacterium
TAAAAATGAAGGCGGAGACCTGAAGCCTGAAAGCTGAGTGATGTTGTTGCGACCGGAGGTCGGTCGGTGTCTGTCACAAAAGAATTTAACCACGGATTACACCGATGGCACGGATGGTTTCCGGAAAGGTAGCATCGGCATCATGCCGATGACGACCAAACACCATCGGCAAGATGCCGATGCCACTACTCTCCCCCCCCTTCGTTACCTTCGTTATCTTATGTTAAAAAGACTCAGGAAACCTTCGCGCGCTTGCGCCAGCGTATGAAGGCTGCCCCGGCGGCGAGCAGGGCCGCCGCAGCCCAGGTGCCGGGCTCGGGGATGGGAGCAGCGGAGTTGAAGACAAGGTTCAGATCGGTGCCGGACTGCAGCACCGAGAACGTGCCGCCACTGAGCGGGTTGGCAAAGCCGCCCGCGCCATTGGCTGCCCCGATGTTGACGAGGAACTGGCTGGTGCCGGTGTAATTCGTGATGCCGCCCAGAGCCCGGGCGATGGTCCAGGTGTAATTTTGCGTAGGATTGAAGTTGAGCGCATTGCCGTTCGTATCGGGTGAGGTGCCCGAGAGCGACCAGAGGTTGATCTGGAATTCGTTGCTGGCCGACAACGTGGTCAGATCGAGCGTTCCGCTCACACTCAACAAATCCCAACCCGTCGGGCTGCCCGCGGTGCCCGTCGCATCGTAGATCTGCCAGTTGTAATTGCCGCCGGCATTCCATACCGCGTTGCCGGCGACGCTCAGCGTGCCGGGCGAGCTGCCCGGGTTGATCGTGCCGCCGGAGCTGACGATGAGTCCGCCAAGCGTGCCGGATCCGGCCACGGTGCCGCCATTGTTGACCGTGACCGTGCTGCCCGTAATCGAGCCGTCGACCCTCAACTCGCCGGCCGCCACGGTGGTCGCTCCGGTGTAGGTGTTACTCGCACTGAGCGTCGTCGTGCCCGCACCGAGCTGGCTCACTGTGCCGTTGCCGGAAATAGTGGAGGTGATCGTCGTGGCGTCGCTCTGGTTGAAGTTGAGCACTCCGGTGCCCGCACCGAAGGTGATGGTCGGGGCGCTGATCGTGCCGGCGGTGTCGTTGGTGCCGAAGCGACCGATGTTCAAGGTGCCGGACGATGCGTTCGATGCGGCGATGACGATGTTTGAAGCCGCCACGACGCCGCCAGCAGCCACAGTCAGGCTGCCGCTACCCTCGTAGCCGACAACGAGATCTTTGCTGTTGGTCCAGAGCGATGATACCCCGGTGACGAGCACGCTATTGTTGGCGGACGTGTTGCTGTAACCGATAAAGGTGTTACCCGCCACCTCCACCATGCCTCCGTTGGAAATGAGCAGGCTGTTGCCCGACCCGCCCGATCCCACGCGCATGGTTCCGGTGTTCGTCCACACCGAACCGGTGCCACTGACCGTCGCGGTGTTGTTCGAGGAACCGGCCTCAGCCCCGAGGCGGGAGTTTTTCGTCACGAGCGAACCCGTGTTCTGCACCGAGAGCGTGTTAGACGCTCCCGTGCGGCCGATGTAGAACGTGGCGTTGTTGCTGAATTGGGAGCCAGCGCCGTCGATGGAAAGGCTGTTGCCATTGGCGCCGGCCACGAGACCGATGACCGCATCTTGCGTTTGCGAGAAAACTTTGCCACCGCTTTCGATCACGAGGCGGTTGGAGGATCCATTTTCTCCAAGATAGAGTAGATTCGTCGTTTGCAGGATTGATCCGGTTCCGCTGACACGGATCGCGTTGGCCGACGCCGCGCCATCGAGCCCGACCGTGATCGACCCGGCTGTGACGTTGCCGCCGGCTGTCACATTGAGAGCGTTGCCCGTGGTGAAGTATCCGATGACGAGGCTGCTCGTCGCATTGAGCACGCCGCTGCCCACATTGAGGGTGTTGCTCGCTCCGTAGCCGCCGACCCAAGCGGAAGGTGCGTTGACCACGCCGTTGCTGAGGATGGCGAGGGTGTTGCCGACGCCCCCGAATCCCACATTGATCACGCCATCGACGGTCAAAGATGACCCTCCGACGCCACCACCTACCGTGAGCGAGTTGCCATCCGACCCCACTTGGTGGCCAAGGCTGGCGTAACCCGCCACCGCCACCGCGCCCCCGTTGGAGATGACCAGGTTGTTGCTGCTGCCGCCGTAGCCGACGTAAAGGTCGCCGGTGTTGGTCAGCAATGTGCCGGGGTTGAGAACTCCGAGGGTGACGTCGTTATTAGTTAGGCCGCCGACGTAGGTGCTGTTGTATGAATTAGTCCCACTGGTAAGGTTTGTGTTGCTCGTGACATCAAAGGTCGTCTGTCCCCCCAAAGCGTCGGGGATGAATGCGACCAACCCGACCAGGGCGGCGAGGAGGGGCGTGAAACGGCGAAGTGGATGGGGTGTCATAAAGATAGATGAGATGCTCAGAAGACGGCAATTTACCGTCGCGTCAAAGTCGAAGCCGAGCAGCTGGCGCGGGCCACGAGA
>JBBEEK010000149.1:0-15438 GCA_040880825.1 Chthoniobacterales bacterium
TAGTTCGACCGCGCCTTGTTTCTCTCGGGGTTGCGGTGCGCAATTTCTCTCCACGATAGTGCTCATTGTGCCTATTTTTAATCGTGATCCGTGTCTTTGCGTCGCTGGTTTTGTTCGTCGCATGCACGCTTGAAGGCGCGCAGGGCGCAACGCACGCGGCGGATCTGATCCAAGCGGAAGCGGTTGTCGTGATGGACGCCGCCAACGGCAAAATTCTTTCCGCCCAAAATCCCTCGGTCCGCCGCGAAGTGGCCAGTCTGCAGAAAGTGCTCACCGCCATGCTCGTCATCGAGGCCGGCAACCTCGACAAGCCGGTGACCATGACTGCGGCTGATGCCGACTGTCCCCCGACCAATCTCCCCGAGGCGGTGGGCGGCACTTACACGCGGCGGCAGCTGCTCGAAGTCATGCTCATCTACAGTCCGAATGACGCCGCCCGCGCGCTCGCGCGCGACCATAGCGGCAGCGAGGCCGCGTTCGCTGCGAAGATGACGGAGCTGGCGCGCCGCCTCGGGGCCAAAAATTCCGTCTTCAAAAACAGCACCGGCCTCTCGGCTGCGGGCCAGTATTCCACCGCGGAAGACATGGCCCGCATCGCGCGCGCGGCGCTGGGCAATGATTTCATGCGCCGGACCATACAGACCAAATCAATCGCCTGGCGCGACCGGCGCGGGCGCGCCCACGTTTTCAAAAATTCCAACCGCCTGCTCCAGCGCCACCCCGATTGCCGCGGCATGAAGGTCGGCTACACCGGCAAGGCCGGGCACTGCGCGATCTCTGTCTGGCAGGGCAAACGCCGTATCATCGCGGTCAGTTTGGGCGGCGCCGGCGAATCTTCGTGGCTCCAATCGGGCGTGGTCCTGCGCTTGGTGGCCAATGGCTTGCTCTGAACCCGCGCCCACCACGGAAAATGCGGTTGGCCGCGGCGCCCGGAACGGTTTCTACTGACCTCCGATGAAGCGGATGCTCCTTGCGTCAATCCTCGCGGCGTGCACCCCGGTCGCGGGGCAGGCCTCGTTGTCCGCCCGGCAGATGGCGGCGGCCGACCGCACGGTGTCCGTGACCGTGCCGACGCCGGCCGAATTTTTCGGCGCGATCGACAAAATTTCCCGGCCCGATTGGGCGTCCTTCTATCGCGATCCCGGTCCGACCTCGTTCCCCACGCGTCCGCAAACCGCTTTCAATCTCGGCGTGCTGGTCACCGACGGCTACATCGCGGTCGAGGCCCAGGACGGCCAGCAGGTGAAAAATACCGGCAAGGAAATCATCGCCTTGGCGCGCGCACTCGGGGTCGGCGAGGACGTCTTGGCGCGCGGCAAGAGCATCGCGGATTTCGCCGACCAGAACGACTGGTTCGCGTTGCGCGAGGAACTGGAAGCCACGACCAACGAAGTGCGCCGCGCCATGGCCGGCCAGCGCGACGAGGGCCTCGCCTCGCTCATCACCGCCGGCGCGTGGTTGCGGGCCCTGCAGGTCGGCAGCCGGGTGGGGGAAGCCGGCGGTGACGAATCCTGCGTGGCCTTGCTGCGGCAACCGGGGCTCGTCTCGTTCCTGCGCGAACAGATTGACAGCCTGCCGGAAAAAGCGCGCCGTGGCCCCGTCGTCACACGCGTGGGCGCGGCGCTCGAAATCGTCGAACAAGCGATGACCGCCGACCCCGCTGCCGGACAAGTCGAAGTCATCCGCGTCGAAACCTCGGACCTCATCGGTCAACTCGGAAGCAAACCATGACGCTGCATCTTTTCCGGCCTCTCCTCGCCTTGTTGCTCGTGGCCGCCACCGCTGCGTCCCTTGAGCCGCAGCCTTCGCCGACGCCCGCCGCCGACCCGGCGCTGCGGGCGCGCTTGCTTGATTTCGGCGGCGCGCTGGCCAACGAAGGATTCCGCCTGCGCGATGGTTTCTGGGCCGGACGGCTGGAGTCCGGCAAATCGAAGCGTCTGGCTGTCAATCTTTTCGCCGGCAACCAGTATTGGTTCTGCGCCGCCACCGGGTCCGCCACCCAGCCGCGCGTGGTGCTCTATGACCCGCAGGGGGCGGTCGTGCCGGTGCTGGCGCACGAAGGCGAGGGGTTGGCGGCTGTCGGCGTGACAGCGGCGGTGACCGGGCGTTATATTGTCGAGGTGGCAGGGGCGCGCGGTCCGGCGTCCGATTTCTGCCTCCTCTACCTTTTCAAATAATTTCCGTCCATGACGACCGAAACAACCGAGAAACTGCAGGGACCGGCCGTGCGCCAGTATTCCGTCTTCCTGGCCAACCGCGTCGGCGCGCTCATGGAAGTGGTCAAGATGCTCAACCAGTCGCGCGTCGTCGTGCTCGCCCTGAGCATCCAGGATTCTTCGGAGACTTCCATCGCGCGCATGATCGTCAGCGATCCGGATTTGCTCGAGGAATTGTTCGACCGCCACGACATCGCGTTCGGCGTTTGCGAGGTGGTGGTGGCCGAGCTTGAAGAAGGTGCCTCCGACCTCCCGCGCCTGCTGGCTGCCTTGCTCGAGGCCGAGGTCAACATCCACTTCAGCTACACGCTGCTGGTGCGCCCGCGCGGCCGCCCTTTGCTGGCCATCCACACCGACGACCTCGAGTGCTCCAGCGCGGTGCTCGAAGGCCACAGCTTCCGCCTGCTGCGGCAGACGGATCTTTCGCGTTAGGGGGCGGATGGACTGGAACCAACGTTACGAGGCGGGTGACACGCCGTGGGACAAGGGCGAGGCCCATCCCGTGTTGCGTGACATGCTGACCCACGGCGCGCTTTCCGGCCACATCCTCGTGCCCGGCTGCGGCACGGGTTACGATGTGCGCGAACTGGCCGGTCGCGGGTTGAGCGTCACCGGCTTGGACGTTGCCCCGTTGGCCCTCGCGGCGGCCCGGAGCCATGAGCGTGTCGGCGGCGAAACCTATCAACTCGTTGATTTTTTTGCTCCGCCGCCCGAGATGCGGGAAGCCTTCGACGGCGTTTTCGAGCACACCTGTTTCTGCGCGATCGATCCGCGGCGGCGCACGGAGTATGTCGAGGCCGTGGCTGCGGTCTTGCCGCCGGGCGGCCGTTTGCTGGCCGTGTTTTTCGTCAATCCGGACAACGACGGCGAAGGCCCGCCCTTCGGATGCACGCCGGAGGAACTGGACGGTCTTTTCGGCGGCCGCTTCCGCCTGTTGGAGGAGCACTGGGAAATCCCCACTTACCCCGAGCGGGAGGGACGGGAGTTGCTCCGGCTTTACGAGCGGGTTTGACTGCGGTCATGAAATTCCGCGCGGTCATCTTCGACTTGGACGATACGCTCATCTGGGACGAACGCCTTTCGCGCCGCGCGCTGATGGAGACCGCAGCCACGGGCGCCGAGCGCACCGGAACGGATGCCGGACGTCTGGCGTCCGACGCCAAGCGGGCCTCCGACGAATTGTGGCGGGCCCATGCGCCCGTCGAGCGATGCGAGGCCCTCGGTATTGTCGCCTTCGAGGGGATGTGGGGTCACTTCCACGGCGAGGAGGATTACTTGCGTCATCTCCGCGAGTGGACCCCGCAATTCCGCACGGAAATCTGGCGCCGCGCGCTGGCTGCGCAGGGGATCACGGACGAGACCCTGGCGGAGGAATTGGGCGCCCACTTCGCCCGCCGGCGTCGCGAGTTGCAGGATCCTTTGCCCGGCGCGGAGCACGTGCTGCACCGTTTGCGCGCCGGCGGCGTGCGGCTCGGTTTGCTGACCAATGGGGCGGCCAGCCTGCAACGTGCCAAGATCGAAAGTTCCGGACTGGGGATATTCTTCGACGCCGCCGTGGTCTCCGGCGAGATCGGCACGGGCAAACCGGAACCCGAAATTTTCCGCTATCTGCTCGAGCGGTTGGGCACGGCGGCGAACGAAGCACTCATGGTCGGCAACTCGCTGTGCCGCGACATCATGGGCGGCCAACGCGCAGGACTACACACCTGCTGGCTGGCCCTCGAGGACGAGGAAGAACCGGGCGGCCTGGTCGAGCCGGATTATACGATCCGCTCCCTCGGGGAATTGCCGTCGATCGTCGGACTCTGACCGACCCGGCGACCTCGCCTAGGGCAGCGGGACCGATTCCTCGTCGAACGGGATGGTGTCCGGAAATTGCTGCTTCGGGATGAATTCCGCACGCGGTTGTGGCTGCGGGGGCGGGTTCATGGCCAGCGTCGGCTCGATGCGTGTCTGGTAGAGGCCGATCAGCGAGCTTTTCTCCAGTTCGTCGGCGTATTCGCCGAGGGTCTCGTCGGCCTGGCGCACCTTCTCAAAAAACAGCGCATAGTAGGAACGTCGGGCCGCCCGGTGGTCTTCGGGCGTGGGCGCGCGTTCCGCCATGTCCTGCAAGTCCAGCAACTGCGGGTCGCGGTCGAGGCGCGCTTTGATTTTGCGGAAGCGGACACGCATTTTGCGCTCCAGTTCCTTCGGATCCTCCAAGAGCGGCGGCCGGTCCGGAATCGTCGGCATGGACGGCGGACCAAAGAATTCCGAGCCGCCGAAAAGGTCGTCGCCGAAAATATTTTCTTCCCCGGGAAACGGGTCAGTGATGTCCATGGCGGGCAACGGCTCCTCACCCGCTTCCATGGCCGGAGCTTCGAGCACGGCTTCTTCCGCGTCGATGATCAACTCGGCGCTGGGGGCCTCGCCGCCATCGGCGGCTGGTTCCGCCATTTCCTCCTGAGCCGCAGCACGCGGGGCAGCCGCCCAGGCGAACAGGCCCGCGGCAAGAATCGTGGCGTAACGCGATAACATTACCGGCAGAGCCTACCGCGGCGCCTCTTGAAATGGAAAGGCTTTCCGAGTCTGATGGACCCATGTCCGGTGCCCGCGCTTCTCTCCTGCCGACGCCGGCCGTGCGCGACCTGCTGACCGGGGAAGCGGAGGGCGTGCTTTTTGACGGGGACGGGTTCGGTCCGGCTGCGCCGGTGGCCGTCCGTCCGTCCGCCGTGCTGGCCGGCGGCTGGGAAGACTGGGGACAGTTGGAAGAGGCCTTGGCCCGGGGCACGGAGGGCGGGTTGGCCGGCTGGTTCGATTACGACGGCAATTTCTGCTTCGGAGATTTTTCTTCGTGGGACGGGTTCGACGGCGAACTCCCGTCCGGTATCATGCCGGCGCCCGTGCCGGAATTTTCCCGCGGGCAGGCTGCCGCGCAATGGGTTCCCCTCGTCGAGCGGGCCCGCGCCTACATCGCGGCTGGCGACATCTACCAAGTCAACCTCACCCACGTGTGGCACGCCCCGTGGTCCGGCCCGGCCGCCGGCTTTTACCCTTGTTTGCGCGCCGCCAGTCCGGCGCCGTTTTCCTGCTTCCTGCGCCTCGGCGACACCGAGGTCCTCAGTGCTTCTCCCGAGTGCTTCCTGCGCATCGAGGGGCGCCGCATGGTGACGCGTCCGATCAAAGGCACGCGACCGCGCGGCGGCGACGATGCGGCCGCGGTGCGCGAGTTGCTGGCCTCACCGAAAGAGCGTGCCGAGTTGGTCATGATCACCGATCTCGAGCGCAACGATCTCGGGCAGGTCTGCGACTACGGCACGGTGCGCGTGACCGGACTGTGCGAGCTGGAAAGCTTCGCCCAAGTGCATCATCTCGTCTCGACCGTGGAGGGGCGCCTGCGGGCGGATGTCTCGGCCGTGCAGGCCGTGCGGGCCTGCTATCCCGGCGGTTCCATCACCGGCGCACCGAAGAAACGCGCCCGCGAGATCATCGCCGAACTCGAAACCGCGCCGCGCGGCATCTACACCGGCGCGCTCGGTTTTTTCGGACGCGACGGCCGCGCGGTCTTCAACATCGCCATCCGCACGCTCGTGGTGCGCGACGGCACGGCTGTCTTCGGCGTGGGTGCCGGTATCGTGGCCGATTCCGACCCGCGACTCGAATACGAGGAAACGGCCCACAAAGCGGCCGGCTTGCTGGCGGCTTTGCGGTGAGATTGCCGCGGCTATGACGTTGTGGAAATTCCCGCGTTTGCTTGGCAAAGTGACGGTGTGCGTCTAATCTTTCCCCCTCGCTACGAAGTATCATGAACCCTGTGCTCTCCCTCCGGAGCCGGCGGAGCCTCCGCGCTGCCCCCCGGCTCATCGTCCTCCTCTTGCTCCTCGCCGCCCCGGCCTGGGCCGTCTCCGCCGCCGTGGCCGGGGACGGGCTCAATATCGTGGCTTGGAATGTCGAGTGGTATCCGGGCAAAAAGAATTTCGCCCGCGGCGAAGAGATGCGCGCCCACGCGGATGTGGTGCGGGAGGAATTGCGCCGGATCAACCCGGACATCTTCCTTGCTCAAGAGATGCGCGACTGGGATTCCTTCGCGCGGCTGACCGATGCGGTGCCGGATTTGCGTCCGGCCGTGGTCTCGGCTTTCACCAGCCGGCGCACCGGCGAGTATTGGCGCCAGCAGTTGGGCATCGCCTCGAAGTTGCCGGTCATGGCGGCGTGGTCGGAACGCTGGGCCATGCAGGACGAAGTCCAACCCCCGCGAGGCTTCGCCGCCGCGCTGGTCCGCCTGCCCGGCCCCGGCCGGCGGCACCTGTTGGTCTACTCGCTGCACTTTAAAAGCAACTTGGCAGCGAATGACAGCGAGACGGAGATAAACTACCGCGAGCGCGACGAGAGCACTCGCCAGTTGCTGGCCCACATCCGCGAGATGAAAGAAAACGCGTTCAAGGAAATTATCATCGGCGTTATTGTCGGCGGGGATTTCAACACCAACCAAGACGGCCAGTTCGGCGACAACGTGATGAAGATGATGGAAGAGGCCGGGTTCCACCAAACGTGGGCGGGCGCGCCCAAGGCCGACCGCGCGACGTGGCGCGGCAGCGATCTGCACCAACCGACCACCTTCGACCACATCTTCACCCTCGGTCTGGGGAAACCGCGGGCCGAGCTGCTCACGGTCTCCGAGGAAACCAGCGACCACTGGCCCGTGCGGATTGTTATTTCGCCCGAGGATCTGGCCAAGGCCCGGCCGCTGGTGCCGGCCGCGCCATGACGGACGGGGGTTGCACCGGAGGCCGAATCGGGCGAGGGTCATTTCTATGAAGCCGGTGGCAAGTGGCCTTTCCCGACGCCAGTTCCTGCGCACTCTCGGGCTCGGGGCCTGCGCCCTGCCCTTGGCGCGGGCCTTCGGTTCGCCCGGAGGCACGTTCGGTTTGCATCCGGACACCGCCCTGCTCGGGGTGCCGGAAAGCGCCGGTCCGCTCACCGCGCCGCGCATGATGGGTCCGGCTTTCCACTCGGCCGCCATTGCCACGCCGCACCTGGCCCTCACTTTCGACGACGGCCCCCACGCCTCACTGACCCCCAAGCTGCTCGACTTGCTCGCCCAACGCCGGGCCCGGTGCACGTTCTATGTCATCGGGCGCAACGTCGAAGCTTATCCCGACATCGCGCGCCGTATCGTGGCCGAGGGGCATGAGATCGCCAACCACACCTGGACTCACCCCCAGCTCTCGCGTCTGCCCGCCGCACGGGTGGCCGACGAATTGCGCCGCACGCACGAAACCGTGCTCGAAGTCACCGGCGTGCGCATGGCCAACCTGCGCCCGCCCTACGGCGCCTTCAACGACAGCGTGCGCCGTGTGGCTTTCGACCGGCATGGATATGACACCATTATGTGGTCCGTCGATCCCCTTGATTGGAAATACCGCAATGCGTCCCGGGTGACGCGCGAGCTGGTCAAGGGCGCGGCGCCCGGCGCGGTCCTTCTCTGCCACGACATCCATCCCTCGACCGTCGCGGCCAT
The DNA here is from genome assembly GCA_040880825.1 of Chthoniobacterales bacterium. Taxonomy (GTDB): domain Bacteria; phylum Verrucomicrobiota; class Verrucomicrobiia; order Chthoniobacterales; family JACTMZ01; genus JACTMZ01. The sequence goes on from JBBEEK010000149.1 coordinate 7,717, forward strand.
GCCTTCCACACTCGATCAATTGCTCGGCCGCGGTTTTCAGTTCATCACCGTGGCCGAACTGATGGCCATGGATGAATCGGGGCGACAGGATTCGAACCTGCGACCTCCTGGTCCCAAACCAGGCGCTCTACCAAGCTAAGCTACGCCCCGTCGACTGCGTGCATTGTTATCCCTGATGGCCCGTTTGTCATTTTATTTTGGCGCCCGAGGCGTGAAACGGCCATTAACAGTCATGCTCGGTCTCGCCGCCGCCTCTGTCCAAGCCGCCCCGCCCGGGATGGTCGCGCTCCGGGCCCCGCAACTGGAAATGTCCGTCGCTTGGGACGACCGGAAAGGGTGGGAGGCCGCTCCGCCGGCTGCGCTGGGCGGGGTGGACGGCGCCGCGGCCCAGCAGACCGACGTGCGGGCGCGGTGGAACGAGAGCGGGATCTTCTTCGAATTCATCTGCCGCGACAGCGCTCTCGTCGCGCCGGGCCGCGAGGACGGGCTCGATCATTTCCGGCTCGGCGATGTCGTGGAAATTTTTCTGGCGCGTTCCGGCGCGGCGTCCTACGCCGAGGTCCACGCCACGCCGGCCGGGCGCAAGTCGCTTTATTTTTTTCGTGGCGAACGGCGTCCGGGTCCGGTCTCCGCAGCGGCGGAGCGCATCGCGGTTCGCGCGGATGAAATCCGCGGCGGTTGGCGGGCGGTGATTTTTGTCCCTTGGGCGGTGCTGGGTGCGGATGGTCCGGTCGAGGTCTGTGATTTTCTGGCCGGGCGTTACGACTATGCGATTGCCGGCGGGGCGCCCGTCTTGTCATCGTTCCCCGGGCAATCAGGCCGGGCAGATTTCCACGAGAGAGGGCGCTACGCGCGCTTGGTGCTGCGTCCATGAGATGGGGCGCAGCCGGCCTGCTGGCCATGGCGATAGCAGGTTGCTCGTCGGTCAGCGTGATCGAGGAACGCGAGGATGCGGCCCTGGCTCCGACATCCGCGCCGTCGGCGCTTTACGTTCGCTTGTTCGAGGTGCCGCCGGGCACGGAGTTCAACGTGTCCAATCCCGTCGAGGGCGACGACACGCGCGTGCGCGTCGGGCGCATCATTGCCGACGGCGTGTTCACGCGGTCCGAACGCTGGGTCGCCCCGGCGCGGGTGCTGGCCGCGGATGAACCGCTGCCGGCCGACGGACTCCTCATCGAGGGGAAAGTGCTGCGGGCCGACCAAGGGAGCCGCGCCCTGCGTCTGGGCATCGGTTTCGGGATCGGACGTTCCTATCTGGACACCGCGGTGCGCGTGCTCAATCTGCAAAAATCCAAGGAGAAACCCTGGCTGGTTTTCAAAACCACTGGCGGCAGCAACATGGAACCGGGCCTCATCGGCGCGCTCGTGACGGCGCCGATTTCCGCGCCCTTGGTCGTCCTGCCGGTTGCGGCCAGCCTGGCCGGCGGCGCCGTTTCCACTGCCTCGCGCGGTTTCAAGGGTGTCACCCAAGACGGCAAACGCACCGGTCGCGCCATTGTCGCCACCATCCATGACGGTCTGGCCTCGCGCGGTCTGGTGGAACGGAAAGCTTATGCGAAACGCGGGGGACGTCTGGCCACGCCGCTCGGTGAGATGGATCTTCCCGGCGGTTCGGAGTGAGCGCCGCGGCGACCTACGGTTCCTCGAGCCGGTCGTTGCGATGACCGCGCAGCCAGCCGACGAGCGTCAGGGCCACCGGGAGAATAGCCAGTGTGATGGCCAGCCCCGCGTATTGGTAGAGCCATTCGTCGTAGAGCAGGTAATAGGCTCCGAGGATGAGCAGGCCGGCCACGCCGAGGGTTGAAATGACCCAGGCCAGAGGAAGCAACTTGCGGCGGAAAAGATTCCGCTCCTCCCGGCGCTTGATGCGGGTTTCGCGGTTCGAGAAAGGATGATCGCTCATGCGGGATTTTTTGAGGGCATGGCGCTGTCTAAGCATTCATTGTGCGCGTCGTCGGACGCCGGGCAAGGCGGGAATGGCTCATCCATTGTAAGTCCCTGCGGCCACTAGTTTTGCAATGCTCTCGACGACGCGGGGGCGGTCCTCGCGATAAGTGACGCCGAACCACTCGGCATTCGTCGGGAGCACGCGAACGGTGGCCGCGCCGTCCGCGATCAGGTCCGCCACAGCCGAGGGGATGTAGCACTCAGCTTTCTCGCTGGCCGCATTCTCCGCGAGAAACGTGCGGAGCACATTTTCCAGCAGCGGGAAAATTTGCGGCGTGAAGCCCCAGAAATTCATCGAGACCGGCGTGTCGGGCGCGAAGGTGCGGTCGCCGGAGGCGATGGCGCCGTCGGAACGGCGGGCCAGATCGGTGAGTTCCTCGACACCGCGGAGGAGTCCCTCCGGCGCGACTTGGCAGATACCGCGCGCCACCGTGCCGTGCTCGCTCAGCGTTTTGTCGAGGCGGTAGCCGGCCATGGCGAAGTGGGCGGGGCATGCGGCGGGATCGACCGAGGAAAGAAATCCGCCGAGTTGGCGGAAGGAATCCGCGCCGTAGAAGTCATCGGCATTGATGGCGGCAAAAGGCGCGGCGATCGTGTCGCGCGTGCACCAGACGGCGTGGGCCGTGCCCCACGGTTTGGCACGGCCGGCGGGTGGGGCGAAGCCGGCTGGCAGGTCGTCCAATTCCTGGAAAGCGTAGCCGACGTCGATCCGGCCTTCGTAACGTGCACCGATCATGGCACGGAAGTCTTTTTCGATGTCGCGGCGGATGAGGAAGACCACGCGGTCGAAGCCGGCCCGGAGGGCGTCGTAGACGGAATAGTCGAGGAGCGTTTCGCCGCCGGGACCGACGGGGTCGAGCTGTTTGAGCCCGCCATAACGGCTGCCCAGACCGGCGGCGAGGACGAGGAGAGTGGGTGCGGGCATGCGGCGCTTCTATACCATTACTTGTCGCGGCGGTCTATGACCGCCGGTGGCGTCCGCATGAACGATCGTCGGCAGGGACACCGACGCGACAAGAACTCGGAAGAATCACGCTTCGGCTGCGGCTTCGCGATGGAGTTCGTAGGCGTTGATGATTTTTTGCACGAGCGGGTGGCGGACGACGTCTTTGCGGCTGAGGTGGCAGATGTCGAGGCCTTCGACATTTTGCAGGATCTCCACGGCCTCCAGCAGGCCGGAGCGTTTGTGGCGCGGGAGATCGATTTGGGTGCGGTCGCCGGTGATGACGCACTTTGACTCGTTGCCCAACCGCGTGAGGAACATGAACATTTGCTCGGCGGTGGTGTTCTGGGCTTCGTCGAGGACAACGAAGGAATGGTTGAGGGTGCGCCCGCGCATGTAGGCCAGCGGGGCGATCTCGATGATCCCGCGGTCCATGAACTTCTGGATCTCATCCGTCTCCAGCATGTCATAAAGCGCGTCGTAGAGCGGCCGGAGATACGGCAGGATTTTTTCCTCGAGGGCGCCGGGCAGGAAACCGAGGGCTTCGCCGGCCTCGACGGCCGGGCGGGTCAGGACGATACGGCTGACTTGTTCTTTTTTCAGCGCGGCCACGGCCATGGCCATGGCCAGGTAGGTCTTGCCTGTGCCGGCAGGGCCGACGCCGAAGACGACGTCATGTTCGCGGATGGCGCGGACGTAGTCACGCTGGCCGGGCGTCTTGGGAATGACGGGCGCTTTGCGCGGGGAGCAGACGATACGTTCGGCGGCCAGTTCGGTGATGCTGCCGTTGGTCGCGCCTTCCTCGGCGGATTGGAGGGCGTAGCGGAATTCCTGTTTGCCGATGACGGCGCCACCGCGGCGGGCTTCGTCGAGTTGGGTGAAGACCTGCGCGGCGCGGCCGGTGTTGTCCCCGGGCCCCTCGATGCGGATCCAGCCTTCGCGGGCGGCGACTTGCACGCCGAGGCGTTGTTCCATCTCGCGGAGCAAACGCTCATCGTGGTGATAGAGCGCGGCGGCCGCCCGGGCGTTGTCAAATTGAAGCGTGGTGCTCTCCATCAAGCGGTCATTTCCGCTGGAATCCGTAGACCAGAGCCCAGCCGGTGCGTTCCTCGGGGGAGGAAATGATTTCGACGATGGCGTAGTAGGTTCCGGTCGAGCGGGGTTTGACTTCGGCGTAGGCGAAACGTCCGCGCTGCCACGATTTGCCTTCGGCCAGGTTGCCATCGGCGTCGTAGATGTTGACCCGCAGGGAGGCGCCGTCGACGTCGGTGGCGAGGAAGAACATGTAGTTGTTGCCGCGGAAAAGCTGGGCGGTCATGGCTTTTTTGTCGCCTTCACCGAGGTCGCCGCCCCAGGCGTCCTCGCGGATGATCCAGCCGCGCTGGGCGTAGGGGTTGGCCGCTTCGTAGGCGAAGGAGAGGGCGTCGTTGACGTAGGCCCAGACCGCGGGCGCGGTGAGCAGCAGCGCCAGGGCGGCGAAGGGGCCGCGGAGGGTAAGGGGAAGTAGTTTCATGGTCAGCCGGCTTTGGCGCGGATGAGTTCGACCATCTTGACCGAGAGGCCGTTGATCTCGGCGACGGTCTCGAGAGAAATGTCGTTGGCCGGGGATTTTTTGATGAGCGGGCCGATGCGGCCGAGGGCGTTGCGGATTTCACCGACCAGCTGGTTGCGGCGCAGGCGCGGGCTCATGCGGTCGAGCTGGCGGCTGAAGTAGTCGACGAGCATCGGCTGGTAGAGCAGCTCGGCGCGGTCGCGTGAATATTTTTCCTTCACGATCGAGGTGAGGACCTCGGTGCCGCGCAGCCAGCCGCCGAGGCTGACCAGTTGGGCGAGCTGCGCGTCGTTGAGCTCGACCATGGCGCGGTTGACGTCCTGCAGGGCGCCGTCGAATTCTCGACGGACGGCGTTCCATTGGCGGGCATCGGCTTTTTCCACGATGCTGTTGCTGCGGGCCACGACGGATTTGCGGACGTTGATGGCCTCGGCGAGGGTCAGGACGTTGCGGCCGATTTCTTTGACCCTCTCGCTGTCCTCGGCCTCCACCGCGACGAAGCCGTCGGCGATGATGGTGCCGAGGAGGAGGGCGACTTGGGCGCGGTTCGGGCTGGGCGGGTAGGTTTTCTTCGGTCCGAGTTCGGCCCGCCAGTTGGGGTTGCCGAGTTTGTCGAGGACGGTGAAGATTTCGCTGGGGACGGGGACGACGACGTTGTCGATGGTCTCGGCGGGGAATTGCCCGAGGTCGATGGTTTTGGCCGGCTTCTGCGCGACGGCGGCGGACAGGCCGAGCAGGAGGAAGAAAAGAAGGCGCGGGATCACGGTTAGGAGAAATTTCACTTGGGGGAGGGGCAAGATAAAGCATAAAAAGCCAGTCGTGGAACAAGTGCCCAGCGCCGCGCGCGTGCAGGAAATCATCGGAGGGATGTCCGGCTGCCGTGTCTTGGTGGCCGGCGACCTGATGCTCGACGAGTTCATTTGGGGCAAAGTGTCGCGTATTTCGCCCGAAGCGCCGGTGCCGGTGGTGGCGGTGGACCGCGAGACGTGTTACCCGGGCGGGGCGGCCAACGTGGCGCGGAACCTCCGCGAATTCACCCCCCATGCGTCCGTGCTCGGGCTGGCCGGCGAGGATGCCGCCGGGGCGCGTCTGCGCGAGTTGCTGGCGGCCGGGGGGATCGGGACGGACGGCGTGGTGACGCGGACGGGCCCGACCACGGTCAAGACACGCATCATCGCCCGCACCCAGCAGGTCGTGCGGGTCGACCGCGAGCTGGTCCAACCGGCGGGTCCGGCCCAGCGCCAAGCGCTGCTCGCCGCGCTCGATGCGGCCTTGCCGCGGACCGATGGCGTGATTTTGGAAGACTACGGCAAGGGGATGCTCGATCAGGACTTGGCCACGGAGATCATCAACCGCGCGCGCGCGGCCGGTTGCCTCGTGGCGGTCGACCCGAATGCCGGCAATCCGCTCTCGTGGCGCGCGGCCACGGTGGTCAAACCCAACCGGCACGAGGCCTTCGCCGCCGCGGGGCTGCCGTGGAGTGACCCTGTCTCGCATCCGCTCGAGGACAAAGCTCTGCTCCGGGCCTGCGAAACGCTGCTGGGCAAGTGGGAGGCCGACCAGTTGCTCGTCACGCTGAGCGAACTCGGCATGCTGCTCTTCACCAAGGATGGCGCGCGGCATCACACGCCGACACGCGCCCGGGAGGTCTTCGATGTTTCCGGTGCGGGTGACACGGCCATATCGCTCTACACCTTGGCGCTTTGCGCCGGCGCCACGCCGGTCGAGGCTTCCGAGATCGCCAACCATGCCAGCGGCGTGGTCGTCGGCAAACTCGGCACCGCCACCCTGACGCCCGACGAACTCCTGGCCAGTTTCGAAAACCATGCCCGCTGAGCGTCCCGCCGTCTTTTTCGACCGCGACGGCACCCTCATCCACGAGGTGCACTATTGCGCGAATCCCTCGCAGGTCCGCGCCATCGACGGCGCGTCCGAAGTGCTCATGAAATTGTCCGATGCCGGTTTCGCGCTCGTCATTGTGACCAACCAGAGCGGTATCGGCCGCGGTTATTTCACGCGCGAAGACTACGATCGCGTGCACGAAGAAGTGCTCTGGCAACTTCAGCCGGCCAAAATCACCGCGACGTATTACGACGAGAGCACGCCGGACCAGCCGAGCACGCGCCGCAAGCCGTCCATCGCCATGCTGGAAGAAGCGGCGCGCGACCACGGACTCGATCTCACGCGCTCGTGGATGGTCGGCGACAAAACGTCCGACATCGAATGCGGCCGGAATGCCGGACTGCGCACCGTGCTGGTGGAAACCGGTCACGGCAAAGATCACCCCGGTTGCGGAGCCGACGCCGTTGTGCCGGATATCGGCTGCGCCGCGGACTTTATTCTGCAGGAGGCCGGATGCGCGACGTGAGGGCAGTTTCCCGTCGTGTGCTGCCTTCCGCGGTAGGGCCCGCTGGCTCTTCGTGGCGTAGGCGAGCTTTACGAGCCGGAGGCCCCGGCGGGCCGCTGCTTCTTTCGCAGGTGAACGGACGGCTAGGGCCAGCCGTCCCTACCGGGTGGTGGGAAAAGTGCGCCACATCTTTATGTCTGCCGTAACCGCCATCATTCCTGCCCGCTGGGCCTCGACGCGCTTCCCCGGCAAACCGCTGGTCGAACTGCGCGGCAAACCGCTCGTGCAACATGTCTGGGAACGCGCCGGCCGGGCCAAACTCATCAGCCGCGTCATTGTCGCCACCGACGACATGCGCATCGCCGAAGTCGCCTTCGGGTTTGGCGCCGAAGTCGCGCTCACCTCGCCGACCCACCCGACCGGCACCGACCGTCTGGCCGAAGTGGCGGCCCGACTGAAATCCGCATCCATCATCCTCAACGTGCAAGGCGACGAACCCGACATCGCACCTTCGACCATCGATCGTCTCGTCAAGGAGCTGCAGGATGATCCCAAGCTCGGCATGGTCACCGCAGCCCATTCCATCACCGACCCATCCGACATTCGTGACCCGAACGTGGTCAAGGTCGTCACCGATCTCGCCGGCCGCGCGCTTTATTTCTCGCGCAGCGTCATCCCGCACGACCGCGACGAAGGCGGCGGGATCAAATATCTGCGCCATCAAGGGATCTACGGCTACCGGCGTAAGGTGCTGCTCGATTTTGTGAAATGGAAACCGACCCCGCTGGAAATGGCGGAAAAGCTCGAGCAACTCCGTGCCTTGGAACACGGCGTGGCCATCGGTGTCATCGTGGTCAAACGCGCTTCGGTCGGCGTGGATGTTCCGGGCGATGTGGCCAAAGCGGCCCGCGCTCTGAGCCCGCGCCGGAAGAC